>NZ_JBNGPA010000036.1:0-54226 GCF_050589845.1 Carboxylicivirga agarovorans | reverse complement strand
CAATAAAAATCCAGAATGTATTGCCCAATAGAATGTTGTCGCCTAAACTTCAGATTGCATATTCTTTTTCCTTTAAGGTAATTCCAAAGTTCACATTCCGCTGGAGTTGCTCTGTTTCTCAATAGTTATCTCCTATAAATCATTTCTGGCCGGTTACTTTTTATATCTTTCTTATATTGTTGAAAACTAATTTATAAAAAAGACTTAAAACCACCTCCCCTCTCCTTGCCAGGAGGAGAGCTGATTTACAGCTGGCAAAACACTATATATGTGAATGTTTGAATCTTTTCGAACACTCGTGGGCAGAGCCCTTAAATGGATTAATAACATTAATAAATACCTGATTACTCATGTGTACTCGTTATAGTTGGCTGGGCTTTCCGAAGTGACTGAGATACCTGTGTTTGTAGATAAGGTTTTGAACTAATGGCTCAAGATGCTTTGGCATATGTTTGCATGGTTGGCAAGCCAAAGGCAATTGTAATCCACAAGTCAAATAACAATAAAATATATTATAAATGTTATTATGACATCCTTAATCATTTGTGCTTGCCACATTCCACGCAACTATCACAAACCTGCCGGATAGGTACCAAACAGGGGTCTTCTTCGGATCAACCTCGCTAACAGCGAGGTTGATCCGAAGCATTACCGAAGAAATACCGAAGAAGGGTCGAAGGATTACCGAAGCCGTCCCGAAGAATTACCGAAGCATTCGCAAGAATTACCCGGCAACTCATGAATTATTGAGAGGAACATGTAAGAAATCTTGGTGCGAATTAAGGCTCAAAAACGGCTGAAATGGGAATCGTGGAAGATTGCATCCAATGATATTATATTAAATAGATGCAATGAAAAGCAGGACTCCGCATAGTGTTAAAATTATGGCTTGTTGTTAATCGGAGATGAACCAACAATTCGGTTATTTATTTTATTGCTATTAAATTTCTGCCTATTTTTGAACGAAGACGATAGATAAATAGCGTTGAACCATCCGTAATTAAAAATAAGTGGTTAAAACATATCTCATATTAATTTCTTTGGGTTTGTTCCTGTGCTTCAATGACCTTTATTCTCAAAATAAGTTCATTGAGGATAGTCTGCGTTTGGAAGTTGATAATGCCGAACAGGGGGAAGATGAGATACGTAATATGTTGGTATTGGCCGGTTATGTGCGTAAAACAGACGTGTTGGAAGGGATCAATATACTTCAGGATGCATTGGAAATAGCCAGGGAAATAAACCATGCTTTTTTGATAACCGATATTAATAATAAACTGGGTGCACTGCATGTTAGTATTGGTAATTATGAATTGGGAGGACGTTATTATTTTGATGCTCTGAATACAGCCGAGGAAAAAGGTTATAAGAAGTTCGTTTTTTACTCTTTTAATAATTTGGGTACCTTGAATCTTAAGTTCGATGATCTGGACGATGGCCTTGAATATTTCTTTAAAGCCTTAAATGTATTTAAGGAGATGGATGAAGAGGAAGCAGAAAATGAACGTCGGCATTTGAGTGGCACCTATAATAACATTGGGCTGATCTATAATGAGAAAGAGGATTTTAAAAGTGCCATAAGTTATTTTCACAGAGGCATAGATAATTATAAAGATTATCCTGCCGAAGATTTCATCATTCCGTTGTATAATAACCTGGCAGATGCTTACCGCTCACTTAATGAGTTAGATAGTGCACGTTATTATTCCGATGTATCGTATCGCTTAGCACTTAAAATGGAAGACAGCCGATTGATTGCGGTAGCTGCCACCCATAAGGCCAATTTTCATTTGTTTGCCCGTGAATATGAGGAGGCATATAAATACAGCATGCTGGCCTATGATCATGGGGATAAAATTCACTCCATGAACCACAAACTTGAGGCGACGGAAGTGCTTTACCAATCGGCAAAACAACTTAAACGCTATGAAGAGTCAGTTGCTTTCTTAGAGGAAAACAGGGCTTTGCAGGATAGTCTGTTCAATATGAAGAACATTGCGGAGCTGGCTAAAATGCAATTGAAGTATGATTATTCAAAGCTTGAAGAACAAAAGGAGTTGGAGGCCAAAAAACAACGTTTATACATTAGCTTGTTAGTTGCTTTATTATTGGTTGGTTTAATTATCGCTCTCTTAATTCTTAATTTAACGCGTTTAAGATCCAAGAAAACAAGGCTGGAAAAAGAAAAGCTGGAAGATGATCTGTTAAATAAAAATAAGGAGTTAGCTACAAACGTGATGTACCTGGTGAAAAAAAATGAAGTGCTCAATTCCATAACCAATAGCTTACAGGAGCTAAAAACAGACCTGCCTGCTAAGGCATCTCAAAAAATACAAAGTGTCATTTTTGATGTACAGGGTATCACTGATCAGGATGTATGGGAAGACTTTGAGCTGCGCTTTCAACAAGTGCATGAGCAGTTTTATGAAAACCTGAGGTTGGCCCATCCCGATCTGACACCCAATGAGATACGACTTTCAGCTTTTCTGAGCTTAAACATGACCACCAAAGAAATATCAGCCATAACCAAACAAAATGTAAGGAGTGTGGAGGCCGCCCGTACAAGATTGCGTAAGAAATTGGATTTGACTAACACCGATGTTAATTTGATTACCTATTTGTCAAGTTTGTAGTTACTTGTGGTGTGACGTTGAACCTATCGCTTAGTATAATTTATTGATTGAGGCTCCATAATTGCCGATACAGAATAAGTCTCCTTCGCTACCGCACTCGCACGGCAGCACTGCCTAAATCTATGTCCTGAAGGCACATAACATGAATAATCATCGTTGGCCGGAGCTAGTCTTAAGCACCTGACATCAGCCCTGAATGGGCTGAACCCGATACAGATAGGGTGGCAGTTTAACAGTTAAGCAGTTCGACCAATAAACTCCTCAACTCCTCACATATAATTTATACACAATCGAACATTAGCTATGGCCGACCTACAGCCTGCTAATAAAACAATGGCCAGCCATTATTATCTGTTAACCCCGATATCATGTGCTGGTTCATTTTCATTAACGCATCGCATAGCACTTACCTATCATAAATCGTCATCCGATGAGGAATCATTAAGGTAACTACTCATTTTCTCTTCTAAAACACAAATTCATTAAGATGCTGAAAACTAACATTTAAGACTTTGGTGTTGTAGTGATGTTGTACTGCCAATAGCCCCTGTTGTAGTCAAATAAGGGTATGTTTTCTCTTTCTGCTAGTCATGTGGGGGTGTTAAAATTTTTAAAGGTTTTACCTGCCGATATATTTGACCCATCAATATCAATAAGAATTGAGATGGCCTTTAATGAAGAAAAAATCGACAGGGAAATAGAAAGCTTATATGAAAAAAGGATGCTGGAGAATGAGGCCTTAAAAAAGATCATGCTTCATCTGGAATCCGGGAATCTGAATGCTCCCAGGAAATCAGCCAGGAAACAATCATGGATGAGCATGATCAAAGAGCTGTTCAAACTGCGCTTGGTTTAATACACTGAGCTTCCTGTAATAATAAATAGTCACAATTAAATCAGAGTAAACAGATAAAATCAAATGAAACAATTACTACGTATAACTAAAGTATTCTTAATACTCATGCTCTTTCTGGGTATATGCCGGTCTGTGGAAGGACAGGAGTTTAAGAAGGGAATTCAAAAGGGTATTGTAAAAGTGAAGTTACAACCCGGTTTGCAGGGGATAGAGAGCAACTTAAAGACAGCGCGAAAGACTGGAGTTGTGATAACCGGCTTTGAGCGCATTGATAAGTTGAATAACGATGTGAAGGCGGTTCAGATGACCCGTTTATTTCCCTATTCACCAAAATTTGAAAACAGGCATCGTAAGCATGGTCTTCATCTTTGGTATGTGATGGAAATTGACGAGGAGCTGGATGCCGGTGAAATAGCTGAGTTGTATAATGCTTTACCGGAGGTTCAGTATGCTGAGCCGGAATATGAAAAGATACAACAGCCTGTTAAGGCAAGTATTGTTGACAGACCTTCTGGTCTAAAAGGAGCGACCAGCGAATTATTTGATGATCCTTACCTGAAAGATCAGTGGCACTACAAAAATACCGGTCAAACAGGAGGATTAGCAGGTGCCGATATAAATGTAGAGAATGTTTGGAAGGAAACAGCTGGTGCCAGCAACGTTGTGGTGGCTATCGTTGACCATGGTATAGATATTAAGCATGAAGATCTGATCGATAACTTATGGGTTAACAAGGCTGAGTTAAATGGTGTTGCAGGTAAAGATGATGATGGAAATGGTTTTGTAGATGATATTCATGGTTACAACTTCTCAGACCAGATGGGTGAGATCAACCCGGGTTACCATGGTACACACGTGGCCGGAACAGTGGCCGCTGTCAATAACAATGGTATAGGTGTTGCCGGTGTTGCCGGGGGTACCGGAAATGGTGATGGTGTAAAACTAATGTCATGTGATATATGGGGCTATTCGGGTTCGAAATTGTACGTGCCACAGGCCTTTATATATTCGGCCGATAACGGAGCGGTTATTTCTCAGAACTCATGGGGCTATACTGTGCCACACATCTATGAGCAAGCTGTTTTGGACGCCATTGATTACTTCGTGGCCGAAGCCGGGAATTATCCTGGTAGCCCAATGCGCGGAGGAGTAGTTATTTTTGCCGCGGGTAATGACAATGACCCGGAACCTCACTATCCGGGAGCATACGAAAGTGCCATTGATGTGGCTTCTACTACAGATAAGAACGAGCGTGCCAGCTACAGTAATTATGGACCACATATTAGTATTGCTGCGCCTGGTGGTGATATGGATTACAACGATAAGTCCGGAGTGCTGAGTACGATGCCTGATAATAAATACGGCTATTTGGATGGTACATCCATGGCCTGTCCTCATGTGGCAGGACTAGCTGCTCTGATCGTTTCAAAATATCAGGGTGATGATTTTACTCGTGACGACCTGAAGCGTCGTTTAATCACTGGCGCCGATTATGATGCTATTTATACTATTGAGCATAACGAACAGTATAGTGGTAAGCTGGGTGTTGGATTAATTGATGCAGTGGCATCTATGCAGGAAAACAGTGGAATTGCACCTGATGCAATTGCCGATTTTGCTGTTACTAATATTGCTCAGGATTATGCGATCTTAAACTGGACAGTGCCGGTTGATGAGGATGATCTCAGACCTTATGAGTTTGAATTGTATTATTCTACAGTTCCTTTTACTGAGTTGAGCTTAGACCAGGCGAAGAAAATAATTATTCCTGTAGAACGTCGTCAGGCTGGGGATATGATGGAATATGTCATTGAAGATCTGGATGCATTAACAGAGTATTATTTTGCTATGCGGGCTGTTGATCGCTTTATGAATTTTGGTCCCTTAAGCGATGTATTGATGCGTAGCACCAATGCAGGACCAACGGTGGTGATTAATCCGGAGAATGTGGGACCGATAGCTATCGATGCTACAATGTCATTGAAAGGCGAAGGTGAGTTTACCATCAATAACGTAGGTGAAGGTGACCTGAAGTGGTGGAGTACACCGCGTCACTCATCAGTGATTGATGTATATGACAATGCCGAACCGGTAGTTATTACCAATTCTGCGCCTGTGCCATATCGTCACACCATCTCATCATACGAGGTGGATCGTCCTGAAATTGTACCATACGGACAAAAAGAAACATACAACTGGTTGTGGCAGGACATTCCTCCATATATGTTATTTATGGGGGAGACGGACCTGAGTTTGTCCAACTCAGCGGCCATACGTTACTATATAGAAAAAGGTGACGAAAACAATACAGATTTCATTGGTGGAGACCAGGTAAAAGTTGTTTCGGGTTTTAACCTCACTGACCTGGAGCTTGCATTGAATCATATTCCTGAAGATCTGGATCGTACCATTACAATTCAATTGTATAGCGGTTACGATATTAATAATGCCAAGTTGATATATGAGGATCAGTTTGAAGCAGATAAACCTGATGGAGCATGGTTTTATCAGATCGAGCTGAAAGATCAGTTTTATTTTGCACCTGACAGTTATTTTTGGGTAGCAGTTCATGTGCCTGCCGGCCCAACAAGTCCGTTGGCCGCTGGTATTGAAGAATTCAATGCTAATTCAGAGAACTGTTACTACAGTACCAATATGGGCCAGTCGTGGACAATGCTGGAAGAATTGATCTATCAAAACGATCGTGTGTGGGTAATTGGTGCAGGTAGTGAGTACGAGGCCCTGGAAAATTACATTACTCTGAGTCCCGATAGCGGACGCGTTACCTCTGGTGGGAATCAAATGGTGGCCATGGAGCTGGATGCTACCAGGCTGGCTAACGGTGATTACAAAGCAGGGCTGAGCTTATTTACCAATGAGACGGGAAAAGAGCTACAGCGTGTTGGAGTTGATTTTACAGTTCGTGGACACCAACCTGAATTAATATCAGCCGGTATTGTTGATTACCGATCGGTGTTTATTGGTAACAGTGTTGAAAAGGAAATAGAAATTGCCAACCTGGGCTATGGTCACTTTGCTTCAGATGGTAATGCACTGGATATTGAATTATCAAATCCATTGTTTACATTGGATTATAGCCTTGGTCCTATCATCAAATCACAGGAAACCATCCGCTTAAATGTACGTTTCTCGCCTGAGGCGGCGGGAGCTCAAAACTGTGAAGTGATATTACACGATAAAACGGGTTATGAATACCGTTTTACACTGTATGGTGTTGGTATTGAGCCACCAAAAGCAGAAATATCACCTTTGAGCACTGATTTTAACGATTTGACCCTGGGTGATGTGGTCACAGGTTCATTTACCTTAACGAATACAGGTGGATATCCATTGGATTACTATGTGCCTAAGTTTGGTGAAGAAACCATAGTAGATGTGGATAGCTGGGAGCATAAATCAGGTTATACAGGTGTGGTTAAAGAAGGAAACTTGTCAACGCCAGCTTTTGAATGGAACGATATTGCTGCCACGGGAACAGATATATTACCTTTCTTCATTGATAACCCTGAAGAGGATTATTACCAGGTCGAAATGGGTTTTGATTTCCCTTTCTTTGGCTTGCCGGAAGACAGTATCTATATCACCAATAGATCGGGCTTATTAAGTTTTGACACGCGTTATCGATTTAATACCAGTAGTTTGATGTATAGATATCGGGACAATAACCGACGCTATATTTCAGCCAATGGACAAATGTTCCTGATGGATATTACGCAGGGCGACCTGGGACATATTTATGTACAGTCATTTCCTGATCGATTCGTGGTGCAGTATGATGGTATTCGCCAATCCTATAGAGAGTCTGTTGAAGATGGTTTGGCCCCACCGCCTTTTGAAGAGGAGATGACCTACCAGATTATACTCTGGGACAGTGGTGATATTGATATCCATTTTAAAGATATTGGCGAAGCAGGTGATGATTACAATGGCCGTTTCCAGACACTGATTGCCATAGAGGACAAAGAAAAAGAAGATGGGTTAATGCTGGCCGGCAGATGGCATTACAATTACCAGGGTGTCTCATCTGCACCGGCGTCGTATAATCCGACACTGGTAACACCTCGTTCCGGCTATTACTATAGCTTTAAGAGTCCGGGATACGGGGCAGTAACGCAGGTGACAAATGCCTCGGGTACCATACCTGCAGGACAGTCTGTAACAATTGGGTATACCATAGATACCGACACCTTGTTTGTAAGTGATTTTGTAGAACGTATTGGCGTCGCATCCAACGATCCTGTCAATGGTAGTATTTTTCACGCAGCGAACCTAAACATCACTTCAGGCGGTGTGGTTGATTATCAACTATCTGAAGCCAGTCTTGATTTCGGTGAAGTATTCCAGGGCGGTTCAAAAGAAATGTCAGTGTTGGTTGCCAATGAAGGTAAGGCTTCAGGTAACATTATTTCTGTGGTAAGCGCCAATGGCAACTATAGCATCGATGGCTATTTACCGGCTAAATTGAATCCGAACGGTAAAGCCAAATATACCTTTAGCATTGATGCCGGTACATTAGGTACTGTTAATGATGTGATCACTTTTACCGATGATAAGGGCACTGTTTTCACACTGAATATCACCGGTACCATTATTGAAGCACCGGTGATCAGCAGCGGCACAAGTTCTTACAATGAGTCCTTAAATTTTGGAGAAACACTGACACGAACCCTAAGGGTGAATAATAGTGGTAAAAATCCAATGGAGCTAAGTACGGGAGGAACACAATGGTTAAAGGTGTGGGAAAAAGGAAATACGACCTTGGGCACCAACTTTGATTATCATTTGATTGAAAGTACCAGTGAGAACGATCCTGAGCACTATTGGTTTGATATTGCTGAACCTGAAAATGCCGTTCAGTATGGTGATGATTTTTGGAAAGCAGGAGGTTACTTTAAGAAACGGGCTCTGCCGTTTGATTTTAACTTCTACGGTGTTGAATACGATAGTCTTTATGTAGGTTTTGGTGGTGTTGTTACATTTAGTGATGGGCAGGATATTAATGGTTTGTTCTATGGAGGAAATGAGGTTGCGCCTGATCCTGATGCAGGTATAAGCAATTACATTGCGCCATTCCATGGGTTTATTACCTCTACAAATCCGGCATGGTATCGTAATCCGGGGCAATATATGTGGGCCGACGAAGAAAAGGCGATCATCCAGTATAACAACATGATTACCATGTTCAATGACGGTGAGCCGATGTCCTTCCAACTGATTCTTTACAAGGATGGAACCATCAAAATGCTCTATAAGTTCCATGATTATGAACGCGACTATACGCAAAAGATGGGTATAGTAGCCATGGAGAACCACGATGGTAGCAAAGGAACGACTTATAAGAAACGTGGACAACGAAGGTTAACGCCAGGATTGACACTTACCTACGTACCTAAAATGTCTTATACCATTCCGGCAGAATCGTCTAAAGATTTTGACCTGGTATTTGATGCCACAACCGTTTATGGTGGTGAATACTCAGGTGTAATCAGTTTGGCGAATAATACACCGGATCAACCGGAGTTTACAATACCGGCCACCTTAATCGTGAATGGAGAACAGGTACTGGACTTACCACAGGCACTGGAACTGGGTGGTAAGATGGTTATCGAACTAGGGAATGGCAACTACACAAGTTATGATAGTACGTTTACAGTGACCAATACGGGTACAGATGATATCTTAATCAAAGGATTACGATTGAAAAGCGCTTCAGCCTATAATGGAGCCTTATTGGGGGATGATACCAAATTTGGAACCGGTGAGGCCATTGATGGCTGGTATGATATATCTTACTCTTTATTGAACCATACTTTACGTCCCGGACAAAGTGAAACGTTTGCTGTAAGGGTAACACCGGAGCTGGTTGGTGATTATAGTGATATCATCACAGTATACACCGATAAAGCAGAAAATGCCAATGTTGAAATACCCCTGTCAGTCAATTATTATAATCCACCATCCATTTCAATTTCAGGAGATGACATGTATGTATATGCGCAATCGGATGCTGATGTGCAAATGCGCAATATGGTGATTGATAACACTGCCGGTGAGTCGGAACTTAGCTATAATTTTAGCATGGCTTATGAGCGTCCGGAAGAGACAATGGAAGCTTCAGGTGCCCATGGTTCATTTATCAGTGCATCTTCGTTAAAAGGTGGGAAGGCTCAGGCTTCGTCGGTTCTAAAAGGAACTCAGAATGAAGTGAACTTCAATCGTTTAATGGCATACAGCGATAAGCGTGAAGCAGATGGTGCCATCGGTTTTGCAGGTACTGCTTTATATCGTTCGGCTACACGATTCAAAGCTCCGGCTGATGGTTTTAACCTGACACATGTTCAAACCTTCTTTTTATGGGAGGAAAGCCTGAATAGTAAACTGACCATTGAAATATTATCGGGTGAGGCTAACCCCAATAATTCGGAAGTATTGTATTCAATGGAATACCTGCACCAGGAGAATGAGCCGGCCGAACAAGCTTCGGGTAGGCTTATTACAATTGAACTGGATGAGGAGATGACCTTCTTCCCCAATGAGGAGTTCTTTATTAGTATTACTTACCCTGAAGAGATATATTATCCTCAAGGTTATGTGAATCTTGAAGAAAGACTGGAGAACACTTCTTATTATGGTAATCGGGATGCATGGGCTGAGATGACCAGTGTAAGCGGTTTTGGGCTGGCTTGTAACCTGGTGCTGGCAGGTGAAGAAACCTATAAGGTAGCGGGCTGGGCCACACCGCAAGTGAAATATATTGGCAGTGTAGCTGCTGGCGAGAGCCTGACGGTACCGGTTGAATTCAACCCGGAACAAGCTTCCCAGGGCATGAACAAAGCCATTTTAACCATTGCTACCAACGACCCTGTTAACCAGGAAGTGGAAGTGGAGATGATACTGGATAAGAATAAAGGCCCTCAGTTTGTGAATGACCTATTCCTAAACATTGATATGCAGGAAGGCGATACCCTGGTTCAGGTCATTACTGCCAGTGATCCGGAAGGTGATGCCTTTACTTATGATCTGACTGAGACGATTGATTTTGCTGAGTATGAAGAGAAGAATGGGACGGTATACCTGACGCTGACACCGGGTTATGAAGATTCATCAGATGACTACCGCCTAGTTGTGGTGGCCACCGATGAACATGGAAATGCCAATAAAACCAGGATCAACCTGGTGGTGAACCATACCAACCGCGCGCCCGAAATGGTGAATCCTTTGGAGGAAGTAGTGCTGGTACTGGAGGGCGATTTTACCCATGAGATTGACCTGGATGATTATTTCAGCGACCCGGATGGTGATGCCATTAACTATTCAGTCGTCAACACAGGCACAAGCTATGTTGATATGTTCGAAATGGATCGTAGCCTTGTACTCTCTCCGCTTGCCCTTGGTACAGCAGGTATTAAAATTTCGGTTTACGATGGATTTTTTGGTAGTGCTGTGTTCGACCTTAAGGCCAAAGTGAAACACCGTGTGGGTATGGATGACCTGGAGGCTGACAGCTTTAAATTATACCCTAACCCGGCAAATGATATACTAAATATTCAGGTGGCCGACACTAACAATAAGGTTAAGGAAGTACGTGTGCTTGGTATATCCGGTGAGGTGCTTAAGCTTGTGAGAGATGGTTTGGGCCTTCATAACCGGATTAATATTTCTGATCTGGCCCCGGGCATCTATATGATAGAAGTAATTACAGAAACGAATAAAACAGTTAAGCGATTTGTAAAAGCGTAGGCAAGGTTGAAAAAACCGGCTCCCCTATTCCCATGATCGGGGGGCGGTTTTTACATCCGCCATTAAATCAAATTATTATGAAACAATTTAAATGCATTATTGCAGCCCTGGCGCTACTACTAATGGTTTCTGGTTGCGAGAACGACAATGATACAATTAGCCCCTCGGTAGAAATGGAAACACCTGCCATTGGACAGAAATACTTCAGGGGACAGATCATATACCTCAATGCCCATTTTAGCGATGAAGGTGGAAGTGGGCTTAAAGAATGTGTTTTAGGCATTAGTCCTGTACTTAAAGGATGGGACGATCCGTGGAGACCCGATGAGGAAATAGTAGAGATTAGCGGTAGCACTCAGACGTTAGAAAACTATATCGTGTTCAATGGCGAAATACCCTATGATATTATGTCGGGCTCCTATGTCATCAGTGTTCGGGTAACTGATAATAATGGCAACCTCACTCAATTCAGCCGGAACATAGAAATTGAGTAAGGTAATTGTTATAATTCCCCTCCTTTTCAAGGAGGGGTGCCAAAGGCGGGGTGGTTTAATCTCCTGCCTGATAGCTATTAACTCTTTAAAGGTTCAACGGAACCTTCATTTATTAATTTAATATATTCACTATGAAAAGATTTACATTTTTATTGGCAGCAGTTATGGCTGCAACAACTTTGTTTGGTCAAAACACAGGTTCATGGACAAATGGAGGTTTAACGGAAGGGCCTGTTCGTCAGGCTGTACGTTACGGCGGACAAATGCTGACATTATCTGACGATGGTACTAACGAGCATTTAAAGTATACCAATGTTGGATTAATGGGATCATCTTATTCAGCAATTACGACTTTACCATCAGAGACCATTCAATTTCTTCAAGGTGCGCAAGATGGTACATGGACTAGTTGGTGGGCTGAAGGTAATACAATTAAGCAAATTCAGAACGGTAGTGTTACCACAATTGCAGAATCGCAGGTTGACATTATCAACAACGTAGTACGTTTAGATAATGGCACCTACATTTGGGTTGGAAGTGATAACATGCTTTATATGCCAGATGAGTTAGGAACAGGAGGTGTTCAAATTGGCACTTATATTATATTACCAAATACAAAGATTATTGCTATTGGTAATATTCTTTATTTTGAGATGAATGTGCAACCGGCATTTGGATGGGCCAGTGATCAATGGTGTTCATTAGATTTTACTGACGATGTTAATGCTCCTGTATTTAGCAACTTAACAGGCTTCTCAACTAATCCAAGTTATTCTACGAATAATGCTGTTAACACAACGATGGATATTGGTGGGACACCAATTATTTTTGCTGCTGATGAATTAGCGGGGTATAATCGAATAATTGTTCACGGTGGTGATTATAATGCAGAAACACTTAAGGTTGGTGGCATGTATGCATGCAAATCATCGGTAGAGAACATTGCAGCCTATGGTACTAAAATGTACCTTGGAGCAGAAGTTACTGAAGGAGTATCAAAGCTATATTCTGTTGTTCCTGCACCATTGGCTAATGCTACTGTTTTTGTTGAGATAAATGGAACTGATGTGTCAGATGAGATTGAATCTGTTACAGTATCAGGTGATTATTTATTCTTTTTTGCAACTGATGCTACTTTAGGAAAAGGATTGTATAGCGTTGATTTAACTGCTGGAACACCTTCTGCAACTCGCCTTGGTGAGGCAGCAAATGGAATGAACCTTACAGCAATTAGCAGAACTGGAACTATTAATTACTATGCTGTATATAGTGTTGGAACGGCTGGTTCAGAACAGGTATTTGTTACTGATGGAATGAATATTTACGAAGTTATTTTAGATGATACATATACAGCTCAAAGTGGTATTAGAGCTATTTACGGACACGGTCGTGTTGTTTATATCATGCATTCGGAAGGTACCTTAAATGAAGTGAGCGAATTATACTCATGGCCAATGGATGTCGTTACATCGCTTGAATCTGCAACAGAAGCGAATGTATCAGTTGGTCCAAATCCTGTTTCCGACATCTTGCGCATTGCAGGTGAGACAGTGACAAACGTTGAGGTATACAATTTAGCAGGTGTCATAGTTCTTTCTGAAACGGGTAGCAACATTACTGCTGTTAACATGGGCCGACTAGGAAGTGGCTTATACATTGTAAACGTTACAACGGTTGATGGAGCAACCAGGACAGTTAAAATTACAAAACGCTAACGAGCGTGACAGAGGTTTAAATTAATAAACAGGATAATTTAATTAAGCCGGAAACACAATCTGCCCCGGATAAGCAATCTAAATCCTTGCAACTATTGTCAGGACTTAAAGTTCGACTATTTAGGGCCTTACCGGGGCAGTTTTTAACCAGCATCTTTTCAATTTGCAATTACTCATAATAGAATACCACAGGAAACTTATTACCAAATCACCAATCCTCAATTGGCTGGCAAGCCCAAATGCTGCAGCTCAAGCGCTGCTCCTGATATGGAAATAATGCATCTCCCTGTGAGATACAATATATAGAATGTAAGAATAGTATTCAGTAACGTTAAGCATGCGAACAACCAAGGGAAATCAAACAGGCATCTCTCTCTGGTTATTAGCAACTAAACTAAAATTAAATGAAACGAACAAGTAAATCGGACTGCCTGCTTTAATGGGTTGTCTATCATTTATTTGGGAGTTCCATCTGACATATGAAAATAAAAATTAACAGATGAAACGATTATTCAGTTTATGCATGTTTCTGGCCCTTGGTATCTCTCAGGTACTGATGGCTCAAACACGAACAATTACCGGAAAGGTAAGCGGGCAAGCCGATGGTCTGCCCATTCCAGGCGCTACAATAATGGTGCAGGGAACTTCAATAGGCACCATTACCAATATTGATGGTCAGTATACGCTTGAAGTTGACGGATCAGCTCAGGTACTGGTATTTTCGTTTGTGGGTATGGCCAGGCAGGAGGTTGTTATCAATGGTCAGTCGGTAATAAATGTAGCGCTAAGCGACGATACACAAACGGTGGAAGAAATTGTGGTAACGGCCTATGGCAGTAAGGGTAAAGTAGGACTGAAAGGTGCCATTACCACTGTGTCGGCTAAAGAGTTGGAACAGGTGCCGGTAGCAACATTTGATCAGATGTTACAGGGTAAGACAACTGGGTTGGCTATCTCATCGGGGTCAGGACAGCCCGGGGCATCAGCAAAAGTACGTATCCGTGGTACTTCTTCTATTACAGGTGGTAATGCACCGCTTTATATTATGGACGGGACACCTATCTCTGCTGGTGATTTTGCCAATCTCAATGCCAATGACTTTGAAAATGTAGTTGTTCTTAAGGATGCAGCTGCTACCTCTATCTATGGTTCACGCGCCTCAAATGGTGTGATATTAATCACGACTAAACGGGGACAAGCCGGAGAAACCCGTATCAATTACCGTTACCAGGCGGGTGTGTCCGTTAAAACGCAGGATAACTTTGAGTTAATGAACTCATCTGAAAAGTTATGGTTTGAAGAATATGCCAAAAAAGGTGTTGGCTGGGATTTAAGTCCTTTAAACCCTGTTAATGCGGGTTTAAGTCCTGAGCTCTTAGGACAACATGAAACTGAATTAGATCGTTTACGTGGTATCAATACCAACTGGCAGGATGTCTTTGTAAGAAACGGCCAAACACAAAGTCATGAAGTCAATATGTCCGGAGGTAATGAAAAGACTAAATTTTACCTGGCTTATCAAAACTTCTACCAGGAAGGGTTGGCTCAAAGATCGGATTTAAAACGTCATACAGGGCGATTGAACCTTGATCATAATGTGTCGAAAAAAATACGTGTTGGAGTGTCAACAACCTTTAGTTATGCTTCCAATAATACCATTGAGTCAGAAGGGGGTATTGCCCTTGCCAATCCATTTGCAGCCATGTACCTGGCCAATACTTATGAAGAACTGTATAAAGCCGATGGCACATACAACAGAGGGTTTTATAAATTTCCATCCAATAATGAGCGAAACTTCGATAATGGAAATGATTACCAGTCATTTGCCCTGACGGGGGCCAATGCCTATGATCGCATTCTATACATGTCAAGTACGGGTGAAAATACCAAGTTTGTCGGGGTGTTCAATGCTGAATGGGATATTTTACCTATTTTGACAGCCAAAACACAATATGGTATAGATTATCGCCAGGGCTATGGTGAACGTTATGTGAGTCCTGATTCATGGGAATCAAGCATTGCCAATGATGACGCGGCAAACAGGGGTGGTTATATATCTGAAAGCACCAACAGACGCGTTGAAACAACCTTTACCAATACCCTTGATTATAAGGAGCAAATTGGTGAGAAGCATATTCTGGGCGTACTGGTGGGTTCAGAGTACAGTGACCGTTATAATCAGTCATTCGGATTTACAGGATATGGCTTAAGTGCAAAACTACCGGAGTCGATGGCATCTATTACTCCCGGAACAAGCACCAATAACTTTATCCCGAATGTCGGAGGAGGAGAAAGTCAGCGCCGTTTATTCTCATTATTCACAATTCTCAACTATACATTCAATGAAAAGTATAGCTTTAGCGGAAGTATCAGGCGCGATGGTTCGTCAGCTTTTGGCGCCAATAACCAATTTGCCATTTTGTACTCCGGTGGATTTATTTGGGATATCAGTCGTGAATCCTTTATTGACAATATTCAATGGGTTAATAGTCTGAAATTGCGTGCCAGTTATGGAACCACGGGTAACCAGGGAGTGGGAGATTTTGAATCGTTGACAGTTTGGGGTACACCATCCTATAACGGTGAGCCGGGGCTTGGACTGGCAGGTTCAGGAGATCCTGATATCAAGTGGGAGATCGGTCATAAAGCCAACCTTGGAATCGATTATAACCTGTTCAATAACCGCTTGAACGGATCTGTTGATGTGTATAATAACATAACATCTGATCTTTTCCTGGTACAGAGCCTGTCATCTACAGCTGGAGTCCCTGGCGATGCCAAACGTGTTAATGCCGGTAAGATGCGTAACCGGGGTGTTGAGTTCCTTGTAAACTATGATGTTATCCGCAATCAGAATTTAGTATGGAGTATCAATGCCAATATTTCTTATAATGATAATGAGATTTTGGATTTGGGACAAGTGGATGAGTTCGAAAGCGGTACATCGATCGTACGGGTGGGGCTGCCGTTAAACTCTCATTATTTGCCTGAATGGGCAGGTGTGAATCCTGCTACAGGAGATCCAATGTATTATGCTACCGATGGCAGTGTGACCAGTGATTTTAATAAAGCAGCATGGGTAGCTAAGTTTGGGACCTCAGAAGCACCGGTGAATGGTGGATTTGGAACTGCTGTCAAATGGAAGGGCTTTGATTTAAGTGCCGCATTTACTTATGCCTATGGGTATTCGCGATTAAACAATGAATCGTTCTTCCAGGAGAACCATAATTTCGCCCAGTACAACATGTCGCGTAAAATGCTGGATATATGGCAACAACCAGGAGATATAACTGAAATACAACGATTGGGTACAGAACGGCAGATCACATCAAAAGATATTGAAGATTCTTCGTTTTTGCGCCTGCGTAACGTGCAGTTAGCCTATCGGGTACCTGAAAATATACTGATGAAAACAGGTTTCATTAAATCGATGCGAATTTATGGTCAGGCACAAAACCTGCTGACCTGGACCAGCTGGTCTGGCTTTGATCCGGAGGACAGCAACAATATTGCAACTTATGAATACCCGGCGGCAAGAACCTATTCTGTGGGTGTTGATGTGGCATTTTAATCAATCTAAAAAGAATATTGCAATGAAAACAATGATAAAATATATATGGTCAGCACTTGTCGCAATGAACTTTATGGCATGCGATAGTTACCTCGACCTTAATCCGAAAGATTCCATTGTGGATGAAGATGCGTTTCAATCCATAGAAGATGTGCAGGATGGAATGATTGGGGTGTATGCGTCTTTGAACGGGCATACAATAGTGGCTGTCTCTTCCCGTGCGAGTGATGATGTGCGATTATCTGAACAAAACCGTGGGCAGGGTATCGCCATTCACAACTGGGAGTTTACAGCTAATGTTGGTGAGTTTTACAGCATGTGGCGCGACATGTATCATACCATTGACCGTGCCAACCGTATGCTGGAAGTTGCGCAGCGTTTTGATGTGGAAGATGCGCGTATCAGGCAGGTAATAGGTGAGTGTTACTTTATGCGCGCTTATTGTCATTTTGAATTAATGAGGGGATTTGCCAATAACTATGATGCATCTGATGTATTGGGTGTTCCTTATATGTTAGAATCAACCATTGGTAATCCTGAGCGTATTTCACAAGCAGATGTTTATCAGTATGTAAAGTCCGATCTGCAACAGGCCATTGCCTTGATGGGAGATGAATTCCGAAGTAATAACGCCAATAAAATTGCAGCCAATGCTTTGATGGCTCGCGTGGCATTGTACCAAAAGGATTATGATGCAGCTATAGCTTTTGCATCTGATGTAATTGATGATTCAGGGATGCGTTTGGCCGAATTAAATGAGGTGGCTGATATTTGGAATGACGCTTTTGAAACAGAAGAGAAAACAGAGGTGATATTTAAGCTTTCGCGGGTTGAGGGATCACCAGCTTTAGGAAATATTTTTAACGATCCGTCAAACGGCGAGTTGTATTTCTCGCCAAGTAATGATCTGCAAAATCAATATACCTCTGATGATGTGAGAGCGAATATCTATTTTGGCGTCAATACACAAAACAATCCAGCCATATTTAAACATGATGGTAAGGGAGTAGGGCCGAACATTGTCGACTTGAAGGCTCTGCGTTTATCAGAAATGTTTTTAATAAGGGCTGAGGCTCATATCATGAATAATAACCTGGTTGGTGGAGCTGGAGATCTCAATATTCTTCGCAGCAAACGTTTGACTATGCCTGTGGCAGCTCCTGATGATAATCAGGAAACAGCGTTGGCTTTTTTGCAGGAAGAGCGTCGCAGGGAAATGGCATATGAAGGACACCGTTACATCGACTTGAAAAGGTGGGGTCTGGGTATTAAGCGATTGCCTGAAGATAGTGAGCTGGCATCAGGCATTGAGCTGGAGGCTGGTGATTATCGTTTTGTTTTTCCGGTGCCTCAGAACGAAATGTTTGCCAACGATAATATGGAACAGAATAAGGGATATAACTAACAGAATAAAAATGAAACAGATAATATATAATTCAATTGCATTTATATTATTAGTGCTGGCAGGTGCATGTACAGATCAGGAGGATCATCTGTTTAATGACAAGGATGCCTTCTTTGCCTTTAGCACTAATAAAGACAGAATACTTGAAAGTGAGGTTGAACCTTTATTGGTACCTGTTTATATCGCCAGTTCAATGCCGGGTGGACAGGTAAGTTTTGAGGTTGATATTGAAGGAATCGAGAATGCCGCCATTGAAGGAGTGGATTTTGAAATAGTTAATTCTTCCAGGAATCTAATTTACGCAGAGTCACTGACTGAGTACATCAGCATATTACCAATTGATAATGATGAAATGGATGGTTCCAAGACTTTTCGCTTAAAATTGATAAGCTCAGAAACAGGCCACAAGGTTGGCATGACAGATGGTGTTGGTACTATTGCTGAAATTACTATTGGAGATGACGAACATCCACTAATAGACTTTTTTGGAACGTTTGACTTATATGAAACGACCATTGAAGAGGGACATCCATCCTATGAATATGAAGTGACGATTTCAGGGCATGAAGATGCTGATAAGGCTGTTCTGACTGGTTTATGGGCTGAGAATCAGGACCTGGTTTTGCAGTTTGATTACGATAACGGAACTGTTAAAATAATGCGCGATCAGCAATTGTTCGGAGTAAACTATGCCGGGTTATCACTTAATCTGGCTGTTCTGGGCTGGGACTGGGCCGACCAAAGTGCAGGGTTGGTCAATTTGTATCCGGAAACCTATGGAACCTTTAATACGGAAACGGGCATTATAGAGTTTCCGAAAGGCTATTTATTACAAATTAAAGCTCCGGCAGAATACGCAGGTGCTCTGTTTGCAGCAGGTATTCAGGATTATTGTATCATGACTAAACAAGCTGAATAGATATTTCATAATAGATTCATAGTCGTAAAAGAGAGTTGCTTTCGGGTGACTCTCTTTTTTTGTCTGTTAAATATGATAAAATCATGGAGGATCTATCAATTTATATAAAAAACCATAGTGCTGTTTTTTTATTGAATATCTCAAATTTAATGCTTTGTCAATGTTCAGTTAGTCAGGTAGAAATGTGTTGTTAAAAATTACTTGTATAGGTGTTTTAACCGCTGAAAAAAAACAGTGAAAGTTGTTGATAGGTGTATTTATTAATTGTCGCTGACAGAGCTTATAGATTTGTTGCATCATTTATTTAAATCTATTTGTTATGAAAAAACTATTACTTCTTTTAACAACTGTTTTTTTTGCCAGCAGTTTATTTGCTCAGGTGGTAATTTGCGATTTTGAAACCACCTTAAAATATGGACCTGTAACAATTGGAGGCAGTGGATTGCAAACAACCAGCCTTGTAGCTAATCCCTCGCCTGATGCCATTAATTCATCAGCTACAGTTTTAAAAGTAAATGCCAATGCCATTGGAACGAATGGAGGCAATAAAATTGATGCCATAATGTTTCAATTGCCTGAAGGAGTATCATTTAAAGCAAACGATTATTCTGCGGTTAAGGTAAATATTTATGTGACAGGCGGTACACCTGCTACGGTTCTTAAGCCCAGAGGTAAAGCCGGCGTATGGAATTCAGATAATGTAAGCTCTCCTAATCCGGGTACATGGATCGGTGTAGTTAAAAACAGGTTTGATGGTGAAGATGGTTTAGCTACTAATAAAAGTGGCTGGATGGAATGCTATTTTGATATCTCAGCTAAAACGCAAACTGATGATTATGACGCTTTTCAAATCCAGGTAGACTGGAATGATGAAAGAGCAGAGGATTTGGAAATATATTTTGATGATTTCGTATTGGTCAATGAAATTCCTACCGGCATAGAGGATGAAATTCGTCAATCATCAAAAGTCTATTATAACAACGGGATCGTTAATGTATTGAGCGATGCCCGGGTAAGCGAAATAGGTATTATCGATCTAACAGGTAAATTGGTTAAAAAGATCAAAGGAAATGATTTGACACAGTTATCAGTTACTGAATTACCAACAGGTATTTACATTGTTAAGGTGGTTGCCGGTGGCATTGTGATGACTGAAAAGGTTATGAAAAATTAAAAGATACATAATAATTCAAAGGAAGGGCTTATCTTACGATAGCCCTTTTGTTTTAAAATATAGAGGGATTCTGATATGAAAAGAGCTTTGTTAATTATAGTTGGATTGGTGATTTTGTTGGCTTCAAGTGCTCAAAAACCCAATGTTCTTTTGATAATGGCAGATGATCATGCCAATCGAACCATAAGTGCATACGGAGACGGTATTAATCAGACACCGAATATTGACAGAATCGCTGATGAGGGAGCTATATTTTTTAATAGCTACTGTGCAAATTCCATTTGTCAGCCTAGCAGAGCTGCCATATTAACCGGTAAACACAGTCATAAAAATGGCGTATATGGTAATGGTTCGACTTATGATAATACTCAGCAGCAATTGCCCCGTATATTGCAAAATAACGGGTACATTACCGCTGTTATAGGTAAGTGGCATTTAAAGGGAGAGAACCCGGGCGATGCATTTTCTTATTGGAATATACTGACCGAAGGAGGGGGACAGGGATATTATTATAATCCCACGTTTAAGTCTCATACGGGAAGCACACAGCAGGTTGAAGGCTATTCAACCGATGTGATCACCGATCAGTCATTAAGTTGGCTGGATGATAATAAGAATTCTCCATTTTGCTTAATGGTTCATTATAAGGCACCACATGTAACGCGTATGCCAATGATCAGAAACCTTGAATTATACGAAGGAGAAACAATACCTGAGCCAGGCACGCTATACGATGATTATAGCACGAGGGAGAAGTATGCTTCTTCTGCGGTTAATCGTTTGCGTAGCGATATTGAAACAACAGCTTATAATTATTTTCCTAAATACGGAACATATGATCTGTCGGATTATAAATTGCTGGAACGAATGACGCCAGAGCAGCGCGAGGCCTATCATGCTTACTACGATGCTGCCAATGAGGATTATGATACCAAGGTTGCAAATGGAACAGTTGTTCCGGGAGCACAAAGTGGAAAAAGTTACGCCTATCAGCGTTTTATAAAGGACTATTTAAAGGTAGTGGCAGGTGTTGATCAGAATGTTAAACGTATTCTCGATTATCTTGATACAAATGGCTTGACTGAAAACACCATTGTCATCTACTGTGGCGATCAAAGCTACTTTACAGGTCAGCATGGTTATTACGAGAAGCGTTTTATTTACGAAGATGGAATGAAAATGCCTTTACTGATGCGTTTCCCTAATAACATTGAGGCAGCGACAGAAGTGAATGAGATGGTTCAGAACATTGACTTTGCACCTACCATTCTCGATTACCTCAGTATTCAAATTCCTGATGATATGCAGGGAGAATCATTCAAGCCGGTGTTGGAAGGCAATGTGCCGGCTGACTGGCGTGATGCCGTTTATTATCACTATTACGATCACGGTAAGCATGGCGTGCCTCGTCACGAAGGGATCAGAAGCCATCGGTTTAAGCTTATCAATTTCTACACCGACGATGCCTGGGAGTTATATGATTTGGAAAATGATCCGGATGAAGTGAATAACGTTTATTCCCAGGGCGAATATGCTGATGTGGTAAAAGATTTAAAATTGGAACTGGCTGTCTTAAAGCAGCAGTATGAAGTTCCGGGTGCCGAGCTCATGGCCGAAGATTTTGAAGGTGGCCCCTATAAAAGCAGTTTGGCTAAATTGGATTGGAAATTGCTGGCTAGTGCCGGATCGAGTTACAGGGTGGTTAACAATCCCATGCAGGATGCAACTAATGCATCAGACAAAACAGGTAAGTTGATTCGCGATGGTGCCAACACACAAACTACACTTTCTGTCAATCTTGAGAATCAGTATTGGGATTTGATGCTTAGTAGGTATTTATCACTTAAAGTCCGTTCAAACTTTAATAGTGATATACAAATTGTATTGTCTAAAGATGGAAGTGGGCAATTTATAAAATCAAAAAACATTAGTGGTAATAATGAGTGGACTGAACTAAGGTTTGATTTTTCTGATATCCCATATAGTAAACTTCAAAATACCTTTAATCAACTGGATATTGTTTTGGCTTCATCAAATCCGGGTGAAGATGGAATTATTTGGTTTGATGACCTGCTTTTTGAAGATAACCTTTCAACAGATATGGAGCGCTTACCAAGTGACGAAACGGTTTTATATCCCAATCCAACTGATGGATTACTCTACATCGGAGGAGAAAAGACAGTCAATGAAGTAGAAGTATTTGCCTTAAATGGAGCCATTGTAGCAACACAAAGTGGTAGTAATATATCTAAGGTGTCATTAAACGGCCTTAAGAAAGGAACCTACCTGGTCAGATTAAGAAATGGTAAGGAAACTTCATACATCGGGAAAATAGTAAAGAATTGATCATACACTTTTATCCCGGTATATAATAATTAAGGATGCTTCTTACAGGCATCCTTTTTTTATTTTTATTTGTTTTATAATTGAAGTATATAGACCCTACATTGGAAAGAGGCTTTAATCTGGGTATTTGAAAGATGTAATAAATGATAGTATTTTAAGTAGCACTGTAATAATATGATAGGTATTTAACTGTAACTAATGTATGGGTAATGTGTGATTCAAATATCAAAGAAAATTTACGAAATGAAAGCTCTGCTGTAGTCGGTTTTTACATCTGCATGCAGGGGTGAAAATATATTTGCTGTACAAAGTCTGAAAAAGGAAAATATTACCTGAATCAGACAGGAGATACAGTAACTAATAGAAAATTCAGTTTTATGAAAAATGTAAAGGGAAGGTTTCGGAGGGGAAGGAATTACCTGCTAATAGCCTTGGTGTTCTTTATAGCGGCCTGCACAACTTTTCTGGATGATGAAAAGTATACAGGCTTACCTCATTCATTGCGCTATATGCCAGTGGACTCATATCGCATAGGTGATGACTATGTATCTGCAACACCAACAGTGATGGGAGGAGAAAATGCAGTCTTTGAAATCGCATCCGTTGAAGGGCCATCACCTGATGAGGTGTTGAATGCTTCATTTGCGATTGATGCACAAAATGGAAATATCA
The DNA here is from genome assembly GCF_050589845.1 of Carboxylicivirga agarovorans. Taxonomy (NCBI): domain Bacteria; kingdom Pseudomonadati; phylum Bacteroidota; class Bacteroidia; order Marinilabiliales; family Marinilabiliaceae; genus Carboxylicivirga; species Carboxylicivirga agarovorans. The sequence goes on along the minus strand of NZ_JBNGPA010000036.1, from coordinate 30,680 downwards.
ATATTAAAGAGTATTGTCAATTACTACCAGGCGATTATTCATTGGATATTCAGGTGACTAATCCAGCCGGTACAGAAGTGTTTGCTGACGTTTTTAATTTCTCGGCCGTTCAGGTTGCTCCTGACAAACTAAGGTATATTCCATCGCTGTATTCCTTTTACAGCACTGCAACAGGGGATATGACGGCTGCTGCCAGTGTTAACGGAGGTGGTCCTTACGTTTTCACAATGGATGATCCGTTAAATTATTTCACAATAAATGAGCTGACAGGTGAGATAACAAAAGAAGCAATAGTTGAAATAGGTGATGATGATAAGCTTCTGCAAACTTTTGATGTTAGTGTTTCCAATGAAATGGGGACCCATACAGAATCCAAAGCAGTAACAATAGAGATAATTGGTGCCAATGTTGGAAAAGTGGCTTATAACGCCGAGTATAATAGTCCCAATGCGGTAAATTTAGGCCTTGTCAACAGCACTGCTTCTACTTTCGCAGGTACATATTCAGCGACCGTCAATGGTGAAGAGTATACCACGGAGCTCAGCCAAAGCATTAATGGCCCTGTTTATAAAGGTAACCGACATACCAATACCTGGCATGCCACCAGCGTTCCTGTGGTAATGGATGTCAGCGGTAATGGTGAGCAAGAGAATAGTTTATTTCTAAGTTTTAAAACCTCAACCAATACTACCGAATGCGTTTCAATCGTTGTTAGTGATCCGATTGATCTGAATAATGCCCAAAGTGCTTATGCTGAAATTGTAGCATATAAGCGTTATATAGATAATGATTTTAACCAGCAATTTGCTCTTTTGGTTTGTGATGATGAGCAATATAACAGCGACGATGCTTTTGCTACCGAATGGACAGTAATGAGTGAGAATATTGCACCGGGCATGTTACCATATTCTAATCCGATCAGTGAATCAAAGTTAACAGAAGGGGGTACACAAGCTTTTAATATACCAGGTGAGTTGACAGGTAAAAAGGTGCGTCTGGCACTTAAGGCTGTTCACCTGAACCCTGAACTTGGGAAGATTGGTAGAGAAGCCTTTGTATACAAATGGCAGGTAAGAGCGATGTACTAATTAATTTTTGCGAAGATGATGAATATTATAAAATATAAGAGAGAAGCGTTCTTTCTGGCTATTGTTTTGAGCTTGTTTTTGGGTAGCGCTAATCTGTTTGCACAAGCACAATTTAAAAAGCTGAATGGAACAGTGGTTGAAGAAAGCACAGGTGAGCCTATGCCTGGTGTGACAATCAGAATTAAGGGCCGTACCGAAGGAACGATCAGTGACTATGAAGGTAAATTCACTATAAGGGTTAAGGAAAGTGACGTACTCATCTTTTCATTTATCGGGATGGTTACGCAGGAAATCCCTGTTGGTGTTAATCAGCGCCTTAAAGTTGCCATGGTAAGTGACCTTGAAGAGCTGGATGAAATTGTTGTTACAGGTTATGGAACTACAAAAGCGAAAGATGTAACCGGTTCTATAAAATCCATAAAACTCAATGAAATTGACGATAACGCTTCTCCGTCCGTAGATGAGATGCTACAGGGACGTCTTGCAGGAGTAAGGCTTAATAAAGCCGACGGTGCTCCGGGACAGGCAATGGTATTTGAGATAAGGGGAAGCAATTCCATCACCGGTAACTCTGATCCATTATATATCGTTGACGGATTCCCAATTGATGATCCAAGCTATATTACCACCATTGCTCCGGAAGACATTGAGCGAATCGACATCCTTAAAGATGCATCAGCTACTGCCATTTATGGATCCAGAGGTTCAAATGGTGTGGTTATCATCAGTACGAAAAGTGGAGTTGATGATTCAAAAACAAGGGTAAATGTTAATGTTCAGCAAGGAGTTAGCGTAATACCGGAAGAAAGACGTTTGGATGTTTTATCGCCCTATGAATTTGTTTCTCTGCAACAGGAACAGGGAAATACGGCCTATGGAGACCCGGAATTATACAAGGGTGTAAAAGGTACCAACTGGCAGGATGAGATATTTAAACCAGGTAATTTCAGCCGTGTCAATGCATCTATGCAGGCAGGTAATGATTTAACACGCCTGTTCAGTTCTTTTGGCTATGTTAATGAAGACGGAACCATGCTTAATACAGGTTTTGAGCGATTTACAGGACGTTTAAAGGTTGACCATAAAATAAGTAAGAAGTTTGAGCTTGGTATCAATGCCGCTTATACAAATACCGAATATACAGGTATGAAAATTTCAACCTCGTCGGTTAGTGCCATTAAAAGTGCCATTATGTTTCGACCAGTGTTGCCCTTAGATAATGGATCATCGGAAGATGAAGAAGATGATTACAACGCTGGTTATTTTCCTCCTGATCAAACGCTTGAAAATACCGATCGTTCTGAGCCCCGTGATGTGGTTCAGGTTAATACATACTTAAACTATAAGCTTGCTAAAAACCTGAAGTTCAGAACTACTTTTGGTTATACCTACGATAACAAGCAGATCAAAACGTTCTATAATGAAGGAACAAACCAGGCTGACAGGGGAACAGATGGGATAAATGGCAGTGTGAAGCAAATTCAACGCCGTTCGTGGATCAATGAGAATACCCTGACCTATAATCTGGTTAAGGATAATCATAAGTTGAATGTACTGGGAGGTTTTACCCTACAGGATACCAAAATTTATGAAACCTATATGAAGAGTAACCATTTTCCTTTTGATGATTTTGGCTGGAATGATTTTGGTTTGGGAATCAGTCCCCAGGTTTCACAAAGTAATTTTTTGAATACACGCCTGATGTCAGGTTTGGCTCGTGTTAATTATACCTTTCGGGATAAATATTTACTTACCGCATCAATGCGTGCCGATGGGTCCTCTAAATTCCCAAGTCATAACCAATTTGGATACTTTCCATCATTTGCCCTGGCCTGGAGAGCCATTGAAGAGCCTTTTATTCAGAATCTGAATGTATTCTCAAATCTGAAAGTAAAAGGTGGCTATGGTACAACAGGTAATAATCGTATTGGTAATTTCGACTCCCTGGTGACACTGGGAAGTGGTAACGGATACTATTTCGGAAATTCCTATAGTCCGGCCATCTACCAGGAGAAATTGGCGAACACCAATCTAAAATGGGAAACGACACAACAATATAATGTTGGATTGGAAATGGGCTTTCTTAAAAACCGGATTATTCTCGAAACGGAAGGCTATTATAAATTAACGGATGACCTATTACTGGATGCCTTAGTGCCTCCGTCAGCTGGTTTTACAGGAGTGAAGGAAAACCGGGGCAGTATCACCAATTATGGAGTGGAAATAACTTTGCAGACGGTAAATGTGCACACCAGGAACTTCAAGTGGACAACCAATTTTAATATTTCATTTAACCGCAATGAGGTTAGTAAGCTAAGTGTTGGTGAAGATGAACGTCTATATAATCCTAATGTTGGGGGAATCTTTTCTGAAGAAAATATATATGGTTTGTTTGTTAACGAACCGGTTGGTGTAATGTATGGCTACCGAATGGAAGGTATATACCAGGTCGATGATTTTATTCATAACTCTGAAACAGGCGAATACATGCTAAAAGAGGGGGTGACCAAACTTGATTACACAGCCGGGAAACTGGGGCCGGGAATGCCTAAGTACGCTGATTTGGACAATAACGGTATTGTTGATGAAAATGACCGAGAGATAATAGGTGATCCTAATCCGATTCATCATGGAGGCTTGCACAATAGCTTCGAATACAAGGGCTTTGATTTAGGAGTATTGCTTACCTGGTCATATGGTAATGAAATATTCAATGGTAACAGGGCTGTTTTTGGAGTTCCGGGTGCCCAAAGAAATCGTAACTACCTGGGTGAGGTAGCTAACAGGTGGACACCTCAGAATCCGATCGAATATGGTGTATGGGCTGCTCCTTCAGGAAATAATAGCTACATACCGGTTTATAGCGGAAAAATGATGAGTGATTTCTGGGTTGAGGATGGGTCCTATCTGCGCATTAAAAACATAGCCCTGGGTTACTCATTACCTAAACACTTGGTACGAAAGCTGAATGTAAGCAATATAAGGCTTTCAGCCAGTGTTGATAACCTCTTCGTCTTTACGAAATATTCTGGTTACGATCCTGAAGTATCTGTGAAAAACGAAGCGCTGAACAGGGGTATTGATTATTCAGCATATCCAAAAGGACGCTCATATACCCTGGGACTGAATGTGGTATTCTAATGATGAAAGAAAATTTAAGCATATGAAACGGACTTGTAATACGATTTATCCAATACAATAATTAGGAATAATTGGTCTTTCAGGTGAGTTTCTTATGACAAATGAAATAAAATACAAGCATATGAAAATACAGTTCAAAATATATACAATACTGATATCAGTGCTCATAAGCGGTCTTACATCCTGTGAATTTCTGGATATTGAACCGGCCAATGAGTTTGAGCGCAGTGACTATTACCAGGATAAGAACCAGGCAGAAATGGCATTGGCTGGGATTTATAGTAAGATGGCAGAATCCTATAAAGAGCATTTATCCATATGGCTCAATGCCGGTACCGATGAATTTCTTCATAGTAAACTAGCAAGTAGTACAAGAGGGAGTGAAATTTCGAAGTTCAATTACAATGCGTTTAATACCGATATTAAGAAAATTTGGACGCAGTCTTATACGCTTATCTCACGTGCCAATGATTTGATTTATAACCTTGAGGGTAGGGATACAATAGCCGGTCTGAGCTTTGAACAACGGCAGGGAATGATTGGAGAAGGCCTCACTTTACGTGCTTTCGCTTATTTAAACCTTGTACGTATGTTTGAGCTTGTACCGCTTCGTACCTTACCATTCGTTGATATAGCAGAAGATAATGGTGACCTGCACCTTGAAAGTCAGGAGGCGAATGTAGTCTACAACCAGATCATAGCTGATCTGAACGCTGCCACAGGCATGTTACCGGAGGAAGCTCAAGCTTATGGACGTCTGACCAAATATGTGGCTCATGGTTTATTGGCCCGAACTTATCTTCATTTGGCCGGTAACAGGATTAATGGAGGTGACGTTGGCATTGAAGAGTGTCACAACCAAGTGATCAAACATTGTGATAAAATTATCGCCAGTGGTCAACATTCATTATTGGATAATTATAGTGATGTTTTTCTGAATCAGATACAACAGGTAGCAGATAGTCGTGAGGTAATGTGGGAAGTATCGTTTAAATATACAACAGAGCGCGACCTGGGAGGTTATATTGGTAACTACAACGGTCCTAAAGTGGAAGGTGAAGTTAATGATGACCCTGAATCGAATCCATTGGTCTATGCAACGGCAACGCTCAATCAGCTTTATGGTGATGATTTTGAGTCAATGCCAGTTGATAATCCGGATGAACGTCACGCCTGGAATATAGTTCCTTACAACATTAAATACCAGGATGGAGAATACTCTTTTCCTGCTGATATCGGCAATAAGTTACGCTGGTATGGAGGTAAATGGCGACGTGTGCAAAAGGTAGTATCCGGGACTAATGACGCTGGCGAAGCAATGTACAGTGCCTTGGTATTGGAGAGTGGTGCTATTAATAAGTGGCGCACCTCTATTAACTTTCCTTTATTGCGTTATGCAGATGTATTGTTAATGAAAGCCGAATCGGTTAACCATTTATACGGACCAACACTTGATGCACTTGACAATGTTAATGCTGTAAGGTTAAGGGCTGGAGCCGTTACTGTTCAGGAATTACTAGCCGGTCAGGCTTTGGCACTCACACAAGATCAATTGTTTGAAGTGATAAAAGATGAACGTAGTCGCGAACTTTGTTATGAGGGAATCCGTCGCTTTGACCTGGTACGGTGGGGAATCCTGATTCAAGCGATGCAGGAGCAAAACATCCTAATGGTAAATCACCCTGACTATGACGCATCAAAGGATGAATACCTGACTTATCCGGGAGATGCTGTTGAAGAACGTCATAATGTGTTTCCTATACCAAATGATGAGATCACATTAAACAAGAATGTTAAACAGCACCCACTTTGGTAGGACTTAAACTTAAAAAGATGACACGATATATATTATCACTTTTAATGATCTTCAGTCTTTGGGCATGCTCTGAAGATAAAGAAGTACTGGAGTTAAATGCAGCTCCTTCCTTATTGGATTATCAAAACTATCTTCCATCAGTGCTTAAAGGACAAGCCTGGGTCTCAGGTGAACCTATTGTGCGGGGAGAAGGAAAAATGACTTATAAACTCAAAGGCGTTACATATCTCAATGAAGTTCTGGAAGAACATGGTTTCACCATGGATGACAATGGAATAATATCATTAGCAGAAGGCAATATCCTGGAAACAGGAAGTTATTCCTTATCTGTCGAGGCGAGCAATACCTATGGTTCGATCATAAATGAACAGGCCATCAAGCTTGAGGTTGTTGAAGAAATGTTACCTGTTATTATGGTCCATACGCCATCAGGTACCAATGAAGTTGAATTATTGATCAACCCTGCCGGCTTGCCGGTCGATGCTGACGGAACATTGCTGGATGGCTTATTACCCGATGTAAGTCTTTCCTTTACAAATTTGAATATCGGTGAAATACTGATGAGCCCCGGAGATGTTTTTACATTTGGTCGTCAATCAGATTATGTGACAGATGGAGATAGTAATACAGGGGTTATTGAAATGGTCGGACCCTTCGAACAGGGAACCTATACCTTAGTATTTAATGGTACTGTAAGTAAGCCCGAGCCAGTCACTCTTCATGTGCATGTAAGTAAGCTAAATCTGCCGTATGATGAAAGCATCTTCGAACTGGATTTATCACAGGAGCAAACAGGCCCGCATAACGATGTGCCGGAACTTTTGATTGCTGGTCTTCAAACAAGCCTTGTATATGGTGAATTAAAAAGTGGTAAAGCATTCTGGAATGTACAGGCGGATAAGAATCATCCTGATGATACATTTGATACCACACCCATATTACGCTGGCTACCATTCAATGCTGCAACAGGATATGATAATGCTACCGCCAATAAATCACAATCCATTGCGGTTGTAAATGATGCAATTGATGTTTCTAAGGCATTGGAATTGCGAATTGATGCTTCGTTTCTTGCTAACAAGGCAGCCGAACTGACATCAGGCCTGCTGCGTTGCGATGTACGTGTCTGCTCCGAAGAAGATTACCAGGCTATGTTGGCTTTATCTTCACAAAGTGAAAAGCAAGCTGCTGTGAGCAACTGGAATGTGGTGGCCAGTTCATTTGGAACGAGCCCTTCAGCCGGGACTGATGACAATACAGGCTATGGCTATTTTGAATTATCAGCTGTAATAGATAAGGCAGAACTGCCGGAAAGTACTTCAAATCAAATTCGTGTCCTGTATCATATGGTAGCTGATAAAGACGGCCCTAATCCCGGTTACCTGGCTATTCAAAGTTTAACGATTGAGGGAACGTTTCGCGATAATCAATAATTAATGAAATTATGAAGAATAGAATCCTAATTATATTGTCGCTAATACTGAGCATTTCAATTGTAAAGGCTCAGAATGAACCGCTTAATATACTGCTTTTTACAGCTGATGACCTGGGCTATGAAGCAAGTGGTACTTTTGGAAGAGATATTCCGGACCTGACACCTAACCTGGATAAGTTTGCCCACGAAGGAGTGCGTTTTGAACAAGCACATACCAACACACCAATATGCATGCCCAGCCGTAGTATTATGGCGACGGGTTTGTATGGAGTGTCAAGTGGGATGATGGGTTTTATGCACATGAAAAAGAAAGTGCCGACCACTATGCAAACCTTTCAGGATAATGGTTATCTCACAGGCATTTTGGGAAAAGTCAATCACTCAACTCCCGATATGAAGTTTGAATGGGACTTTGTTCATGATTATGGAGAACTGGGTGCGGGAAGAAGTCCATCGAAATATGCAGCATTTAGCGCTGAATTTTTTGAGCGTTGCAAAGCAGAAAACAAGCCTTTCTACTTTATGGTTAATTCCCACGATCCGCATCGCCCGTTTTTTGATCCTGAAAAGAAGATGAAAAAGGGTGAGGAACACCCTTCAAAATTATATTCGCCGGATGAAGTGGAAGTACCAGGTTACCTGCCAGACATAGCACAAGTGCGTTATGAATTGGCGTGTTATTATAACTCTGTACGCAGACTGGATGATACGTTTAATGCAGTTATAAAGGCTTTAAGGAAAGCGGGGCTCTATGAAAACACAATGATCGTTTTCTTATCAGACAATGGTTCAGCCTTTCCATTTGCAAAAGCTAATGCTTATGTGGCTAGTACTAAAACCCCTTTTTACATTCATCATCCATCAATGAAAGCAGGTCACAAGGATGATGTGCATATGGTTGCCGAGGTTGATTTATTTGCCACTTTTCTTGATGCTACCGGTATAAAAATTAAAGAAGAGACTGATGGTAAGTCTTTAATGCCTTTGATAAAAGGAAAGAAGCAGAAAGGCTGGGATTATCACTTTGGTGAAATTGATTATAAAATCGGGGGTAAAGCGACTCCTATGCGTTCAGTGGATAATAAGCGATTCCGCTACATTTTTAATCCGTGGCACATGACCGGCTACCGTTATGCGAACTCCAATGAGGGCGATATTCTCAAAACGATAGAAAACAATGAAGAATACAGTGCCTGCCATAATTGGGCAGAGTTTTACCGTCATCGTGCTCCGGAAGAATTATATGATGTTGTAAATGATCCCGATGCAACAAACAACCTGATAGATGATCCAAGGTATCAAAGAGAGCTGCTTGAGCTGCAAAAAGTGCTTCGTAACTGGATGGTTGATAAGAAGGATCCGGCGCTTGTGATGTTTGATAACCGAACAGATGCTCAAAAGGTTACTGAGTTATGGCAAAATGAATTTCCAGCTAAACGCAGTTTAATGCCCGAAGCGCAATTAGAAGAGATCAGGCAAAAGGCTGAACTTAAAAAGAAGAAGCGCAATGCTGAAAAACAAAAAAAGAAGCATTAAACATCAAATCTAAGAAAAATGAAAAAGCTTAATATATTACTCGTTTTTGTGTTGGCACTTACTGTTAACCTGAACGCTCAAAAGACTGATGATGAATTACTGGAGGACTTATTCCACAATACCTATAAGTTTTACCAGGCCTTACGTCATGATAATGGCGCTTATTATGATATGGTAAAAATGGAAGGCACAACAGACCGGGGCTCAGTGGCTAACATTGGAATGGGATTAATGTCTTTATGTGTCGGTCATGCAATGGGGTGGGAACCAACAGCAGAACAAAAAGTGCTACAGACTTTAAAGGCTGTTTCGGGTCAGGTACCGGGTTTTAAGCTGCCTCGCACGGCCAAAGGTTGTTTTATTCACTTTTACGATATCAATACCGGAGCTGCACGCGGCAGTAATTGGAGTCCTATTGATACGGACCTGATGTTGGGAGGTGCTTTGTTTGCCCGTAATTATTTTAAAGATAATGCAGAGATTAATGAACTGGCTAGCGACTTGTATAATTCAACCGATCATTCTGTTTTTGTTGGCGATGTTGATAAAGGACAAATTGCTTTAGGCATGAATGAAGATGGCACACCTAATGGAAACTGGACTGTGCCTTTTAATGAATACATGATCGTTGCGTGGTTTGCTAAAAATCAAGCTAATAATGTTAATTCGCCAGCTCATAAACTCTGGATGAAGCATTATGAAAATCCATCAAGCCTGAAGCATGCAGTTTATGAAGGGAATAAGGGAGATATCCCGGTTGCCTCCCCATCTTTATCACGTTTTACCTCGATGTTTACATTCATGTTTAACCACAATTTTGTGCACCATTTTTCATCTAATAAATTCTATATCGATGAGATGCGTATGGCCATGAAAGCAGACTCTGCATGGTGGTCAGACCGAAGTGATGCTGGTGATGTTGACCTGAAGGCGCTGGGATGGCAGCCTTATGAATATGGAACAGGAGCAGGTGTGGGGGCACCCGATAGTAAATACCAGGTTGATCGTATTTGTTTACCCGAAAATATGGGTACTTCAAAGGATCAGAATCAGAACCTTAATGTATCCCCACATATTCTGGCCGGTTTTTCACCTGCCGCACCAGGTCAGGTCAGGGCCGACTTATTATCCATGTTGAAAGATCCCCGAAAAATTGGTCAGGTAGATTTTGAGCCCGGTTCAACAATACTATGGAAATACAGTTACTCAGATCTGAATTGGAAACCTAATAAAGTGGAGGGGGTTGACTATTCTTGTATGTTCTTTGGACTGGCTGCTTTGCCCCAATTTCTGGGAACCGGTTTTTTCAATAAATACAACGATTTTTTTTCCGAAAAACCAAGTGCTGTTCGCGACTATAGAATGGAAAACGATGTGGTACTCAGTCCAAATCCTTCTACCGATCTGGTTAGTTTGAGAGGGGTGCATGTTGGTCAGGGCTTTGATTCTTTAAAAGTGTACAGTATAAATGGTGCCTTAGTAAAAGAAATAACAGTCAGTACTTCGCATGATTCAAAAGTAGATTTTTCCGTGAGCGATCTGGCAGATGGTAATTACCTGGTTTGCCTGTACAGTGATCGTTCATTCATTACCAAGAAGTTAGTTAAAAACTAAGAGCATTTATCATACATAAATCCGCTTAGTAGGTGTATTGAGGAAAAGCTATAAAAGAAAAAGACAAAATGAATACGATCAATAAAATACTACTGGCCATTGGTCTGCTTGCTTCTGTTGTTGCATGTAAGCATTCGGCTGATACAATAGGTCATAACAACGATAAAATATCACAACGGGTAGATAGTCTGCTCAACCTGATGACACTCGAAGAGAAAATTGGGCAAACGGTTTTATTTACCAGTCGCTGGGATGTTACTGGTCCTGTATTGCGTGAAGGTGAAGAAGATGCCATTAAAACGGGTAAATGCGGTAATATTTTTAATGCTCATACCGTTGAGTATACCCGTAAATTACAAGAGTTGGCTGTGAATGAAACACGACTCGGAATACCCCTGTTGTTTGGCTATGATGTAATTCATGGACACCAGACCCTGACACCGATATCATTGGGCGAATCAGCCAGCTGGGATTTAAAACTCATCGAGAAAAGCGCACGCATGGCAGCACGGGAAGCTGCAGCATCTGGGTTGCACTGGACTTTTGCTCCTATGTGTGATATTGGACGCGACCCGCGTTGGGGACGTGTTTCAGAAGGAGCAGGTGAAGATACTTTCCTGGGAGAACAAATTGCCGCAGCAAGGGTTCGTGGGTTTCAGGGCAATGATCTTAGTCAGACCAATACAATACTGGCCTGTGTTAAGCACATGGCTGCCTATGGGGCCTCATTGGCAGGTCGTGATTATAACAGCGTTGATATGTCTGACAGGGTATTGCGTGAAACCTATTTACCACCTTATAAAGCCGCTATTGATGCAGGAGCGCGAACCGTAATGACCTCATTTAATGATCTGGATGGAGTACCGGCATCTGCCAATAGATACCTGCTAACAGATATCCTGCGGGATGAATGGGGATTTGACGGTATGGTTGTGACCGATTACACTGCCATTAATGAACTGATACCTCATGGTGTTGCCAAAGATGAATATGAAGCTGGCGTACTGGCCATGAAAGCGGGTGTTGATATGGATATGGAAGGTGGAGTTTTTATGGACCATTTGAAAGAAGCCATTGAAAACGGAGAGATAAGTGAAGAAGAATTAAATAATGCGGTTCGTAATGTGTTACGTTTAAAGTTTGAACTGGGCATCATGGATGATCCTTTTAAGTACTGTAACGTAGTGCGGGAGCGAGAAGAAGTACTATCGGAAAAGAACCGTGAAACAGCATACGAAATGGCGGTGGCTTCATGTGTACTGCTTAAAAATGAAGCAAATGTTCTTCCTTTAAAGAAAGACGAGAAAGTTGCAGTCATTGGCCCATTGGCTAATTCAAAGCGCGATCTGCTTGGATCATGGAAGGCAGCAGGTAAGCCTCAGGCAGTTGAAGCAACAATATTGGAGGCCATAACAACTAATGCCGCGAAAGGTAAGGTGCACTTTGTTAAAGGATGCGATGTTAATACTGAAGATCGTTCCGGCTTCAGTAAAGCTATTCAGGCAGCTAAAAATGCTGATAAGGTTGTTATGGTAATGGGGGAAAAGTGGAACATGTCAGGCGAGGCAGCTTGCCGGACTAAGCTTGACTTACCTGGAGTGCAAACAGATTTGATCAGTCAAATTGCACAATTGAACAAGCCCGTTATTCTGGTTTATATGACAGGACGCTCAATGACCATTGAAAAAGAGGTAGAGGCTGTTGATGCGGTAATGAATGTATGGTATCCTGGAACAGAAGGCGGAAGGGCTGTAGCCGATTTGCTTTATGCCAAACAAATACCTTCCGGGAAATTAACGATGACGATGCCGCGTAATGTAGGTCAGATCCCGATTTATTATAATTACAAGAATACTGGTCGCCCGTTTAATCCGGAAAAGCCAAAGGATACTTATAAATCACGTTATCTTGATGTGGAGAACACACCGCTGTTTCCTTTTGGCTATGGATTGAGCTATACAACGTTTGCCTACTCCAAGCTTTTGCTTGATAAAAACACGATGAATCAGGGTGGCGAGCTAAATATCACCGTTGATGTGACAAACACCGGTGATTATGATGGCAGTGAGGTGGTCCAGCTATACATAAGGGATCATGTAGCATCAGTAACCCGACCATTGAAAGAACTGAAAGGCTTTGAGAAAGTATTTATCAGGAAAGGGGAAACCAAAACTATACGCTTCGCCATAACTGAAGATATGCTGGCCTTTTTCAGACAGGATATGTCTTTTGGTACAGAGCCCGGTACTTTTACTGTTTTTGTAGGTGCTGATTCTGATACTCAAAACCAGGTCGAATTTACCTTATTAAATCAATAACCAATAAAAGCCGGAAAAATGGTATTTACAAATCGAATTAATCAAATTATACTTCTTGTTTTTGTGGTTATGTCATTCGCCTGTTCAGCTACAAAGCCAGTAAAGAAACAACCGAATATTATTTTAATAACCTCTGATGATCACGCCATACAGGCTATAAGTGCCTATGGTCATGGTATCTCACAAATTGCTCCAACGCCAAATATTGATCGCATAGCAGCAAATGGCGCGGTTTTTAACAAAGCGTATTGTACCAACTCCTTATGCGGACCAAGTCGGGCAACCATATTAACAGGTAAATTCAGTCATATAAATGGCTTTACCCGCAACAGGGATAAGTTTGATCAGAATCAGCCTACATTACCCAAGTATCTGCAGGCGGCAGGATATGAAACGGCTATTGTTGGTAAATGGCATTTAAAAGGAGTGCCGACACAAGGCTTTGATTACTGGGAGGTCTTAAATGATCAGGGTGAATATTACAATCCTGATTTTATTACCGGCAAAGATACGGTTATGAACCATGGATATGCCACAGACCTTATCATGGATAAGTCTTTGCACTGGCTAAAAGAAGGCAGGGACAAGGATAAGCCATTTATGTTAATGGTCCAGAATAAGGCTCCACACCGTAATTGGTGGCCGGCCGAACGTCATTATAATATGTATGACTCAGTGCAATTCCCTGTGCCCGACACTTATTTTGATGATTATGAAGGTAGAGAAGCATCGGCAAAGCAAAAAATGAATGTCTATCGCGACATGTACGAAGGGCATGATTTAAAAATGACAATAGAAGCAGGTGTTGATAGCTTTCGTTACGATCCATGGCCGCACTTGTTTAACAGGGCGACAGATGAACAAAAGGAGACTTTCTGGAATGCATACAGGCCAATCAATGAAGCATTTCATAAAATGGAACTGAATGATAAAGAATTGGCGCTATGGAAGTATCAGCGATACTTGCAGGATTACATGGGGACCATTGCTTCGGTTGATGAAAACGTTGGACGTTTACTTGATTACCTTAAAGAGAATGGATTGGAGGAGAATACCATTGTTATTTATACCTCCGACCAGGGATTTTACCTGGGAGAACATGGCTTTTTTGATAAGCGTTTTATGTATGAAGAGTCTTTTCGTACACCACTGTTGATACAATATCCAGGCCAGGTAAAAGCCGGACAGGAAATTGACAAGATGGTACAAAACCTTGATTATGCACAAACAATCCTTGATTTCTGTAATGTAAATCAACCGGAGGATATGCAGGGACTTTCTTTTAAACCACTGCTTATGGGAGAAAAGGTTGATAAATGGCGTGATGCTTTATATTATCATTTCTATGAGTTTCCTGGTTTTCACGCAGTCAGACGACACTATGGCGTTCGAACAGAACGCTATAAACTAATGCATTTCTATCATAAAATGGATGTTTGGGAATTATATGACCTCCAGCAAGATCCTTCAGAAACGAATAATCTATATGGTAAGCCTGGTTACGAGGAAATTACACGCAACCTGAAAAAGCGCTTGGCTGAATTGCAGGAAGAGTACAAAGAAACCATTTGACAAACAGAAAGAAGGAACAGATTATGAGGATATATATGCTGATATTAGGCATCATTATGAGTCAGTTGCTTTTCGCTCAAAAGCCCAATGTGATTGTAATAGTCGCAGATGACCTTGGTAATGCTGATGTAGGCTATCACCAACAGAGTAAGGATATTCCAACACCTAATATTGATGAACTGGCTGAGAGCGGTGTTTATTTCAGTTGTGGGTATGTAACAGCACCGGTTTGTGGACCATCACGAGCCGGCTTGCTGACTGGAAATTATCAGCAAAGCTTTGGCTTTGATGACAATCCGGGACCCTTTCGGGCTCAACCCGATGTGTTGGCTGGTATCCCTACGGACATTAAAATAATCTCTGAATATCTAAAGCCGCAAGGCTATCAAACAGCTTGTATTGGTAAATGGCATGTTGGGCACGAGGCCGATGAGTATTTTCCAACCAATCGTGGCTTTGATTATTTTTACGGCTTCCTGGGAGGGGCAGCCAGTTATTATCCTGGCAATAATGAAAACAGAACCTTATATAAAAACACCCGGGTCGTCAAGTCAGAATCCCGTTACCTGACTGATGCTTTTGGTGATGAGGCTCGTGATTATATTTTGAACGCACGTAATAAGCCATTCTTTATGTACCTGGCTTTTAACGCTGTTCATGGGCCACTGCAGGAAACACCCGATAAATACAAAGAACCATTTAAACATATTGAAAATCCGAAGAGACGAACACTGTGTGCCATGCAGTATGCCATGGATGCAAACATAGGTAAGGTGCTGAAGACTCTTGAAGAAGAAGGATTACGAGATAATACGCTGATCTTTTTTGTAAGTGATAACGGAGGAAAGATAAAAGGTAATTATTCCTATAACATGCCTTACCGTGGAGAGAAAGGAACCTTATATGAGGGAGGGATCCGATTACCATTTTGTGTTTCCTGGCCGGCGAAAGTAAATGGGGGTGAAGAATATTCAGAGGCAGTAAGTACTTTAGATATCTTACCAACCATTCTTGCAGCAACGTCGGTAAATGACAAAAATACAATGGTGGGAAAAGACTTGTTGCCATATATAAGCGGAAAAGAGAATGGTCCTGTCCATGATGTCTTGTACTGGCGCATTAATCACCGTTGGGCTATTCGTAATAATGAATGGAAGTTGGTGAACAATGAGGCAAATGGAACACCAAAGTTGTTTAGAATATTGAGTGACAGGTCAGAATCTGAAAACCTTTACGAAAAGTATCCGGAAGTAGTAAAAGCACTGGAAGAAGAATACCAGGCATGGTCCGATAAAATGGGACCCAAACTATGGGGCTGGAGCCCTACCGTTGGCAAATATGTTCATCATCCTGATGAAGACTTTGAAGGAATAAATACAGAACAGTTTCTACCTCAGCCAAACAGAGGGCAACTGGCTTTTGTCGATAATCCGCTCAGACAGGGGCTTAATAAAAGCGATAATGTGCTTAAAATTATGCCATATGATTCAGCTGAAAGTGATTTGTCTGTTTTAATGAAAACTTCTGTTTTTCAACGACGAAAGCGCTATTTAAGCCTTAAGATTAAGGCTGTTGAGCAGTGTTTGCCAATGATTGAAATAAAAGGAAAAAAGGGAAAAGCAACATCGATTCAACCAATGGAAACATTCAAAGCAAATGGTCAATGGCAAATACTTTGTTTCGATTGTCAAGCGTTTAAAGGAGCTGTCTCACAAATTAGTTTTACATTTCAATCTACAAAGAAACCTTTAACAGAAGCAATCTTTCTGGATGATATTCATTTTAAGTCTAAACCTGACTAATGATGATAAAGACTATTTGAATCTTAAGATGAATCATTAATTTTAAGCAATAACGAATAAAATAAGCGGTCAATGGTATACAGAATATTGATAGTGCTAATACTTTTTCAGATGACGTCATTTGAGAAAAGTTTATGCAGCAATCGCTTTACCTTACCGCAGGTCACAACCTTTTACAAACACCAGTACAATGCCAGCAACCGTAATTGGTGTATTGATCTGGGAAAAGATGGCTATGTATACATAGGCAATGATATGGGTTTGATGAGTTTTGATGGTGTCAACTGGACATTAAACGAATTACCGGCCCGCTCCAAGATACGCTCTGTTTGTGTTGGTTCAGACGGACTAATATATACAGGTTCGGCAGAAGAAATTGGTTATTGGAAAAGAGATAAAACCGGACGACTCAATTATATTTCGCTGAAAGACAGGTTGGTTAATGTCACTTTCCATAACCAGGAAATTTGGCGCATCTTTGAGGATGCAGATAAAAACATAGTATTTCAGGGATTTAGCCTGACTTTGCGATATGACGGTCAACGGGTTAAGAAAGTAGAAGTGGACTCACCCCCCAACCTGATGGTAGAGTATGATAATCGTTTATGGGGAAGTACGCGTCAGGGAATCCTGCTTGAGTTAACAGGATATGGATATCAGAAAATCCTGCAGTCACCACAACTGAAGCAAGCTCGTTTAAAAGGGATCTTTCCTTATGCAGACAATCAGGCTCTGCTTATGACCCGGACGAAAGGTTTATTCATATGGGAAGAGAATACACTGAGCCCCTGGCAATGTGAAGCTAATGAACGATTAATTAATGAGGATATCAATTGTGCCACGTACCATAACGGCTTCTATTATATCGGAACGATTAATTCAGGTCTGTTAATTGTTAATTCGAAGGGGCATATCGTCCATGAGATAAACAGTCAGAACCATTTACAGGATAATACGATCCTATCACTCCAATTAGATGAATACGATCGTCTTTGGTTTACAATGAGTGTTGGCCTTGGCTACCTGGAACTTAATTCACCGATAAAGTTTTTGATTGATGCCAATAAGCGAATCGGTGCAGTTCACTCTGTGACCCATCATAAAGGTCGATTCTACATCGCTTCAAATAAAGGGGTGTGGTGTAAACCATTTGCAAAAGGTGAACAATTAGTATCATTTGACGATTTTAAGCTATTGCCTGATTTAAAAGGTCTGGCATGGTCGTTAAAGGTAGTGGATGATCATTTACTTTGCGGACATAACCGTGGTACTTACATTATAAATAAAGAGAATGTCAGGAAAATATCGAACCATGCCGGCGGTAGAAGTTTTCAAAAGCTCAAGGTCCAGGGAAAGAACTATCTGATTCTGAATAGTTATACAAATCTTGTTGTTCTGGAACAGGGTAAGCATGGCTCATGGCGATTTAAGACAACTGTTGAAGGCTTCTCTGAGCCAACCATGTCGGTTGCTGTTGACCACAAAGATCAATTATGGCTGCAGCACGACCGGAAAAGTGAACTATACAATATTCGTTTACAACAGAATCTGAAAGATGCCTATAGCTATAATGTGTATGATGCAGAAAATGGTCTGCCTCAGGATATGAAAAGTGAGGTATACGAATTCAAGAACCGGATCATTATAACCAGTTCTAAAGGTATGTTCACCTATGATGGTTTAAAGGATTCGATTGTAAAATATGACCAACTTAATGCCCAATTGGGAAAATTTAGCAATGCCCATAAAATTATAGAGCAAGACGCCAATCATTATTGGTTAATACGAAATAATCATCTTGCCCTTTTTCGTATAGAGGATGGTACAGCAACAAAACAATTGCAATATCGTTTCTCAGAACCACACATGGGATTGGTTGAGGATTTTGAAAATATTATCAACATTGATTCAATTGGTACCTTTATTGGTATGGAGAATGGAGTTGGGATGATAGGGCATGGTTCGGTCGATGATCTGAAAGCCGGGAATAGCGCGCAGGCATTTAAAATCAATGTGACACTGCAATACAAAACGGGCGATCGAATTGTTATAAGCAGTAATCCCCATGAAGGGACAATTGATTTACCTTATAATTATAAAGATTTGGAACTTACTGCTGCTTCACTTGCTTCTCCAGGCAAACGGATGGAATATCGCCTTGAGCTGATCTCTGAAACTGACAGCACTGTGCATCATGGGTATAATAACAGCTTTAAAATAGATAGTTCTGATGACAGGTATGAGTTGCGGATTCAGGCATTTGATCAATGGGGGCAGCCTGCATTGGCAAAACATATTGAGGTAAGTGTATTAAAACCATGGTATTTATCCAATGGATTTATCATGCTATGGTCTGTTTGTTTTCTGGTGGTAATGAGTGTATTGGTGCTACGATTTAAACGGAACCTCAAACGTTACCTTAACGAAGTGCCACAGGAAAGTGATAGCTTGCAAAGCAGTATAGAGTTATCGGAATTAAAGGATATAAAAAGTCAGCTTGAAGATGAGGTTATTCAACAAAATAACCATATTGCGACTGGTGCGCTAAATGCCATTAGAAATAAGGAAGTTCTGAGCAATATAAAAAAGGAGTTGACGGCACAAAAGGAAAAGTTAGGTATTCGCTATCCTGATAAATACTATAAAAAGCTGATTGATCTGATTGAATCCAATATTCATACGGAAGATGACTGGATTTTGTTTGAACGGCACTTTGATAAAGCCAACAATAATTTTGTATCACGATTAAAAGCGGTCTATCCTCAATTGACACCGCGTGATCTAAGGCTTTGTGCATATCTGAAAATGAATCTGTCGAGTCGCGAGATCGCACCACTTTTGGATATCTCGGAACGGAGTGTTGAAGTACACCGTTATCGATTAAGAAAAAAACTGGATTTACCTGCGGAAAGCAATCTGTCAGAGTTTATGATCAGTTTTTGACCTTCGGCGAAACGCTGTTTTGAATGATTTTGTATATTGCTGCTTTACCTTAATTGCATGGGAATAAAAAAAGTGAATATCAGGATTGGAGTAATTGTCATTTGTTGCCTGTTTTTAGGTGCAAACATGTTAATGGCTGCCAATGAGATAACAAATATTCTTAAAAACACATACGGGGGATTCAGTAAAAACTGGGCGATTGACTTTGATGAAAAAGGAATCGCTTATATAGGCAATGAAGCAGGCCTTTTACGTTTCGATGGCAATTTGTGGGAGTTATATAGTACACCCGGTAAAGGTAGTATCCGTTCTGTTTTTGTTGCTGGTAAAAGAATCTATACAGGTTCATTCGAGGAGTTCGGCTTTTGGGAAAATAACGGGCGTGGTCAACTCAGGTATACATCCCTGTCTATTGAATTATCCCAAGAAATATTGCATAATGATATGATCTGGAAAATCATTCCGGGGCATCAGGGAGAAGTCATATTTCAGGCCTTTAATACCTTATATATTTATAAGAACAATGCATTAGAAGTTAAGGAAATTGGGAGTGGCATTATTTTTCTGACTAAAGTACGTGACAGGATTATCACTCAGAAAACCCGGGGCAATATCATAGAATACGCAGATGGTGATTTTAAGGAAGTTGCGGAAAGCGATGCATTGAACAGAGCATATACAAGAGTGTTCCTGCCGTTCGGTTCAGATAAGTTTCTTTTAGGCTCTGGTAAGAAAGGATTGTTTATTTGGGATGGTCATTATGAACTGAAGGAATGGCAATGCGACGCACAGGAGCTGATCAGGAATTTTAATATTAACACCGGTGCCTATGATGGCCGTCATTATTATATAGGAACCCTTGATAATGGTGTTTTTAAGATCAACTCCAATGGTCAGGTTATTGAGCATTTACACGCCAGTAATGGTCTGGAAAGTAATACAATACTGGATTTGAAGTGTGACAGGCAAAAGCGCCTCTGGATTGCTTTAAATAAGGGCATCTCATGTGTCGAGTTCAATCGGCCGGTTCATTATATTACTGATCAGAAGGCAGATTGGGGTGTTGTGCATACTGCCGCCATATATCAGAACAGGCTATACGTAGGCACCAATCAGGGGGTTTATTACCATGCGATTGATAAGCTTGATTTGAGTGATCTGAAACCATCTGATTTTAAAACCATAGAGGAACTTAAAGGTCAGGTCTGGACACTGAAGACAGTAAGCAATAGCTTATTATGTAGTCATAGCAGGGGCACTTTTCAAATACAGGGAAATGATATTAAACAATTGTCAGATATTGGTGGAGGACAAAACTTTGTACCTCTACGTTTAAAGGATCAGGACTATTTGATTCAAAATTCACATACATCGCTCGTTTTGTTTGATCAGAATAATAAGGGTGTAAAACTTGCCAGTATATTGAAAGGTTTTTTTGAGCCGTCCCGCAATATGGAAGTTGATCAGAACAATAATATCTGGGTGTCTCATACCCGTCGCAAAGAGGTGTTTAAAGTGAAGATCACCGATGTTGATAAACCACTTATTAAAGAACGTTATGGATTAAACAAAGGAATGCCTCAAAACGCCGGTAACAAAGTATCAAAGCTGGATGGACGTATTATTTTTACGACTAACGATGGCTTGTTTACCTATGATGAATTACGCGATACCGTTGTACGTTATTCTAAAATAGAAGAGCAAATTAACGAATATGCCAATGCCAATGCAGTAACGAAATCCGGTTTTAATGCTTATTGGTTTGCTTTACCTCAAAAGGTTGCCCTATTCGAAATGACATCAGGTACATTGAATAAAGTGTTTGAATTTGCATTTAGTAATCCTTACAATTCACTGGATGAAAAATATCCGGTAATTGTATCCTTAAACGATAGCACAACAGCGTTTGGACTTGAAAACGGTTTGGCATTGGTTTATCAATCAGCCTATAAAAACAGGAAAGAGAGCAATGATAAAATTGTTCTTAAGCATGTCGCCTATCGGGATAAAGATAATGTAACGCGTCGCTTGTCATCTGATTCAGACACGACTGTTAGTGTGATACCATATGCCAACAAGCGTATTGTTTTTGAGTATATGTCCATGGCATCCATTGCTCATAAGGGTGAATACTGGCTGATGCTTGAGGGATTTCATAAACGATGGATCAAGGGAAATCTGCAAAATAGAATTGCATTCGAGAATCTGTCATGGGGTGATTATACGCTTCACATTAAGGGTGAAGATGAATTTGGGCATGCATTGCTACCTTTATCCTATGCATTTACCATTCCCAAACCGTTTTTTCTGAAAAGTTGGTTTATCATTCTTGCGGTATCCTTTGCTATAGTCCTATTGGCCGGAATAATATTCCTTGGTAAAAAACTCCTGAATAAACACCACAACAAGCTAATTGAAGACGAGAAAAAGGCCTGGGATGAAAAATACGAGGAAGAGCAAAAGCAACAGGAAGAACGGATGATTCGTCTGAAAAATGAATTGTTGCAGAAAGAAATTCAGCATCAAAGCACCGAACTGGCCAACCGAACGATAGCAACCATAAAAAGAAAAGAAGTACTAACGGAGGTTAAAGAGGAAATTCTGAAGCAACGGGAGCATCTTAAGTATAGTTATCCTGAAAAGTATATGAACCGTCTGATACGAATGATTGACCATAGTATAGAAGACGAAGATGACTGGAATGTATTTCGAATGCATTTCGACAGAGCTCACGAAGATTTCTTTAAAAGAATAAAAAATACCTATGACGATTTAACACCGAAGGATCTTCGTTTATGCGCTTATTTGAAAATGAACCTATCTACAAAAGAAATAGCACCCTTAATGAATGTGTCCACAAGGAGTGTTGAAGTTCATCGTTATAAAATCCGCAAAAAACTGGGACTGGACCCCAATGATAACCTGACCGAATTTATGATATCCTTTTAAGTTTGTTGTTGTTTTAAACGTCATGTTATTAGGTGTATACGACTCGTTGTTTAAGATATTAAGAGGAGATGTATAGGTGATCTGATGTTAATATTTATCCTTTGAAATACTTGATAAGGTCTGTTTATTGAAGACAGTGTTGGATGTTGATATTTTCGTTGTGCTTATAAACGAAATAGAAAGATGTCTGACACAATTAAATTACCCTGCATTCAAATATTCACTGGCCTTTTATTATTTTTTGCCGGTTCGCAAATCATGGCAAAGCCAACAGGTGATCAGCCAAATATTATAATTGTATATGCTGATGATATGGGTTTTGGAGATGTTGGCTACAACGGATTTACCGATGTGTTAACACCCCATATTGACAGCTTAGCTAAACAATCTGTTGTTTTTAACCAGGGGTATGTTTCTGCATCAGTATGTGCGCCATCACGGGCCGGCCTGTTAACAGGTCAGTATCAACAGCGCTTTGGATTCGGTGAGAATTGCAGTGCTACGGGGTGGCCGCATTCAGAAATATCGCGAGGTTCAGGTATTCCTGATGACCAGGTATTAGCACCCGAACTGTTAAAGTCTGTTGGTTATACAACCGGGATGGTCGGTAAATGGCATTTGGGAGTAGCTGAATCAAAGCGTCCTAACCAAAAGGGCTTTGATTATTATTATGGTTTTCTGAATGGCGCACACTCATATTACAAATCGGAATTGGAGATGGGCTCTAAGAAAGCCCATTGGCCGCTTTTTGAAAATAACACACCTGTTACTTTTGATGGTTACCTGACGGAGGTTTTTACAAAGAAAGCAGTGCAGTTTATTGAAGAGTCACAGGATCAGCCTTTTTTTCTATATGTAGCTTATAATGCCGTCCATCACCCGTGGGAAGTACCTGATGAATACATCGAACGACTGGCGCATATTTCACTTCCTAACCGAAGAAAGTTTGCTGCCATGGTATTGGCTCTTGATGATGGTATTGGTCAGATGATGAAAGTGCTTGAGCAATATGGTATTTCTGATAATACCATCGTTGTTTTCATCAGCGATAATGGCTCACCGCAGGGACAGGCAAAGGTCGGCACGCCCAATGATCATATGTCTTCAACCGGTGGTTTAAGAGGATGGAAGGGCGATACTTATGAGGGAGGGATCCGCGTTCCATTTTTAATTAAATGGCCTGGCATGCTTCATTCAGGTAATTATAATAAACCGGTCAGTAACCTGGATATATTACCTACTCTTGCTAATTATTTGAATATTAAAGAGACGCCTTATTTCGATGGCGTTGACCTCTTACCTTATTTGAAAGGAGAGAAGCAGGGTAATCCCCACGAAATCCTTTACTGGCGACGGGATGATGATTATGCAGTAAGAAAAGGAGACTGGAAATTATGTTGGAATAACAGGGGCATGAAAAATACCGAGACTGCCGAGCTGTTTAATCTGGCAGAAGACCCCAAAGAACAATATAACCTGGCAGAAGAATTCCCTGAGTTAGCCAGGGAGTTGCAGGAAATCTTTGACAAATGGGATGTTGACCTGCCTGATTCAAAATGGTGGGGTGGACCTCAGAATCGTAAATACAATTAACTACTTGATGATGAATAGAAAAAATCCAATTATCCTGTTGGTAGCGACCTTATTGATTGTCGCTTGCCAACCGGCAGAAAAAAAGAAGACTAAGAAAACGAAACCAAACATCGTGTTTATTTTTAGCGATGACCACGCTTATCAGGCCATAAGTGCTTATGGAGGTATATTAAAAGATTATGCCCCTACACCGAATATCGATCGTATAGCGACTGATGGTATGTTGTTTAATAGGTGTCTGGTAACCAACTCAATTTGTGGCCCGTCACGAGCTACCATACTGAGTGGTAAGTATGGTCATCTTAATGGATTTGTATCCAATGAAGGTGGAACAAAATTTGATGGCTCACAAATTACCTTTCCCAAGCTTCTGCAGGAGTCTGGCTATAAAACAGGTATTGTTGGTAAATGGCACCTGGGCTCTGATCCAACAGGTTTTGACTATTGGGAAGTTTTACCTGGTCAGGGATCTTACTATAATCCTGTTTTTAAGACTGCTGCGGGTGAGCATACGGAAACCGGGTATGTTACAGAGCTTATTACAGAAAAAGCCATTAACTATATGGAGGAAGCTCGCGAAGGCGATCAGCCATTCCTGCTGATGTTGCAGCATAAGGCTCCTCACCGCGAGTGGGAACCAGGGCCCCGGGAACTAGCGTTATATAAAGACGTCACCTTTCCTGAACCACCCACTTTATTTGATACATACGAAAACAGGGGTAAGGCGGCCAAAGAGCAGGATATGTCCATTGAGCTTACCATGCGCCTTGATCGTGATCTTAAACTGTTCGAGAATGAAAAGCTGGGAACAACAGCTCGTTTAAATGAACAGCAGGAGGAAGACTGGGATAAAGTATACGATCCGATCATTGATTATTTCAATAATGCAAAACTTGAAGGTGATGAATTGATCCGTTTCAAATACCAACGCTACATGCAAGATTACCTGGCCTGCATTGCCAGTGTCGATAAAGGTGTAGGGAAAGTACTGGATTACCTGAAAGAGAAAGGACTGGACGAGAATACAATTGTTATTTATTCTTCAGATCAGGGTTTTTATTTAGGTGAGCATGGTTGGTTTGACAAACGTTTTATGTACGAAGAGTCCCTGCGTACACCACTATTGGTTAAGTGGCCGGGAGTAACCCGACCCGGAAGTGTCAACAACAATCTGGTGTCTAATCTTGATTTTGCTCAAACATTCCTTGAAATAGCGGGAACTGCTGAACATGATGAAATGCAGGGACAAAGTATTGTGCCGCTACTTACTGGAAATAGTCCTGATAACTGGCGCATGGAACACTACTATCATTATTATGAATACCCAAGCTGGCATATGGTAAAGCGACACTATGGTATCGCAACCGAACGCTATAAACTGATGCACTTTTATCATGATGTGGACGAATGGGAGATGTATGACCTTGAAACGGACCCCAATGAAATGAATAATATATACGGGCACGCAAGCTATGCAGATGTACAAACCGATTTGCACCAACGTTTGGAGCAACTTAGGGTAAAGTATCAGGATTCAGACGAGCTTACTGAGGAGTATCTGCAGAAATCGCTCAAGCGTCTGAAACACATGAAATAAAAAAATCATAAGCTGGCCTGCATCGCTAAGTGCAGGTGGCTTTAATTAATTAAACCAGTAGATATGAAAAATCAAATATTAAGATTAGCATTTGTTATATGTGCAATAAGCATGTTTACCTGTGTCAATGCACAAAAGCTTAGTAAAAAAGCAGAGGAAACAGTTAAGAAGGAAGTGGCAGAAATGTCTGAAGTAATGCAGCTTTCAGCTGAACAGCAAGAAAAGGTACTGGAATTAAAAACCGCTTTGAGGTTGAACAATCAGAAGGCAAATAAGACTTATGAAAAGAATTCCACCGAACTTAAAAATGCGCGAAAAGAAAATATGAAGCTTTATACTGTTGAGTTAAAAAAGGTTTGTAGCAAAGAGCAGTTGTCCACCTGGCAAAAGCATAAGCAGGCCAAAAAGAATAAATAATCTGCCGGCAAAGCGTTTAACCGGATGGGAATGCCAGAGTAACAGGTGACCAAATTACGTGTAGATCTGATTGTTGAATACATATTTTATCAAAATATATAAGGAGGGGATATGATGGTGAGGAGTAATTTCTTAAACGAAAAGGAGGCGATTGAAACGATCAATATTCAGCATGTTGAATATGTGTCAGTACACTGTTCTGATGGTCGGTCTTATTCTTTGTTAAGGTCTGAAATACCCACTGATAGCAAAGCTCTGGTAAATTGGTCTGACTATTTATTTCTTGCCATCAACATGGTTAATGGTGAGTTGAAAATCATTCAAAAGTATGAGAAAACTAAAATACATTGTTGCAGCCTTTACGCTTAGTATAAATCTATTTAACAGTGAGGCGCAAAGACCTAATATTTTAATAATTACGGCCGATGATATGAACTGGAACACAGTGGCTTCATTCAATGGTCAGCAACAGGGTGAAGGTGTGACACCTAATATTGATGCCCTGGCTTCTCAAGGCGTAAAATTTACCAATGCTCATGTGGCGTCTACAGCATGTATGCCCTCCCGCAATGCAATAAATACCGGCTTGCTGCCTCATCGCAGTGGAGGAGAAGGCTTTCATGATCTGCGCATTAAAAATATACCTACTATCCCCGGTGTTTTTGATGCCAACGGTTATTTTGTTGGTATCCTTGGCAAAGTACCGCACAGCACACCCTACGAAGGTATTACACCCTGGCATATTGCCGAAGAGATGCACCGTAATACAGATATGTTCTATCAGCGCGTATCAACTGTTGTTGATTCTGCTTTAAACACTGTGGGTAAACCATTTTACCTGATTGTCAATTCTCATGATCCGCACCGGCCTTATTATAATCTGAATTCAGCAGGAACCGAACTGGATGATAAAAAGTCACACCCTTCAAGGATTTATTATCCTGAAGACGTTCAATTACCGGCCTGGTTGCCCGAACACGAAGATATCAGGCTGGAGATGGCAGAATACCTTTGCACATGCAGGCGAATGGATGATGTGGTAGGGAAAGTGATGCAGGTTATTGACGAGCAAGGTATTGCCGATAATACCCTGGTGTTTTTCTTATCTGATCATGGCATGGCGGCTCCCAGTGTAAAATCCAATATTTATTATCATTCCACTAAAACACCAATGATAATGCGCTGGACCGGGAACCCGGATCTGATCTCTGGTTCTGAGATAAAGTCCCTGGTTTCAGCGCTCGATATTTTCCCAACGATTTGTGAAGCAGCTAATATTAACGTGCCCGAAAACCTGGATGGTCAATCCTTAATTCCATTGATAAGTGGCGAAGAACAAAATGGAAGAGACATGCTGTTTTCCACTTATAATACTACCATCAGTAAAAATATTTATGCATTCAGGAAAGTTCACAGTACCAAATATGCCTACATATTTAACCCCTGGCATGACGGCAGAACAACATACAACAGCTCCTCCTTAGGAGCCAGTTTCTTTGAAACAATGCTTAATATCGGACAAACTGATGATATGTGGCAGGAGCGATGTGATTTTATCTTAACCCGTATTCCTGAAGAATTCTATGATGTGGAGAATGATCCTGATTGTCTGAATAACCTGGTAAATGAAGAAGCATACCAGGAAGAGATTACCAGGTATAAGGAACGCTTGCGACAAGAAATGGCAGCCAGTGAAGATCCAATGTTGTCAGTCTTTAATGAATACCAGGCAAGTGGTGATGTGATGAGGACTTATGAGGAGTTTGTTAAGGCAATTGAGCAGGCTCAATGGATAGGACATGCCCCCAATCTGGTTGTGGTCGAGGAGAAATGGACCATATATCCGGCGGCTGGAACAATCTATGATGAAAACTTTGAAAACACGCCATATCAATACGGCAAGTTAGGTGGAGCAGCTGTGGAAATTGTCGAAAATCCATTCAAACAAGGTATAAATACAAGTGAAAGCGTATTAAAGGTATCAAGAGATGCCTCCAATACACGCACATATATCGGAACTTCTGCATTGATTGCAGAGTTTGACGCGCCAAGGTATGTTCACATGAAAATACTAAAAAGCAAGGCATCGGCTACACGTTTCCAGGTCTCAAAGAAAGATAATTCTGAGAAGCTGATAAAAACGAGCATTAATAGCTATGATGAGAACCATCTGGGAGAGTGGCAGGATCTGGTTTTTGACATGGGAAGCACGTACGAGGCTTGCGGTAAAGTGTGGATGCAGGTGGATTATGCCGGAGATCCCGGCCCACATGATATATATATTGATGATATCCTGTTTAATGATGATCCTGATTCAAGGGATGCAATCAGTACCTCTGTTTTAACTGGTAAAAATCAGCATATAAAGGTCTTTCCCAATCCAGCGCAAGACCGCTTGTTTGTTAGTGGGTTTAGTGGTGAACGTATTGATGTATTAGATGTTACAGGGAAGGTATATTGCTCTTTAAGCGGATGGTCTGAAAACAAGGAGATTGATCTTGCCCACTTGCCAGATGGCGTATATTTGCTCCGTTTAAAATATGAAGATAGGTATCTCGTTCGTAAATTTCTAAAACAATAGATGATGTATCGAATTAAAAGTATGAGTTGTTTGTTCCTTTTTCTTGTTTTATTGCAGGTTAAGGTGTTAGCAGAGTTAAAAATGCCTACTTTCTTTGGCAATAATATGGTGCTGCAGCAAAATACCTCAAATGCAATATGGGGTTGGGCAGGAAAAAGTGAAAAAGTAAGCATTGAAACATCATGGGGTGAAGTACAAAATACCAAATCAGATGAACAGGGGTATTGGAAAGTGTTCTTACCAACACCATCTTATCGGCTAAACGAAGTCATCAATATATCTACATCGTCAGACAACCTTGTCTTGAAGAATGTCGCGATCGGAGAGGTGTGGTTATGCCTTGGGCAATCCAATATGGGGTGGGCTTTGCAAAATTGCTTTGGAGCAGCCGATGATCTGAAGAATGCAGAAATGAATGAATTACGCATCTACAAATCAGACCGACAACACTGGCATGAGCCACGTAACGATTGTGCAACCGGGTGATGGAGCGTGTCAGATTCCGCATCTGCAGCCCGTACTTCGGCCGTTGCATGGTATTTTGGCTCTACTTTGCAAAAGCATGTGGGCATTCCGGTTGGTATTATTGTTCAGGCTTATGCAGGCACTCCTGTTGAAGGCTGGATACCTTGGGAATACCAATCAGACATAAAGCGCAGCCGGTATCATAAACAAGCTTTAGATGATGTGGCTCAGCGACAGACAGAGAAGCTTGGGTTGAGCGCAGATGCAGCTGTTGTTGAGTATAGAGCTGCACTTGAGAATTATCAGCAAAGAATGGCTGCCGGAGATACAATGAAGAATAAAAATAAGCGCTTAATGGCTCCCGTTATTACTAAACCTGCTGATTTGGGAAACCAGTATCCCCAGCATATTTATAATGCCATGGTGCATCCTTTGCTTGGTTATGGTATCAGAGGTGTCATCTGGTACCAGGGGGAACGCAACTCGAAGAGCGTTCAGCAAGCCCTGGCATTTAAAGGGCAACTAACCAGGTTAATAAATACTTACCGCGACTTATGGAATACTCATTCAGAAGGAAACGTTACTAAGGATTTGTACTTTTCACTGACGCAGTTACCCGCCTGGGGAGCGACGCAGGAGCATCCATCAGAAGGTCTGGAAGCTCCTTGGGCAGTATCCCGTCAAATGATGTTTGAGATGGCCCGGGAATCCGGTAATATTGGTCTGGCTGTATCCATTGATACCGGCAGCCCTGTAGAACTTCACCCAAAGAATAAGAAGCCAATAGGCATGCGTCATGCTTTTACTGTGCTTCATGATGTTTATAATATTTACGAAACGGGTCATGGTCCATATTACACATCGTATGAAATAGCGGGCAATGAGGTGATCTTATCGTTTAAAGGGAACGGCAGTGGATTATCGAAAGCCAGGCAAGAGCCCTTAAACAGTTTCGCAATTGCAGGTGCAGATAAGAAATGGTATTGGGCCAGGGCCAGAATAGAAGGTGAAACTGTTGTCGTTTCATCCAAGTTCGTTGAAAAGCCTGTTGCAGTGCGTTATGCCTGGGCAATGAATCCGTCGCAACGTAACCTCTTGTACAATAAAGAAGGATTTCCCGCATCACCTTTCCGAACTGATGATTGGCCTTTGTATAAAGAAGGGGAGGAGGAAATAACGGTTGAAAAGCCCAAAAAAGGACCAGGTTATGTGGCAAAGGACTGGTCCAGACCTATAATGAAGCCTCTTAAATAATTGTTTAGCGTATTGCACTTAAGCGTTGTTTGCTGTTAAGTTTAGTACGCTTGTTTCCCGATTCAAAGAGGATGTCCAAAATGTAGGATATTGCTCGCAAAGAACGCAAACGAAGAAAAACGCAGAGTACGCAAGGTGTTGAAAAATAACATCATATACTTTGTTGTCTTGGCGTAATCCTTAGCGGCCTTAGCGTGAAACTATAAATTTGGACAGCCTCTTTTTTATGATTTGGATGAATGAGAATTTGCAATCAGTACCATCAAAGTAAACTAATAGCGATTCAATTATAGGCATAGTTTATGCAACCACACTCCGATAGCTATCAGGGTGCTCAAATTACACAAATGGATAAACAGCTAAGCTGTTTGTGAATGGATCATAATGACAAAATGTCGAATCGCTATTTTGTGCATTACATACCCGGGACGTCGCTGCGCTTTGCCTTTTAGTGTTCGAAAAGAAGTTTTATAAACGTATAGATCTATGCATCATGTAAATCAGCTCTCCTCCTTACAAAAAGCTACTCTTTATACGCATTATTGTTAAACACATATTT
>NZ_JBNGPA010000035.1:0-57684 GCF_050589845.1 Carboxylicivirga agarovorans | reverse complement strand
CTGATGATTAATAAAGACAGTCCACTTTGTTGAAGAAATATTATTCCAACTTTCATAATATTAACACGCTGTAAACTAAAATATTTGTTCTGGAAGTTGGGATAATGTTTTAGTTAGGATAATCCTGGCTGTAATCTTTACTGCCAAAGTTAAGGTTGGGAAACTGCTGATGACGTTTTAAACGTTTGCGATGCCCTGTGCTATGAACAACTTCATGATATAAGGTTGAATAATACTCCTCATCTTTATAAAAGTGTTTAGCATCTGGCATATGAACTTCATCGAGAGTGGGAATGTAACACGCTTTTTTCATACCATGCTTAATTACTGGAGAATCGTCCCACTTTTCAATCAGTTCTTCACATGAATCTATCGTTTTAAATTCATGAACATGAGATGTATCTTCTGGAATTTTACTTTCATCAATGCCTTCCACATCATCAATATGAAATACTCTGTAATAACGAAGCATTGGTATCTCTTCTATTTCACCATCTTTTTTAACTTCTAGCACCTTCCAAAAGATAACCATAAATGATTTGGAACCTCTTTTAATGGAAGCTCCCAATTGTTTAACCTGATTAAAGGTTAGAAAATAAGGCCGTTCAAAGTTAAAACTTAACAAATACCAGAAGTTAAACCCCCGATATGGCTTTTTAGAAATCAGATTCCTTGGAATAGAATTAGATGTTTTCCAGGGCATAGCCCAAGGTATAACGCCGTTTTCTAATCGCTGAACAATTAAATTGGTAACTGTTTCATAAATGTCAAAGTTTTTCATAGTATTTACTGCTGCCTTGCAGATTTATTGCGGCTTCTGGCACGCCATTAAATTTTGGCGCATACCATTGAGCCGGCTGGATACTTGTCAAGTGGGCATGTCAGTTTTTGTGAGTAGCAAAAACTGAACGCCTCCGAAGGACGGCTGCCTTGAATGAACACATTCAGCCGCACTTGACTTATCAAGCAGGCGATCAATACTTTTGACGGAATTTAGGTGGTGTGACTTAACGCTCCTCAGTAGCTGAGAAAATTATATGAGGAAGCAGATTCCCTTTAAAACACACCATTAAATCAGTAATATTTGTTTAGCACTGCGCAGTTCTCAATGAAAAATTTATAGTTTAGTGAGGTAAAAAAATATAACTCAATATGAATAAACAAGAATTAGTTTCCGCCATTGCGGAAAAAGCAGGTATTACAAAAGCTGATGCTGAAAAAGCAATCAATGCCTTTGTGGAAACAACCAAAGAAACTTTGGCTAAAAAAGAAAGCATCCAATTAATTGGGTTTGGTACATTCTCAGTTTCTGAGCGCTCAGCACGCACCGGCCGCAACCCACAAACAGGTAAAGAAATACACATCGCTGCTAAGAATGTAGCTAAATTCAAAGCAGGTAAAGCTCTAGACGATAGTATTAACTAAGGTCTGGTTTAACGAATTAAAGGAGGCAATTCCTATCGGAAGCCTCCTTTTTCTTTTAAAAAAGATATTTTAGTTTATTCGGGTGATATGCCTTTTCTAAAGGCTTCTAGGATACTTACTGCAAATTCAATATCCTTGTCTAATTTACGTGCCCATTCTTTTGCGATTTTTGAAACGGTTGCATCAGATAAGTTTTCATCCAATACCTTCATAATTCTTTCGGATAACTTCTCCGATTTATTCAATAAATGTTTCGCCTTTCTGCCTAGTACTTCAGCAGCAATAAACATTTCCTCAAAATCATCACTCTCAGGGAAGGTGTCATAATGAAACTCTACAATTTCATCATAAGCCATGTCATAAAAATGCTGAATAATCTTTAAGATGTCGGCCAGGTCATTTTCTCGCTCCTCAGGCCTATCACTCCAGGCTACCAGTTTTAGTATAATCATGCCAGGTAAAGGTGGAACATTGAGAAGCTTTTCTTCCACTTCAACCTGTTCAGACTCCTCTAACACTTCCCTAAAACCAAGTACGTGTAAATCACTATACCGTTTATTAAAATTGATGGTATCCTTTTCTTCTATTTCGCCAAACGGTAAAATATCGATAGCAACATTGTATTTTTCGGAATAAAATGTCCACGGTGCTTTCACCTTCATATAGCCATTCTCTTCAAGCGATGCACTGATTCCTTCATACTCTTCCATATCAGAAATCATTATGGCAAAATCAATATCTTTGGTACCTCTGCTGGGTGCTATACCTTTGTTCAGCAGTTTTAGTGCAATGGCATTGACCCCTATTAGATAGTATGGTATGTTATGTTATGGCTGACCATTATCTGATCGATGCAATCAAAGGTTTCCTTAAAAAAGGGGATTGCCAGCTTTTTATAGCCTTGGTTCGATGTATTCATTAAAAATCCTTTCTGCGGTTTCTTTGTTTCTTTTACCTCCTTCCAATAGTAGCTCAGCATACACTAGAATTTCAGGGGCTATTTCTCTGTTTTTATTTTGTTGCCAAAACAATTCAAGAACTTCTATTTCACCATCCTTTTTCGGCAATAATCTGTAGTTCTTCATTAGACTTAATCGATTTTCTTTAGTATAAATGATGAACTTTTCAGGACGTAGGTAATTGGTTAATATATCTGCTGCCGGTTCACCTCCCCAAACGGTTAGTTCGTTGTTGAATGCTAAATTCTCCCAGGCACCATTATAATGATAGCGTTCTTTTTTTAGTTTGGGTTTTAAAACCGTATCGTATTCAGTAATCCATCGGTCTAATAAATCTCTTCGTTTTTCCCAAATATACTGTTTACCTTTTACCTGCAGCAGATACCCCGTATCCTTTAATCCCTCAATTACTTGCGGAATAGTTCCCAGTCCAACGTTTGTTATTTTAGCCAATTCGCGTTGCGGAAGGTTGATATCCTCTTTATTTTGCAAAAGATGGAGCAATACTTTTAAGCCGGTCTTCGTAAAAGCCCGGTTTCCTTTCTCTTTAGTTTGAATAAAATTTTTTCTTGTATCAATAAAAATAAAGGTGTGCTCATCTTTAATAAACACGTTTCCGTTAGCTTCCAGGTATGGAATTCCCATCGTTCGAAGCTCTTCTTTTTCTCTAGGAAAAATACGATTAGCAACAAGCATAAAACTGTTGTACTTGGCATGCAGCTCTTGTAGTTGATGCAATTGATGCCCACGAAGCTCGTTTTTACATTCAATGGTAAAACGTAGCTTACGCTTTGGTAAATCCATACGAATAACTCCATCTAATGGCCTATCTTCCTCCAGACATATATTCAGACCTGTTGTTTTCTGGAAGTTTTCTATCGCTATATGTAAGATTGCCTCTTTCATGTTCACAACATATAATACGTTCACGTAACGTGAACAAATAAATAACGTGAACATTTTATATTTTTGAACTTGCAATCGCAAAACCATGATAACAAAATGCCTCCATTATGCAATAACAATTATTATTTAACCCGACTGCATCTTACAACTTTTTTCTTCCTTTCTTCCAATTTTTCTTTACGCCCTTTCGTTGATTTCTATTCTTTCGACTCTCCCAATTCTGATAGTTTAATAATTCAATTAAGAACTGATGATTAAGCTTATCCCAATAGCTTCGCCCCTGTGTTGAATTATATAACATCGAGCTATTCTGCGATTTCTCAACAACTTTATTAGTGATAAATTCCAAATGCGTTTTAACCGCCATTTTCACGAGTCGCCGTTCTTTTTCATCTAGCAGTACCGCAACCTGGTTATAAGCTATACACTCATCTAAATTCAATGCTTTCAAGGCAATTTTACGGCTCTGACTTCCATCCATTGCAGACTGTGTAGCATCCAATAACGCTTCGATACCATTTGGATATTTATTGGTTAAGTATTCAGAGAATTCCCTGATGATATCATAAAACCGGTCATTACTCAATACAAAAGTTTGGTGCCGCATCTGATATTTCTTCATCAAAAATTGCGCGTCAACCACCGTCTTATCCATAGGTGAGTAAATATTCAGATTACTGCTTTTTGACAATTTATAAGGCAAGAGCTTATTCCTGATAAAGGCCTCCCGCAATTCCTTTGTGGTGTAAAATCGATAACTCTTATTTAGTTCTTTTAGTATACCTTCTGTCTTTTGCTGGAGCTCTTGCTGCAGCTTTAAGTTGCTCTCTAAAGGTTGAATATCATCCAGCAATGGCTGCTCATTAAACTGACTTAATGCCATGGGATGGCGTAAAATCTGACCATCCTGATCTTTAACGACAACCGATTGACCTTGCTCCGATTGATGTAACTCCAGGTTAAAGCCCTTTAATAAATCCAGGTATTGCTGCCGGTTTTGGACGTTGGACTGATTGAGCAGTTTAAACACTTGTTGAATCCCTTCATGCAGATTCGGACTGTTGATGGTCGGTATCAGTTGTACTTTATCCAGCTTCGTTATTCTCGTATCCAATTCATACCGCTGCTGAAGCTCCCGAACAAACTGATGGACTTTACGCTTCTCATTATTGTCCTTTATCTTCTTGTTGGTTTGTGCATCAATGCGGGAGGAGACAATATGAAAATGCGTGCGCTTTAAATCTGCATGCTCGTACACAAAGTATGGTTGATTTCCATAGCCCATGTGCTGCATAAAGGCATCTATCTCTTTTTTCAAGCCTTCTTTGGAAAGTTTCACTAACTCTTCGTTCGTCGGATTCACGGATACATGAAAACACTTGTTTTGGCAACGCTTATTGCCTTTCTCAATTGCTATTAATTGGGCTAAGCGTTGAGATGATGGATAAGCAAAAGGCCTTAATTCGATGGTGTTCTTACTGTGAAAAAAGTGCGCATACCCCTTTGCTACCTTTTCCTCATTGTAGTAAAAGGCGTCTTTGGTGGAGGCTGTCTGATGGATTTTAATAACCATTAGTTAATTTTTCGTAAGTGCTGCCCCAATAAGGCATAACAGTTTTTCAGGTGCTCAAAACATGCTTTAAAAGTTTGTAAATCCTCCTCAGTCAGCATGTAGGTATTATAAGCATTGAGCTTATGTGCCACCTGGTTCAGATTGGTACCTATTTTGGTCAGGTTATAATCCATGGTTTTAAAAATGCGGATGTAATCGGCACTAACAGATATCCGTTTTGACAGGCGCTCTTTCAAGAGCCGTTCACGGGCAAAGTCGCTGATGGAATTGTACTTTTCCTGCTTGACGCTTGTTATAATCTTCAGCTTCTCCGCTTCTGTCAGGTATACCTTAAACTGAATAGTCCGACGTTGTTTTGGGGATTTTCTTGGTGCCATGATTAAGGATTTGTTGTTTTTTTACTCATATTCATTTCGGTCCCACGGGGCAAGTCTTTTCGTTTTTTAGGTACTAAAAAACACATCTTGCATCCACTTCGTAAGAGGTACTTATCAACTCTTCTTTGGGGTAAAAAGGAGAACTAAAAAAAGGAAAAGTGGACGTTTCCACTTTTCCTTTCAACTATGAATCAGCTGTAATCATCCTCCCACTTTGGCAGCTTTATTCTGCTTTTGTGTTTCGGATTTTTCTTGTGTCTGTATTGCGGCTTTCTCCTGCTTGAAATTGCTGAAACCGATATTACGCTCTGCCGGGTTAATCTGCAGCGTGGCTGAAAACTTCTTATCGTTGCGGCCGGTCATGCCCTTGAGCTGCACCTTCTCCCCATTGGATAGTTTCTCCTTTTGTGCAGCGGTCAGGGTCACCCCTTTGATTGTATCCGCTACCTGTATATTTTTCTGCTTCAATGGGATGATTTCATTGGTCTTGGCGTCAATGCCGATGTAGTACTTATCTATTTTTCCGGAGAAATCCTGCAATTCAATCGTTTTACCAATGTTTTTATCCTGCAGCAAGGCTGTCTTTTCTTCCTTTGTGAAAGCATGTCCCATAAAGCTATCAGGGATGTGCAGGCGTTGAATCGGGTGAATTCGTACCTTTATCTCTCCCTCCTCACGCTGCAACCGTATCTTTGCCGGTATGCGGTAGCTTTCTTCATTGATCTTGGCACTAACCGTATACAACTTCTGCGAACGAAACCCATTCAAAAAATCGGTCAATTCCTTTTGCTCCATCTTGTCAATAAAATCGCTTTTAATGCCCATCTTTTCCAGTTTGGCCATTGGCACTTCATCCAGTCCATAACGTGTTTTTTGTTCCATCATTTCTATATTTAAGGGTTTAACAACAGTCGTTTTCAGCTTGGTGACATCCGTTGCTTGCAGATACTTTGTATATCATTATAGATGCGTAGCCGGTTGCCTTCCAGCACCTTTTCTTTATTGTCAAAGGAGTAATAATCCTGCATGGCTATTTCCTTTTGAATATTCAACATCTGGGGTTTGATTAGGGCGTTAAAGCTCTTGCGTGTGATGGGCTGCTCAAAGCTATCGGCCACCTGCCCTACCATATAGCCTTGTGGCAAGGTGGCTATCTTACCTTCCGGCACCAGGTAGTCCATCTGAGTGGAGATGGTGGATGATTGAGTAGCCCGGTTAATGCTTATCGACTGCCGCTCCTGCAGCACCTTGCCCATGCGGCTTTGGATGTAACGTGCCGTATCGCCTGTGGCTTGTCCCGAGAATACATTGCCGATGTTGGTCAGGATGGCATTGGCCGCTTCCTTGCCATAGTCCCTTACCAGCTGGTCGATCGTTTGGATGCCCAGTAGGGTTGATATTTTATTGCTCCGGGCAGTGGCAATCAGGGTATCCAAACCCCTGAAATAGATGGTAGGCAGCTCGTCAAAGATTAGGGAGGATGGTCGCTGCCCCTTCTTATTGATGATCTTCAGCATGCGGGTGATAAAAAGGGAGAGTACAGCCCCATAGATTTCAATGCGTAAGGGATTATTGGCCAGACATAGTACTTTAGGCGATTCCGGATTATTGATATCCAGAGTAAAGTCATTGCCCGAACATATCCAGTAGATTTCCGGTGTTATGATTTTGGAGATGGCAATCTTCAGGCTACCCAATTGCCCTTCCAACTGCTCACTGGCGCCACGTTGATGAGCATTGATAAAGGGATTAATGATATTTACCACATCCTGCTCTGTGGCCATGATGTCAAACAGCTCATCGTAATCCAGCTGCAGCAATTCAATGGCATGGGGCAAAGTGCAGTATTTGCCTTGTTCGTAGCGTTTCAAAAACCAAATCACCGCCGCAAAGAAGGTAACGGCCGATTCGGAAAAGAACTCCCCTTGTTTGCGTATCCATTCACGATTCAGGTTATACAGAATGGTACGTGAAGCCTCAAAGGCATCAATGGGACTATCCATCAGCTCCGGTGCCAGTGGGTTACAGCGTTGACTCTTGCGGATATCATCCAGGTTAATAACACAAAATTGAGTGTGAACCGGCAGGCGCGCATTGACTTTGCCACGCAGGTATTGCGTATAGGCCAAGGCCGACAAATCGGGGTATTTAAAATCATAGATACACATGGAGAAGCCTTTTCGCAGGTGTTGCGAGATAAAGGGCTGCACCACGCTATAGGACTTCCCGGAGCCGGGTGTTCCGATGACCATGCTGGCACGAAAGGGGTTGACCACATTGATCCAGCCATGCCGGGCTTTATTGTTGTAGATGTACTCACTGCGCAGGTTCACCGACCATTCGTTAGCCCTGAATGATTCATCCTGCAGAAAGCTCTCATTGCCCGTATTAAAACGGTCTTTCATCAGGTTGACACTAATGAGCTTACTGACATTATCAAAGCCTACGTTGACCATCACAAAGGCAATTAAGGAGCTGAGCATATAGGCCAATGGGTATTTAGGCAGCAACCATAAACTCGCCCAGTAAATTGTTAAGCCAGATAGAATTTGGAGCACTATCAGTGTTACTTTCAAGTCCGGTTGTTTCTGTGCTTTGGTACCCAGACAGGTGATAAGCAGCACGCCCAGGGTCAATAGTTTGGAAGGAATCAATTGAGAGAGAAAGTTTAAGTGCTGCAGCTTCTCAAAGACAAAGCCCAGTCCTTTCAAATAAAAATCTTGCGCCACAAAATAATCCATGCAGGTCAGGTAAAAAGAAAGCAATAGCAAGAGGTAGCTGATAAAGCGAAACGCTTCATGCAGCCGTATCAATTGTGTGCCTTCGCTATGTGACATGGTGATATTTTAGGTTGAGAGTGTTGTGTTGGTATATTAACCTTGTGTGATGTACACATGACATCAGAGCGCCTTCGCCTCAATTATAGCCTTATTACCAAAAACAAGCCTTAGATCGCGACCTGTATACCCTTCCGTTTCTTCCTGAAGATTTATCTCTATCTGTTTGTGCCTTGGAATAGAGAAGCTTTTAAAGACAAGCACCATTGTCTTTTTATCCTGTGGTGCAATCCATAATTGAGTATCTGAGGCACGTTTTGGTTCAATTAGGTATTCCTGCACATTGGCTGCTTTCTTTGGCTTCTTATCACACATCAAAAATGATGGTGCGGTTGTTTTATAAATCAACCTGGAGTGGTTCTTTATCGTTAGTCTGATAAACAATAAATCCTCTTTGACGCGAATATCGTCCAATGACAGCTCCACCTGGTTGCTTTGTGTTGTTTGTATTGGCTCAAGCCCTGTTGTCATTTCCTTGAGTGTATTCATATTGTTGAGGACTTTATGCAGGGACATATTGGCTTCATGCAATTCATTTAAAACATCACCAGAATAATCCTCCAGCCTTAATTGCAAAGGACAGTGTTTGCTATAACTGACCTTAAAAGCATACAATTGCTCAGCACATATAAGCGTTAGAGAACTTGTGTCTTTAAAAGCTTTGACAGCTTTGATTCGCACTAGATTGGGGAATTCAGAAATGGCTTCAGCCAATACATTTGAATAATTACCAACCTGCACATAGCCAACCGCCTTGGGACAGATGATATGTACGGTTGATTGATCTGATATTTGAATATGGTTTTGAGCCATGACATTTATGGATACCAGCAGGGTTATGACGATTGCAATTTGACGTTCCATGAAGTTTAATTTTATTGAGTTATTCGTTTTTAAGAATCAGCACTGAATTTTTACGCAGATAAACACGTTTAAGCTTGACTCGCTTTACCACCGTTTTACTTAGGTTCGCTGCGGCATTAACGCCCATATAGGACAAAGGATCATCGCTGGCTGAGAATAACACCGATGGGTTCACACCGCTTGCCACATCTTTATAGACCTTTCGATTGACATTGTGCGGCACATAAAGCCCTTTTATACCATCCAGATCATAAGCACTCAGGTTTACCGGTATATAGTCATCCTGATGGGGAATACTGGTAATTAATAGTTGTAATCGTTCATTATCTGTTTTACAAAGGCCATACACCAATGTGCCTTTGTTGATGTCAATGCCATTAACCCTTGTATTATTTATCAATCGCAGCATCACCCTATTGCCAGTCAATACTTTCGTATCTTGTACAACTTCTGCTTTTATACTTTTGGCCTGAAAAGACGCTTGCTCAAACCCTTGCGTCGTTTTCAACTGTACATCAAAACTTTCTCGTTTAGCTTGTTTCGGATGAGTAGCAACGGACGGTTTGGATAGTTGCCTGCTCAATGAATCATTTTGCCGCATAAGCTGTTCATGTGCATCAACCAATTCTGTTAGTTCATCCAATTCAATATCCGACTGGTAACTGTTTTGTCTGACATAACGAAGCTTTTCGCGTGATGATGTTTCTCTTGTTTCATGGCTTTTATTACCTACATTCCGTGCATAACTACCTGATGATTGTCTCCCATGACTATTTTTATTTATTGTGTTATCTGATAGTTCACCCCTCTCAATCGTCGCTTTTCTAGTCGCTTCGTCCTGAGCTTGTAGCTTCAAGGCTTTACGGGATAGTTGCTCTTGCTTTTTCACATGAGCCATTAGCACTTCGTTGGTATGTTCCTCTGGCAAATTTTCGGTCAACTCCAGGAGAGTTAAAGCTTGTGCAGTATCTACTTCAATATCTATAGGCTCCAATGGCTCATCTTCCTTTATCTGTCGATAGGCCTCTTGCTTATCAAGAATGGCAATATCACGGTTGGCATCCGGCAATTGGTAGTTGACTCCAACAAGATCGTTCTTGACCGCTTCACTCTTCTCACCACTTGCTCCGCCAAGGATGTAAAATATTAGCACGATAAACGGCAGTAGACCCAAAGGCAGGATAAAAAGGGCTTTATATTTCTTAATCTGTGTTTTCATGTGTTTATATTTTCTTTCAATTGCCACATGGAACTCGCCTGAAAAATAATCATCCTCGTGTGTGAGAACACTTTCTCATGGCTCGTTTCATATATCTAAAGTTTGTTTCAATTAACATCTGAAACTCCCAAGACATTTTAATCATCACCCTGTATAATGTTTATGATTGAAATTTACTTGCTTGTTTCATGGATTTTCTTGTTTAGTAGTTGCTCAAATGAATCGACGGGTAATGTGAAAAGGCTATTACTTAGTTGACTACTGTCATTACTTAATGAATCAACACCAGGGATTTCTCTTGGTGTTTTTATCAAACGATGCTCAATAGAAGAATTGGGCTGCATAAACGATAGAATATACAGGATAAAAAGCGTCCCCAATATGCTTATCCACTTGATTTTACGTTTTTGATGACTAAGTGCTTTATCCTGCCTGTCAACTTTCTGCAACAAACTTTGAATATGCTTTTTAATATGTATTTTCATGTTTGGTAAGTTTGTGTGTACCATTAAAAGTTAGTCCGTCGGGTGGTTTGTATATCCGTGTTATCCTCTATCATCCAGCTTTCTATTAAAAAGCCATGTGTATTGTTGTCCGTCCTTGAAATATTGCGTAGCTGACCCCTGGTGATTAGTTGCCGGATGGTAGTATTGGATTTACGGACAATCTTCTGCTTGCCGTAATAGTTAAAACGATAAGGATAGTTTGAAAAATCCACGCTTATGGAGTCACTTTGTAAGGTCATGCTGATGTCCGATGCGATTACCCGGTTGTAGAGGTTATTCTCCTTAAAAGTGCGGTATTGCTTCATGGCACTTTTATCGGCCAAATATAGCGCTTCGCGTATATTATTCTCGATATAGGCCTTATCGGGCTCCAAGGTGAAGAAGAGCTCATGAAAACGTTTCACATGGTGACGTGCTTCGGCTGAACGATTCTCTGAGATATCTGCTCTGAGGGCCAGCAAAAGAGACTGCCCATTATCCAGCACATAGATTTTCTGACGCGACTCCTTCACTAATCGAAGGGAGCTCACAAAAGTATATACCCCTGCTCCGATGGACAGAACGGTAGTAGCCATCAATGCATAAACAGTAAAACGGAACTGACGTTGGATATTTAATAGTTGTTTCATACTAAATCAATAGCTCGTTAGACAATTGGATCATTTCAGGGCTCCCTTTGAGACTGCCATCATAGCGGCTGTGCGAAGCATTCGTCCTCCTCCTGTATTGGTACCTGAGGCATTCACTATCCAGGTGGCAATTTTGGGAACCATTACCAGGCCACAGATCCCACAAACGGGAACAATAAGGCCAGACACAAAAAAGAGTGATGACTGATACATACCCATGGAGTTGATCAGGTTAATCTCAAAATCCAGCACATAGATAAGCAGGTGTTGGGTCAGTGCCAGTATTATCAAAGCTATGGGCAGGTAGAGATTAACGTTAACAAAGCGGGCAAGCCATTGCAGGTAATTATCCTGAAAACCATCAAAGATCGATATGGCAAATACCAATGGTCCGAAGATGACCAACAGCACGCAAAAGATGGTGCGTAAAAAAGCAATCAGGTAAACCACCACTTCAAAGGCTACTTCAGTCACCTGACGCAAGCCCTCCATGATGTAATAGCTAATCTGATTTCGAAGTGCCCGTCCGCTGACAATATTATAAGTGGTCAACAACACATTAATGCCCTTATCCCAGAGATCGGCTTCTTTTTCTTCATTTTCGACAAATAGCGGCATATCGGTTCTCAGGATGGCATTTTGCTTCTCCTGTAGCTTCTCGCTGACCACTGGCTGCTGGTTATGGTAGATAGCTTCTGATAATTGTGTCAGACCTTGTGTTGGCACCAATAGTATTTGAATAAAAGCGCCCCAGAAAGTAATAACCAAGACCAAGGCAAAAGGTCTTAAGAGTGGTAATATCATTACAGGGTTATCAGCTATCAGCTGCTCAAAAATGCGTTTGGCGATATACAGAAAGGCAGCGATACCTCCTATGGCTCTTGCCATGTCCACCAACAGACGTGCATGCTCAATGCCTATCTGAATCAGGCCATCAGTAAATTCAAAAAAGTTCTCGATATTCATGTTAAAGGTATTTGTGCTTGTTGCTTTTAAATCGTTCTTACAGACTCCCTAAAAAACCCAAATGACACGTGCGGGTTTTATTCTCATGATGGTTACTCCTCATTTTGCGTGCTGTATAGTAAATGGTGCCAGTCAGCTCTCTGACTTCCCGGTTTAACACGTCCATGGCTTGGAGTTTATCCCCTTGCTCCGCATCCAGTTGATTAATCATGTTCAACTCATCCAAACAGTCCTGAATATCCTGATAAAAAGCTTGGCTTATATCTGCCGGTACATCCTGGTTATTGAGTTCTTCCATGGCCTGGTAGGCCTTTTCAAATACAGAGGCGGTCTGATAAATATCGGGTAACTCTTTTAAGCGGCTTTGCCGAAGAAAATCTTCAATGGCTTCATGCGCCTCCTGGTTCACCTTAATGCCCTTAACCGCTTGCATCGACTTTTTCAGAGTATTCTGGTCAATGGCTTTTAAAACCAGGTTGATGGCTCCCATAATACCTATTTCAGCGTAGCTCTTTACATCGTATGCCAGCAAGGAACCGACATAGTAATAGCATTGCGTTGGATAAATACTTATAAACGCATGTGCTTTGGGTGGTAACCAGCCTTTCCAGCAGATAAATGCGATGGGG
Source organism: Carboxylicivirga agarovorans (assembly GCF_050589845.1). NCBI lineage: Bacteria > Pseudomonadati > Bacteroidota > Bacteroidia > Marinilabiliales > Marinilabiliaceae > Carboxylicivirga > Carboxylicivirga agarovorans. Next base: position 44,794 of record NZ_JBNGPA010000035.1, on the reverse strand, counting down.
TAATCATCATTCATCTCCGGATATTGTCCATTCCATTCTTTGGTGGCCACTATGCTTTGTGATTGACTTGCATAACTAAGCAATAATAACAGTATCAGGATGATTATATTTTTGGTTTTCATTATGGCTGATTTAATTGATTTCGTAAAGGCTATAGTAAAAAGCAAAGGTTTTCAGGTCATCCAATTGATAGCTTTTCATATAAGAAGCATAGAGAATTTTATTATAGAGGTAGCAGATGGTGCCATAGTGTCCGTGTACCTGACGGTAAATACCATTTATCACATCGTAACGGGCTTTATCATCCATGATAAAAGCTTTGTCAATGGTGATGGTATTAAGCACATTGGTAACCAAACTCCGGCTATCGGTCAATATGATATCAAAAGCTTCCAATATGGCGGCAGCCTGCTGTGGCGTGAAATTATTATCCTGAATAAGTGTTGGCACTTTCTCGGTATAGATGTCCAATATCTTGGCCAGCATAGCCCTTGTCTCTTCTATGCGCTTATAGTCTTTAATCAGGCCTGACACATTCTCAACGGCATCCAGTAACTGCTGGTCGATACCCAATAATTCGCCTGTCAGTCCTTTGATATCACCATTCAGGGCTTTTATCAGAAGGTTGTACCAACTCATTTTACTCAATATGCCTTTTTCCGCTGCCCATAAGGCCTGACGCTGGATACCTGCCCCCACATCGGTTACAGGAGCTTGCGCGTGGAGTTGATGACTTGCTCCCATCAAACACACAGTTGTCAATAAGATAATTTGTAAGATTTTCATGGTATGAAGTTTTTAATGATTAAATAATACAGAAACTCAGAGAAGCAAAGTGCCTATTGGCTGGTTTGCTCCCTCCCCAAAGCCTCCAGCAGCTCGATAAATGAATCGTAGTTTTGTAATTGCGTTTTGATATGTTCCTTCTCCTTCTCTTCGGAAGTGTAACAGTAATATTCCGATCGACTGACTTCCACTGCAAAGACTCTGGAATAGCTTCCCAGTCCGATAAAGCATTCTTTTAGTTTTCGTTTAGCAGGCAAGTTGTTGTTGACCGATAATATCTGTTCCTTTTGAAAAGGTGTTAAGCCGAGTACCTGACTGATGGTATCAAACTTATTGGCAAATTTGCGCATGTCCAGCAGTATCTTAGTATCTGCATTGTTAATAATGGCATCTTTGATGATTGGACTGGATATCACATCTTCAATCTCCTGGGTGACAACGATGGCTTCGCCAAAAAACTTACGGATGGTTTTGAAAAAGTACTTGATATAATCGGCCATCTGTGGTGTGGCAATGGCTTTCCAGGCCTCTTCAATACAGATGACTTTTCGGGTACCTTTCAGGCGGCGCATCTTCTGCATAAAAATATCAATGATAATCAACGTCGCCACCGGAAAGATGATGGGATGGTCTTTGATGTTATCCAGTTCAAAAACAATAAAAGGACACTGGTAGAACTCATCGGTCTGCATCTCTTTATTCAGCAGATAGTCGTATTCCCCACCCTGATAGTATTTACTCAGGATAAAAAAGAACTCACCACAATCAAACATAAGGCCTTTGTCTTTCACCAACTTAGGTATCCACTTTTGTACAAACTTATAGTATGAGTTAAAACTATGGTTGGCATCAAATTCTTTATAATAAGCTGTTAAGGATTGGGCTATCACATCTTTATCAATCTCTGATAAATTAGGTTTATAAATGGTATACAAAACAGACAGGATAGTTTGTTTACGCTCCGTACTCAAACCATCGGTCAACACAAAGGGATTAAAGGAGATTGGTGTCTCTTCCGTAAATTCCACGTGCATAGCGCCTCCTTTGTCTTTCAGATAATCATCCAGGTAGTGAACCAAAAGTTCATAGCTACGTCCCACATCCAGCAAGACTACGTGACACTTGTCACTCTCGGCATAATGACGCATCAGGTGATTGGTCAGAAAGGATTTCCCGGAACCGGATCCGCCGATAATGATTTTATTGCGATTGTGTATCTGGTGGTTTATCATAGGTTCGTCCGAGATATCTACTTTAACCGGACAACCGCTTTGACGATCGGAGAAGTGGATATAAAAAGAAGAATCACTGCTTTTGATGGCGCCTTCAAAATTCAGAAAACAACAGGCTTCAGCTGTTTGCATCAACATTAATTCTGTCTCTGGCACTTGTGTACTTCCCGGCATATTGGCCCAGTACATCAACGGCAGGTCAAAGCTATGACGATAGGGCAAGCAGTTCATCTGGGAAAATGCTGTGCTGGCTTCACTACGCTTTTCCTTTAAGCCTTGTAAGGACTCATCGAATAGCATTAGATTAGCATGTACCTGCACAATGGGGTCTCCCTCCTGCTGCACAGCCTCTAAGAACTGACTGATAAGTTCTGCATTCAGTTTATTCTCCGTTGAGAATTTACTGAGTGAATAAATTTTCTTGCGTGCTCCTTCCAATTGCGCTTTGATAGCAGTTTGATTGCCTTTGTAGATAAAGCAATTGGTGATATGTGAAAAGGGCAGGCCAAAGCTTATGGGATACACCATTGAAACAGGTAGGTTCGTGCTACTATGGCTCGAGGCAAAACTAACCACTGCGGGTATATGATTGTAATCACTCAGGCTATAGCATTCCACAAAATGGTTCATGACTTTCAGGTGGTCGCGAAAATCCAGATTACCCAACATACTTTGTTGAGTTTGAAAGCTCATGCCCAAATAGTCTTGCATTAAACCAGTCAGCTCTTTTTGCTCGAGTATACGACTATAGATACCTCCTTGCTTTAGTTGTGCCATTATATTATCCCGTACTTCATCCAGCTGGTCTTTTTGCAAGCTCGCTTTCCTCTTGGTATTGCCTGGATGAATCAAACTAGAGCTAAGAAAGTTTTTCAGCAGCCCGACATTCATCAGGCTGATAAACAGGTAGGCTTTATGCTCCAGGTAGCTTCTGCCTTTAAAGTGCTTCAGGTAGGATTGGCTGAGAAAAGAATGCTCTTCGCCCTTACTTTGATAAGCCTGCTCAATAAAAACATCCTGGCGGTGCAGAAGCATACCTGCTGGCAGCATGGCCAGCAGGCGCCGAAAGGTGTCGTGTAGCTTACTTAAATCAGCCTCACTACAGGCCAATAGTTCGGGTAATTGTAACTCCAAACCAATGGTCATATCCATGTTGTTGGATAAGAGGATATCGCCATCAAAGCCTAATACAGGAAGCGCCTCTCTGATACTTTTGACTTTCATTTGCAGTTCTTAGTTGGTTAAAACAGCTGTTTGATTTCTTGTTTAATGCTCACAAAGGCCGGTAGTTGTTTTGCGATCTGCTTTTTCTGATAGCCGTCCGGTCCCAGTGTCTGTTGTAGCTTGTTGAGCTGGTACAGCACCACCAGTAAGAGGGGAACGACCACCAATAAAGCGATAAAAGGGCTGGTCAGCAGGTAGAGCCCTACAAATACACCCAGAGCTATCAGGATGGCATACATGGCTTTGTACACAAGCACACCACTAAAGCCTTTGACATAGATGCGGGTATCTACCTTGCTGATGCGATAAACTGGCTTGCCCTTCATATCCTAGCCAAAAAAGGCTCGTATCACGACTCCTACCAAAATCAAAAAGAGACAGGCACCAAACCAACCCATCAGGGCTTTCTGGGTGTCCTGATCGCCACTCTGCCATTTGATGTAAACACGGATGCCACCAATCAGTCCAACCACTGCTCCGATGGCGATAATCAGGTTGGCGATGGGGTCGACATAGGATTGAACTTCGGAGGTGGCCTGGTCGATGCCTTGTGCCGATTGGGCCAGTGTGGTGGTGATGTGCAGGACAAGTAGCCCTGCTATCCAAAGACATCTTCTGAGATTGCTTTGTCGTTTCATAAGGCGTTTATGTTTTGTGATGTTGTATTTTCTGATGGTGAGGTGGGATTATGTGTCAGCTCTGCTGCAGCTCGTATTCAATGTTACTGAGGAAAGCTTCCTTGTCTTCCAGCTCGGTGCCCTGAAGCGAGTCCAGCACGTAGCCACTAAAGTCGGGCTCCTGGTTCATGGTCACTTGAATACTATCCTCATCCCTTAACTCATAATGAGCGGGCGCTGAGGGGTAGTCACTTGCTTTAATGGCTTTGGGTGGTACCACATGATTCATTTGATGCGCTTCAGCTTCGAAGCTGTTCTCTTTGGGCTTGTCACCTTTCTTTAAGATAAGGTAAAGCACGATGACCAGGTAGTAACCGGCCAGGCAGAGTAAAATGCCTTTGGCAAACTGCCAGTGGGTGATGTCTTCTAATCCAAACATGGGCTTTGTGTTAGTAAATCTTTGATTGCAATGGTCTGATTCTGCTTTCAAAACAACCATGGTACAAAGTTTCAACCCTTGAATGAATAAACTTGACAACTTGTTAACAGGTTGATAGAAATTCTTTTTAATTGATATGGATTGGGGCATTTTGATATCGCGTAAGCCACTTTATAAATAGGGATTGGTGTCATTTGCAAAAGGAAATGCTTGGCAGAGAGCAAAAATTGATGGGCATGACCTGATTCGGCGGGAAACTTAGGTGGATTTTTTTTTCATTGCTTCAGTAAAATGAAACGTAACACATCGTTTTTGTAAAAATCAGCTGTGTTTCACCCGTTTGGACAGCCAATAGCAGGCGCATCCATTTTGTGGTGCCAAGAATCACTTTTGCACATCACACCTCCCGTTATAGCTTTGCGGGCGCGATATCTGATGCCATGGCTAAAAAGATGGCATCACTGTCTATTAACTGCTAATACAGGCCTGTTTGTCAAAGCGATGAGCGGAGTATGGTTAGGATGGGTGTAAGGCAAACTCAGCGAGTCGGTGAGACTATCAGGCCATTGTGCCTAAAAGGGCGATTTGGGGAATGATGGCTATTGAGGGTTAAGCAAATGACTATTATTGTGCTGGCTTTTCTCAATGGGCCCGGGGCATTGACTTACAAAAGGATGCCTTCACTGATGACCTTTTGATAGATAGGGGTACCCTTTAACTGTTGGTGCCACTTGTCTTTGGCATAGATATAGATAGAAAAGTTGTAACTACTCGCCAGTTCCAGCTGGTAACGGGCTCTGAAGTAGGCTTGTTCTGTTTCAAAGGTCACTTTACCGGAAGTCAGTACATAGATTTGGATGGCTTCCTCATGGCGCTTCCCTTGGGGAAACAACAAAATCAGCTCTGCTGCCTCATCAATGGATTGGATGTGCTGTTTTACCAGCTCTGTGATATCCTCTGCCTGCTGCTTCATACTCTAAAAATAATCAGGATTTTTTAATGTTTCACTGCCGCTTATCACCCGAACTACTGTCGAAGCTAACCAGATTGAACATCTCCCGCATACGGCTGCGCAGGCGATTGCCATACAGCCCTTCGAGCTCCGAAGCGGACAGGTTAGTGGTCAGGTGGGTCAGCATTTTTTTCTGGATAAAATGGTCGTAACGGCTGAGCAGTATCTCTCCCATCACATTGCATTCATTGCCAAAATAATGAACGGGGCGTTCGATGCCGATATCATCAAAGCAGTAGGTTTTGGGCTGATAGTAGCCGGACTGAAACTGGTAGGAGCCCCCCGTGTATTTATGCAGCACCTGATAGCCCTGCCGAACGAAGCTAAAGGTAAGGTGCCGGGCGGATAGCATCGTAAAGCGCTGCCTGGGCGGAAAGAAGTAGTTAACCAATTGCATCAGGCTGGTCTTGCCGCAGCCAACAGGACCGGAAACCAGCAGGCCTTTATCGGGATTCATGCCCTGTTTTTCCATGTTGAGCTTATCCCCGATGGCATAAATCATCAGCTTGTAGAGGATGGGGTGGTCTTTCTCCTGCAAGCTGAAATGGGAACCATAGCGTTGCTTACCAGCAGCTTCTATCCAGGCCAGAGAGGCCGAAAAGCTGTAGTGTATCCAGCCATCTTGTCGCCATCGAATGGTGTTAGAGGGGTTCGCCATAGTCTTTATCCTTTGAGGTAGCCAGTGGGTTATCTCTCCCCACAGACTGGTTGCGTTGGTATTTATTGCTGTTCAACAACCAGTTGCGCGCGGCGGCCTTCCAGTCCTTCATGGGGCTTTTGCCCCCTACCCGCCAGCCATTGGATTCAAAATGGTTGAAAAAACGTTGTGCTTCTTCAACCGGGCCTTCACGGCTCTGGAAGTAACTTTCCAGTTCGTTCAGCGTGGGTTTCTGGAAGCGCTGTTTTTTTTCGCTTGCGGCATTCCTGGTTACCTGCACTTCATTATTGGTTGGTGTGGGGCGAGCATCGCGTGCGTGCTCACTAAGGTTTTCTATTGTTTTCTGATTGTTTATATTGTTTAATACTGTTTTATTAGCGTTTATTTTAATGGCTTCACCAGTTGTAGCACTGCATGTTCCAGTGGATGAATCACTGCTTGTTGCAGTCCTTGTAGCAGTGCTTGTTTCAGTGCTACCAGCACCAGACGTTGCAGTAGATGTAGCATTGCATGTTTCACCACTTGTAGCACTATTGCAACATGCTACGATTGTCACACACGAAGCCTTGTACATGCTTTTAGAGGGCTGGTAATGAATATAGCCCCACTCATCCAACTCACGCAGGGTGAGGTGGTAGTATTTCATGGAGCCTAATTTGGATAAAGGCATCAGCTCACTACGCGCAAAATAGATGGCTTCCGGGAATTTGAATTTATTCCACAGAAAGAACAGCGCCATATACATGCTGATATGACGCGGTATGATGCGCTTATCCATCGTAAAACTCTCCAAGACCTGGTTCAGGTGCCGGATGTAGTTCATCGCTCAAAACGAGTAAGGGCGGTGACTTTGTTTTTGCTGATCATCTTCTGGATGTCTTTGATATCGTAAAAGATGGTACCGCCCACTTTGGTGTATGGCAGACTGCCATTGTCTCTCAGGTTTTGCAGGGTACCGGGTGAAATACCGAGAAGTTCCCTGACTTCTGCGCTTTTCATCCACTTTTTTGTGGGCGTCAGGTTGTCGGCCACAATCTTGCTGAGTTGTTGAAGCAGGTCCTCTTTGAAGTCCTTTAAATCGCCGATGGTGACTATCTGGTCACGGAAAATTTTTTCACGCCCATAACTGACGTCGCGTTCTGATTTGAGTGTCATAACAAGTTGATTTGGTTCAAAATGAATGCAGCTAAGTTCAGAAGGTCTTTTGAATAAAATTGACAACCTGTTACCAACTTGTCATGTTTTTTTTACGGAAAAACTCACATTCATTGAACATCTCCCCAACAGAGCCACCTAACCTGCTGATTGTCTGATTTTATACAATCAAATTCAGAACATATATCATGTTTATGAACCTGTTTTCATTGTAATTTTACTACACATTGCCATTAACGACCTAATACACAACTATGAAATTACCTAACGAAAAGGATTGTATAGGCCTTATAGAGGATTACAATCAAACAATTAAATCCATTGAAATTCATTGTGAAGACCCGACTAATGAGCTTGAACGTGGCATCAGCATTTGTAAAACCTATATACAGCACCTGCGAGAAAAAATACTTATGGGCTGTATTAAGACAAAGGAGGATGAAATACACTTTTTTAAGCATATCAAACCAACCATCGCGGGTGACTGTTTATTCTTTTTCTATCTGCGACACATAGTGAGCGTCAGAAGTCAATGTGCCTTTCATGAGGAGAAGGCATACCTGCTTAAGAAATTAAACAAATCCACCCGTTACCTGAAAAAGAACCTGACACTACATGCCTATTATAAAAATGGCAAAACCAATCGTGATGAAGAGTATTTTATACGCTGCAACTTAAAACTGGAGGGGTACAACAACCACCCTTACTCCATGATGGACAGTGATTTCGCAACAAGCAAAGACTATCTATTTGCAGAATTCAGAGCCCATGAACAACTGATACAGTACCTGGAAGAACAAATTATGCATCTGGATTTGAAAAAGAAGAAACGCATATTGGCCTTTCAAGAACTGATAACTAAATCTTCACTGAACTGGACTGCCAATCAGGTTGATTTTGCTGAACTTATTTATGCACTCAAGACATCCAAAAGTGTCAACCACGGCAAGGTCAATACCAAAGAGTTAGCAGCTATTTTATGTGCTGCATTTAATCTCAGTAAATTTGATGTCTACCGGGTATTTGTAAGTATAAAAAACCGGCAGAAAGAGAAAACTGTGTTTTTGGACTATCTGAAAGATTGCTTGGTGAGGAAGATTGAATCTGATTATAGTGGCTAGAAGGATTATTTAAACCCGATTAATGCATGAAGATATTGAAAAGGAGAACCAAGGTCTTTGATTTTAGCAAATATGCCAAATGAATACCAGAATTGCGATTTAAAACAAGGTACGTCAGCCATGCCATCTCCTAAGACCCGAGATAAGCTGAGTGCTAATAATGAAAACCATATGAAAATGCTCCAGAAGTCACCTTTGAGGCTTATGTAATATTTCAAACATAAAAGTATTGAATAAGCAGCTTAATACCGTTAAATGTCCATTGGGTTAATATTAAAATTTTGTCATGTACTTAGGCATCAGATAAAGAACCTGAGCTTTTACAATGAATAACTTTTTTATTTGACTAACACATTTCTGCACATAATTTCAGAATGATACGCATATCAGGATTTGAAACAACTATGACTTCGGCTGACTTCTCATGACAACCCTTTTTCGAACGTATATCAGATACGTTCATGAGACCTCCCGTGGAAAAGCATATAACTTTCATTCCATGCATCCTTATCATTTACACCCCGTTGTCCGTGCAGTAGGACTTCGTTTTATCGTGCAAACTCATCCCAATGGATATGCCTGATGATATTCGTATTCATCGTCAGAACTTTACCGCCTGCTTCCCTCTGGTTTTACCTCACGGTAAACACCCTTGAATTGAGCTAGTGGTTGGCTACAACACCCCCCACAGTAGACTTTCACCACCTAGCTATTTACCATGGCACGGCACACATGTAAAAACACCCTCAATTCGTTAATTGAGGGTGCTTTCAGTTTGAAGAACAATTCTACTGCTTATTTACAGTCAAAAATCAATATCATATAATCCAGCGGCATCTTTTTCGAACCACTCAACACTCATATCGGTCATTGGATGGCTGCGAAGCCGTTCCAAAATTTCGAAGTTTATTGTAGCTGCCTGACTGCCCATCATACTTACACGGTGCACCTGGTCAACTGTTTTAAAACTGGCAGCCAGCACCTTAGTTGGCAAACCAAAGCGTTCGATATTTTCCACGATATTACCCACCACTTCAATACCATGCGATGAGATATTATCCAGACGGTTAACATAAGGTGCTACCCAATCGGCCCCTGCCCTTGCAGCCACCAATGCCTGTTGCTGGGTGAAGATGGCCGTAGCCGTAATGTTGATACCAGCCTCCTTAATCTTCGGCATGGCTTTGTAACCTTCTTCAGTCACCGGAATTTTTGCAAAGTAATTATCGCCTAAGCCATACTTTGCTTTATAGGCCTTTGCCTCACGCAATATATCCTCTGCCTTATTGCTGATCATCTGCACATGCAGCATTTTATCCTGTACAATTTCAATCAGTTCATGCATTATAACCGACATAGGTTTATTTGCCTGAGCAATAATGGTCGGATTGGTAGTTACTCCTTCTAAAGGAAAATAATAAAATAACTTCTTTAACTCATCTGTATTGGCAGTATCAGCTAGATAAATCATAATGTAATGTTTAATTGTTTAATCTTTCAAAGTTAGCCAATAGGTATGCTTCTGCCTCAACATTCCATAAACCATTATGCTTCTCGCATAATTCAGCCAGTGTTGCATAGACAAGATTGTCTTTCCCTTTTTCCTGGAAATCTTCAATGGCTGTTAAAGGCATATCCACATGCGGATATATCAATTTCTTTCCACCAGGAATATTTGGTAAATCTAAAGTGGCTTCAGGCACCACATTCAACCCGCCAATATGGGTTACCAATCCGGCCGGATCCAATCCTTTGGTCATTATTTCCAGCGCTTCCTTCATATCATAGGTATTACCGCCCGATGTCCCAACAATATGCGTATAAGCATAATGCACATTGTAAAAATTCATCTTCGCTGAAAAATCAGTATTGGATGGGCCGGCAAAGAAATTTAAACAACCATCGAAACCTAGAATGGCATCGCCCTGCTCAATCACTTGAGGAACCGGAGCAAATACAAACACATCGTTGTAACCCTCACCTCCTGTAATTTTGCGCAAACCTTCAACGGCATCATCCATGGTAGCCGTATTCACGTATCGCAAGTCTATTCCTTTTGACGCAGCAAACTCAACCGTGTACAAACTCGCTGCTCTGTCCAATCGAGTCTGATCGATATCTGTTACCACCAAAAGAGATGGTTTTCTATCCTCCCGACGAAGTGCATAATTAATGGCAGCCAGCCCCATTGGTCCTACACCGGCCAAAATAGCCATTTTACCACCATCAACAATTTCCATATCATGCACATAACTGCCCGCTTTGGTGTGGTAATTGGCATGCATGGCACCAATCACACAACTCAAAGGTTCGGCCAATGAAGCCGGGTAAAAACCAGGACCTTCATAAGCTAAAAGGCAATCCTGCACTAACACGTCTTTGGGAATGATCACATACGTAGCATCACCTCCAATGTGCTGATAAGAGTATCCCGGAGCGCTTAATACGCCCACCGGACCATCTTCATAATAAATAGCCGGCTGAATAGAAAACTTCTGCCCCGCTTTAAATTTATTAGTCCAGTTTGCTCCCACTTCTACTATCTCACCTGCAAACTCATGGCCAATGATAATTGGATTATCCGCCACATCATTCGGCACTCGTTTGTGATCAGTCGCCTGATTGGCCGCTTTGTAGCTCGACATACATAAACTATCAGTCACTACTTTGGCCAGTATTTCATCTTCTGTAATAGCTGGTAATTCAAACTCTTCTACACGAAGGTCTTTTTTACCATATAATCGTACTGCTTTTGTTTTCATCTTCTTTAAGTATCAAGATACAAGACATAAGAATTAAGACTTTAGCCTATATGCCCACATCCAACATCGTTATTCAATCAACATACTTCTATCGTAACATTTCCTGGCCTCCGGTTACAGGTATGGCCTGCCCGGTTTCATATTCCTGGTCGATGACGTAAAGTATGGCTTTGGCCACATCTTTAACGCGACACCCACGGCCTGCCGGCACTTGTTTTTCGTAATGCGCCTGTACATCTTCAATGGTTTGTGCGCCCGGCACTTTACCTGCTTTTAGATATTGCACAAAGAGTCCGTTCTCAGGATCACTCCATAGTGGACCATCAAAGAAGTTACCCGGACAAATGGAATTGACTTTAATATTGTGTGGCATCAGTTCCAGGGCAAATGACTGTGTGAGTCCAATTCCACCAAACTTACCACCAGCGTATGCAAAATTACGGTTACTGCCTTTTAGTCCTGACTTGGAGTTAATTTGAATAATATCTGTAAAGTGATGAGGCGCCACTTCGGCCTGTTGTTTCATCACACGCGAAGCATGCTTGGCACAATAGAAATAACCGCTGTAATTAACCTTAGTCATAAGCTCAAAGGTATCGGCATCCATCTCATCTAAACCACCTGCACGCAAGATACCGGCATTACTAATTATGGCATCAACACCGCCAAGCTGAACTACCGTCTGTTCAATCATTTGGCATACCGAACCCGAATCTCCAACATTGACTTTTACAAACAGAGCCTTATTATTTAATCCCAGACTATTCAATCTGCTTACCATCGCATTTCCGACTTCCTCATTCAGATCAGCCACAACAATGTGTGCTCCTTTTGTAAACAATTCTTCTGCTACGCCTCCTCCAAATCCTTGTGCGCCGCCTGTAACAATAATGATTCGGCCATTTACCACAGAACTATTCTTCGAAGAATTAACCTGCTCATCAACCAGGATGGCTCCATAGTCAGAAACAAGCACAACTTTAACCTTCGGACGATTCTGCAACTGCTCTTTTAGCTGGAGGGCAATATCTTCGATTGTATTAAAATCTTTTATTTCAATACAATCAGCTTTTGTAATGGTTTTATCAATACTTCTTACGCCCTCTAATGAATCAAATTCACTTTCAGATGTATTTATAAATCCCTGGCAACAAACCAGTCCATCAGCAGATAGAACAATCCGCACAGCTGGTATTATATCAATCAACTCCATGAAATTCTTTTTTACAGGTTACATGTTTAATAAGGGCGTTGCCCAGTTGGAAAAATTCTTGTCGGCGTTCTTGAATAAATGCACCACTCTCATCCAAAATACCCCTTCCTTCCTTAGCAAACAGATATTGATGAGCCGCCAGGATACAAGCCCCTTCGTAATTAATCTGCTTTAACTCATCAGTAAGCTGAACGCCGCCTTTGGCCTTTACCTCTATTGGCTGCTGCCCAGGACTATTGTGCTCAGTACCAAAACTCACAACAAATCCATTCTTTCTCAAATATGTTGCATATTCTTTGAGTACCTGAATAGAGTTACGAGTTGGGATAAGCTCAACTGAATAAATATTTCTACGACGTAAATCAACCACCACTTTATGCAGCTCTCGTTCAAAAACGGTATATCCTTTGACCGCATCGGCTAAAAACGGATAAGTTGGTACTCCTCCGGCCTTTAGAATGATTTCTTTGATAACGCTGCTATCAGCAAAAGCCTCCTGACTTTCTTCGACGTAAGCTGGTTTTCCGGCTTTTAATAAGGCACTGCGAATCTCATTTTCCATGCCTGTAGATGAGTGCAGGTTACTCTCAAAGCACTTATTACCAAACAGTATTAGGTAAAAACCCAATAAACGCTCTGTATAATGATAATGCTTCTCTGCTAACAATCGAACTGCTAATGCCAAATGACGCTCACGCACATGTCCGTTAGTCAGGTTGCTTTTAATGTCATTAAAATCTAATTCGTAGCCAAAACCCACCTCTTTAAACCAATCATTTAATTTACTGGTCATTTCTTCCGAACGCTTATTATTAAGCGCCATGATATCATCCAGTATCTTTTGATCTTTAGCAGACAATATTGAAGGATAAGCAATTGACTTTCCGCTGATATAGATACGTCCCGGGTTAGATGGATCATTAATTAAGAAACCTTTCTTTTTATCTTCCTGGTTAATACCAATAAATTCAACATTGAATAAGGGAAACAGACCTCGCTTAAACGCACCTTCGCTCCACTGCTCATAGGCTTCGAAGGTATAAAAGTCGTTAACACCTACAACCTGTACATTCTCTTCCACAGCCTGGTCAAGTGCCTCTTCAACGCTACTAAATGCACTAAACGAAAATGGAGTATGAAGGTGATTATTAACCTTTAATGGATTTATCTCACCCAAATAAGCTTCAGGTGAGAAATCTTTTATATTTTCAAAATAGTTCATGAGAAAGGTTTTAGATTCCTAATTTAGAGCGACGAATCATCTCTGCATTGGTAAAGTTATTAGCTACACTATGGCCTTTTAAAGGAACAATCTTCTCATGAATGGCATCAATCATCCAGTCTTTGGTTGGGAAGAAATAATCTTCCAACTCATAGGCAGGTGTTATCCAGTTGCGTGAACCAACTACTACAGGTGGCGCATCCAATTCATCAAAGGCCAGCTCGGTAATGCGCTGTGCCATGTCTTTTAAGAATGAACCACGCTCGTTAGCATCACTGGTTAATAAGATCCGACCTGTCTTTTTCAGGCTCTCAATAACCGGTTCGTAGTTGAACGGCACAATGGAGCGGGCATCAATCACCTCGGCCGACATGCCATATTTCTCTTCCAGCTCTTTGGCTGCCTCAAGTGCACGGTAAACAGTAGCACCGATGGATAATATCGTAAAATCTTTACCTTCTTTTTTCACATCCGGCTCACCAAAAGGAATTTCGTAATAGTCCTCTGGCACTCCGTCTTTATGGAATTGCTCGCCGATATCATAAATACGCTGACTCTCGAAGAAAATCACCGGGTCGGTTCCCTGAAGGGCGGTATTCATCAACCCTTTAGCATCATATGGCGTAGCCGGGAAACATACCTTTAAGCCAGGAATGTGCGCTACTAATGATGACCAATCCTGTGAGTGCTGCGCACCGTATTTAGAACCGACTGATACACGGATTACCACCGGCATTTTAATGACATTACCCGACATGGCCTGCCACTTCGGTAATTGGTTAAACACCTCATCCCCGCAACGCCCTAAGAAATCGCAATACATAATCTCCGGAATCACACGACCACCACACATGGCATAACCAATAGCTGTTCCAATAATGGACGCTTCCGAGATAGGCGAGTTAAATAGGCGCTGATAAGGCAAGGCCTCTGTTAAGCCACGATATACAGCAAAAGCGCCACCCCAGTCACGGTTTTCTTCGCCATAAGCTATCAAAGTCGGGTCTTTATAGAATCGGTCGACAATGGCTTCGAACAAACCATCACGCAATTGGTATTGCTTAATTTTAGAGAAGGGCTTTCCATTGGCATCAAAGGCGAAACGTTCTTTCTTGGCAATCTGCTTCACACGCGGATTCTCTTCCATCGGGTGATTCACCTCCACCGGACGGTCTTCCATCTTATCTTCACTGCCCTCTGAGAACATCATCTCACCTATCAACTCTGGGTGCTTCACTAAATCCATGCGTGGTGACACCTTTTCATCGATGGCCAAGGTCATCGAATATTTCATCAATTCGGTTACATCGGCTTTGATGGCATCCAGCTCATCCTGAGCCACCACTCCGGCTTGTACCAACTCTGCACCATAGGATGCAATACAATCCTGCTTCTCCCAGGCCTCAACTTCTTCTTTACTGCGGTAGGATGAAGCATCAGATGGCGAGTGGCCACTATAACGATAGGTCAGCACATCTAGCAATACCGGTCCCTTTTTGTCTTTTAATAATTCGAGCTTACGTTGATAAGCATCAATAACAGCCAATGGATTATAGCCATCAACCTGCTCGGCATGCATGCTGTCGCGGTTAACACCGGCACCAATACGTGCAGCTATGTCATAACCCATGGTCTCACCACATGTCTGGCCGCCCATACCGTACTGGTTATTCATGATGTTGAAGATGATAGGCAGACCACCTTTGTAAGCACCTTCCCACAATTGCTCAAACTGGTCCATCGAAGCAAAGGCCAGTCCTTCCCATACCGGACCACAGGCCATGGAAGCATCACCAATATTGGCAACCACCACTCCTTCTTTCTGATTAACCTTCTTGAATAAAGCCGCACCAACAGCAATATCGCCCGAACCGCCAACAATGGCATTGTTAGGATAAACTCCAAATGGCGTGAAAAAAGCGTGCATAGAACCACCTAATCCTTTGTTAAATCCAGTCTCGCGAGCAAAAACCTCGGCCAAGGTACCATACACTAAGAAGCGGCGAGCCAATGATTTTAAATCACCCTGGTGATTCTCCGACACAATCTTTAAGATGGTGCCATCAAAGAAATTCTTCATCACATCCATTAAGGTATCGTCATCCATTTTATGAATGGCCGACATGCCTTTTGCTAAAATCTCACCATGTGAGCGGTGTGATCCAAAGATAAAATCCTGCTCATCGAGATGATAAGCCATACCTACAGCAGCTGACTCTTGTCCAATCGATAAGTGAGCCGGCCCCGGGTGGTTATAACCTATTCCCTGGTATTCGCCTTTTACTTTAATCTCATTCAACATGGTTTCGAACTCACGAATCAAAACCATATCGTGATAGATACCTATGAATTGCTCTTTCGAGAAGTTCACTTTTTCCTCTTCAACACTTCTGTCGTATTGATTCACCGGAATATCTTTGAATTCAATTTTACTTGCTTGACGGACCTTCGTTGGGTCTATAAATTGTGACTTTGGCATTTTTCTAAACTTTAAAAATTAGCAACTGAGATTAATGGGAATGAGCGAATACTGTTTCCCTGAATATTTCGGAGATGGTTGGGTGCGGAAACACCACTTGCTCCATTTCTTTCAATGTCATTTCATTTTCGATGGCCATGCAGGCACCGTAGATCATTTCGCTGGATGGATTACCAATCATGTGCACACCAAGCACTTCGCCGCATTTAGCTCCAACCAACACTTTGCACATCCCCGAGCCACCTTCGTTCTCGGCGATAAAGCGTCCGGCATAGGCCATAGGCAGTTGAGCTACTTTGACTTCAATTCCTTTTGCTTTGGCCGCATCTTCAGTGAGCCCAACCCCTGATAATTCTGGATTAGTATACACAACACCTGGTATGGCATTGTAGCGCATCTGATCATTACCACCGTTGAGATTATTCACCACTACTTCTCCTTCTCGACTAGCAGTATGGGCTAATAAGGAAAATCCGGTAACATCACCTGCTGCATATACATTGGGGATATTAGTACGCATCTTCTCATCGACCTTGATACCACCTTTGTGTAGCTCTACGCCCAGGTTTTCAAGTCCGAAACCAGAAGTCACCGGCTTACGACCAACACTCATCAATACCTTATCTCCCTGTATGGTTTGAGACTGACCATCTCTTTCGAAAGTGACCGATGTTCCTTCAACTTTTGTTACTCTGGATGAAAGGTTAAACACAATACCTTTTTTGGCATACATCTGACGCAACATAGCGCTTTGTTCCACATCCATCCCAGTGAGTATTTCATCCATCATTTCCACAATGGTTACTTTTGTACCCAGGCTATTGAAGAAACTAGCGAATTCCATTCCAATAACTCCACCTCCAATAATCACTAACTCTTTTGGCTGCTCCTTCAAAGCCAGAATCTCGCGATTTGTCATGATGGCATCATTATCTTCAACACCTGGAATTGGTGGGATAAAAGCTTCAGAACCTGTGCAAATTAACAGGTTCGAAGCCAGTATCGTTCCTTCTTGAAATGCTAATTCAATACCCCGTTGGGTACGTCCTTTTATAAAGGCAGACTCATTCATAACCTCCACCTTAAATTGTTTCATCTTGGCACCAACGCCTCCGACGAGTTTCTTCACTACTTTCTTCTTGCGAGCCATCATCTTATCAAAACTGTATGACAAGTCGTTGGCTTCAACGCCATACTTATTACCTGCTTTGGCGTTATCGTACAGTTTGGCACTATACAGTAAAGTTTTAGTTGGCATACAACCTTCATTGAGACACACGCCTCCTAACTCTTTCTTCTCAAAAAGCACTACCTTAAGACCTTTGGCTCCGGCACGCTCAGCAGCCACATAACCAGCTGGCCCGCCACCTATTATTGCTAAATCATAGTTCTTTTCCATAGCCTAAAAGTCGATTGAAAGGTTCTCAATTTCAATGGCAATTTGTTTTAAGAAACGTGTTGCCAGTCCGCCGTCCAACGCCTGGTGATCGTATGTTAAACTCAAGCCCATATAAGGCACAAAACCATAGGAACCTCCGCCTAAATCGGCCGGACGAGGCACAATGGTATTCACTCCTAAAATGGCCACCTGTGGTAAGTTGATCACCGGTGTAAACATTTCAACGCCATAATTACCAAGGTTTGACACGGTGAACGAAGCTGCTTCGGAAGACAATAATTCAGGGTCGATACTTCCCTGACGGCAAGACTCAGCCACCTCTTTAAACTGATTGGACAAGCCGCTAATTGACAAATCATCGGCATTTTTAATAACAGGCACCATCAGACCACGGTCCGTATCTACCGCCAAACCTAAATGCACCTTATTAAAGTACTTAACGCTATCGCCCAAAAAGTGCGCATTGGCATCCGGAAACTGTTTTAATGCCTTAACAACTGCAAAACACACCATATCGTTGATGGTAATATTTGGTACACCCTCTGTTGCTTTCACTTGTTTTCGCAGTTCGAGTAAACGACGAGCATCAGCCCCCAAATGGTGTGTTAGCTGTGCAGAATTTTGCAATGACGCATGCATTGCCTTGGCAATTAGCTTACGAATATTTGGTAATTTCTTAATCTCAAAATCATTGGAGTAAACAGGGTTAACAGATAAATCAGTTGCTTTTACCATTCCATCTAATCCACTGCCATTTGAACTTACCTGAAGCCCTTCTTCCTTCATCACCTGCTTTGCCAAAGGTGTTGTTTTTGGAGTGGAAGCTAAATACGCTTCAATGTCACGCACAATGATGCGACCTTCAGGACCTGAACCTTCTATTTTCTCATAAGGCACTACTTCTACATTGGCTAATTTTCTGGCTCGAGGCGAAATCTTAATTTTTTCATCCTCATCACGATCTTTGAGTACAACTTCTTGTTGAGTCTCCTCTTTTTTCTCCTCAACAACTTCTTTTGTGGCTCCTACCACTTCTTCAGTGGCACCTCCACTCTGGAACGAGCTGATATCCTCCCCTGCCAATCCTATCACACCAATATTCTGAAGAACGGGAATTTCATCTCCCGCCTCACAAAAGGTGGCCAATAAAACACCATCTTCTTCAGCTTCCTGCTCAAAAGATGCTTTATCGGTTTCGTAAGCAAATAGTATATCTCCTTTCTTTATTTCATCTCCCACTTGTTTATACCAGTCGGTAAATATGCAGGATTCTACGGATTGCCCTTGTCGGGGCATAATGATTGCGTTAGCCATGATTCGTTTTTGTTTAAAACAAAACTAACTACAAGCACTTGTGTATACAAGTTAATTAATGAAAATATATTAAAAGCTTCATTATCTTATTTTTAATACCCTTTACAAGCTACTTGTATATACATTTAAAACTACTTATCTTTACAACAAATCTTAAGCATGACTAGAAACAACGAACTACCTCCTTATAAAAAATTATACGAGCAACTTCGCAAACACATTACTGATGGGCTGTATAACAAAGGCGATATTCTTCCGTCGGAAAATGAACTATGCACCGCCCACCAGGTGACACGGCCAACAGTCAGAAAAGCACTGGACAGGTTAGTACACGAAGGGTACATCAGAAAAAAGCAGGGAAAAGGCAGTATTGTACAAGGGCAACCCCAGGGCGTAGGTATTTTATCATTATCGGGCACCACATCGGCTATTGGCAAAGATAATTTGGAGACTAAACTGGTTGTAAAGCCAATTTTAATTCAGTGTGAGAGGGCTTTTGATTTTCCACTCCACGACTTTGAAAAACAAGTGGGTTGTTACCAATTGGAGCGATTACGCATTATGAACAAACAGCCAATTTTTTATGACATTACACTGATTCCTAATATTAATTTGCCACGTTTTACCAACCGGAATTTCGAGAATCGCTCCCTCTTTGAAATTATGCGAACTGCCTACCAAATTGAGGTGTTGGGAGGCGAACAAAAATTAATGGCCATTACCGCTGATGAAAAACTTCAGAAATACTTTAATGTAAAACCCGGACATCCCATTTTACGACTAGACCGAAAAATGGAAACCAACAAAGAAGGTTTTTACTTTTACAGTCAGGTATTTTGTAATACAACGGATTATGGTTTGTACGGAACTTTTTAAGGAATAGGAGAAGACAGCTTTCTAACTCTCTTCTCCTTCATTCATATTAAATAAGCCAAAATGATTGCATTAATTTTGTAGGTAGCTCCTTTATAATATAGATCTTGCCTTTCATTTCATCATAAATAAAAATCTAGAATATCAATTTAAAATCTTCTTCCATTGCAAATTACACCCTAAACTGTAATCCAATAATAAATCACCCTAAAAACTTCTCTCGTAATGCCTCAACCTGTTCATCATTAATGGGGAATAGTTTACCCAATGGAGCACCCATCACCAATGACTTGGCACTGAATTCTGCAACTTCAAGGCGGTCGAAGGTTTGCAACAGTTTATCACCAGTCACCAAGAAAGAATCATTCGCAATCAAAACAGAAGGCACCGATTCACTTAACAATTCAGGTATGGTTTTATCTCCTTTGAAATGAACACCAAATGGCAAACAAGGAACATCTTGTAGAAAAATCCAACTCTCAGGAATGGTTCGTACATCAAACTTCACACCTGTTGTACCATAGGCCATCAGGTAAGGTGGCTGTGTTAATATAATAGAGTTAATATGAGGATTTAACTCATAGATCTTTTGATGAAGAGCTGCCGATCGACTTGGCGTTTTTTCCGGCTCAGCTTTTCCTCCTTGTATCTGAACTATATCCTCCGGCATAATATCCCAACGGGCCACATGAGGAGGTGTAATCAGAAAGTCATTATCTTTCCATCGTACTGAAACGGTTCCGTATGAACTGATCATTAGTCCCTGATCACAAGCCCGACGAACAATATTACATATCTCCTGACGTATTTCACGTTCATCCGATTGATATGATACATCCTCATTTCTAGCAATATCATGGGGAACTTGCGATTCAAATTTTTCTATTTGCGCATCTGTCAAGTAAACCGGCTCACCAATCGTTTTAGCATTTATGATAGTACGGGCGCAAAACTCCAAAGTCTCAAATCGCGTATATGCATCCAGCAAATCCGAACCTCCCAAAACAGTGCCGTGGTTCTCCATGATAACGGCCATGTTGTTACTTCCTTTAAACTGCGCAGCAATTTTTTCGCCCAACTCCTCACTACCCGGCATTCCGTATGGGGCATAACCAATAGAACCGCAGATTTCTTTGGCTTGAGGAATGACATTGGTATCAGGAATATCCCTGACGATACTGAATGACACTAATGCCGGTGGATGCGCATGAATCACTGCCTTAATCTCAGGACGAACATCGTAAATGGCTTTATGAAAAGGAAACTCAGATGAAGGTTTGTGATTACCAATTATGGTTCCATCCTTTTTCACACAAATAATATCCTTTTCAGTCAATGTACCCTTATCTATAGCAGAAGGCGTGACCCATATATCTCCATTCTCATCCTTAATGGATATGTTACCTCCTGAGGTGGTCGTCATTCCATTTTTATATATTCTACTGATCACCTTTGTAATCTGCACCTTGGGGTGCATCATTTTTACATCTAATTGCTTCATTGTAACTATTAAAATAAAATCCAGATTATTCTATAAAGCCGCTTTATAAATACTAATCGTATCTTCCAGAGTCATGTTTTTAGGATTACCTCCTGCACAAACGTCTAACAAGGCATTTTTAGACATCAGTTCGATATCTTTTTCATCTACTCCTAGCTCTTTTAATCCACCAGGGATACCTACATCATCAGAAAGCTTTTTAATGGCATTAATAGCTGCTTTGTTAGCCTCCTCAGTAGTCATACCGGTGGTATCTTCTCCTAATGCTTCTGCAATGTCTCTAAATTTTTCGCCACAAACATCGGCATTAAATTCTTCTACATAAGGAAGTAAAACGGCATTGCAAACACCATGAGGTAAATTATAAAAGCCGCCCAGCTGGTGTGCCATTGAATGCACGTAACCAAGACCACAATTCGAAAATGCCTGCCCGGCAATAAACTGTCCCCATGCCATTTTACTGCGTGCTTCAACATTCTTACCATCCTTAACTGCATCGCGCAGACTTTCTCCAATCAATTTAATGGCTTTAATAGCAAGTGCATCAGACCATTCGTAGGCACCTGCAGTCACATAGGCTTCAATGGCATGTGTTAATGCATCCATACCGGTTGCAGCAGTTAATGCGGCAGGTTTATTCAACATTAACAGTGGGTCATTGACAGCAATATCGACCAAACAGTTTTTATCTACCATTACCATCTTTACTTTACGCTTTTCATCTGTAATAACATAATTAATGGTTATTTCACTGGCCGTGCCTGCGGTGGTATTAATTGCGATAATTGGTAATGATTTCTTTTTAGAAATATGAATACCCTCGTAGTCCTCGATAGCCCCACCATTGCTTGCTAATATACCAATTGCTTTACCACAATCCTGAGGTGAACCACCTCCTAATGTAATGATACAATCACAAGCATTATTCTTAAGAACAGCCAAACCATTATCCACATTCCTGACTGTTGGATTTTGATCTACATCACTAAAAATAACATAGTCCAGTCCAGCTACTTTAAGTATTTTTTCCACTTCTTCAACCAGGCCTATTTCAAGCAAAATATTGTCTGTTACCAATAACGCTTTTTTAAATCCTCTTGATCTAAATTCCTCTTCTAATTCTTTTAATGATTCCGGCCCCACAATGCTCAAAGGAGGCAAATAAATTTTTCTTGAAACGTTCATTAGTTTTTGTTTTTCTTGTCTAGTTCACCCTTTTGTGATTTACTATTTTTATGTCAGCTGTATTTTTGTTTTATCAAAGCCATCCAGTTGATCTGCAATTACCAATGCCGCACCTAAGGCACTGGCATTATCTATTTCTGAAGTAAACACCTTTTTACTCGAAAAATGATCAGCTAATAGCTTTATATAGATTGGATTTCGGGCAAATCCGCCTGACACATATAGTACTTCTGTTTCATCATTTTCTGGTATGATTAAGGCGATGGACTCAATACACAGACTGGTTAATTCAATTACCATTTGTGTATAAGCTTCATCAAAATCCTTAAACCCGGATAAATCAATCTCATTGATGCCTTCATCAAATCCTTTTATTCCTAATGGAAAGAAGCATTTTGCATCTTGATATTTATTTTTAAGCAACTGAATAAGTTCAGGCTGATAAGGAATTGTTTTGAAATAATCCGCGTCAGCACCAAAGTGAACATTTAGCTTCTCAACTAATTTCTCGTGGAAATACCCCATAAACAAACGCGATGATTTAACCTGCTGTTTTTGGGGAGTGAGGAAACACAAGCAATCACTCATTAACTGTTCACTTGTTAATGGCTCATCATTATATGGATTCATACTTATACACCAGGTACCTGTGGAAACCAAAATGAATTTATCTTTGGAATTATCAATATAAGGAACCAGTGAGGCTGAACTATCGTGAATACCTACACCCGTTTTTATTTCTTTACCTTTAACAATAGCAGGATAAACCGTATCATTATTAACAGGCTCAGGAAGCTTTAGCCCTTCATCTTTTACCCAGCGATGATATTGCATATTATCAAAGTCCCACATAAACGTATGACAACCAATAGAAGTGGGCTCAGAGCTTATTTTGTTGGTAAAGAGGTAAGACAGGTATTGCGGAAAATGCAATACCGCCTCTACCTCCTTAGCCAACTCAGGATATTTTTGTTTAAACCATAGTAATTGAATACCGGAATTTAACATCAAACCCAGTGCGGGACTGGCTGTTTGGCGGCAAAACTCAGATTCTCCCCCATAGCGTTCAAATAATTTATCTTGAATAGATGTATCAATCTCCTTCAGATAATTATAAATGGGTGTGAGTCGCTCTCCTTCTTTGTTTAGGAAGGCCAATGAAGCTCCATAAGTCGAAAAATTAAGTGCTTTAACACTGTATTTTCCTTCTTTAAGAAGATTCTTAATACTGAACATTAGCCATTGTTCAATTATCTCAATATCATCACACTCAAAACCATCTTCATCGGTCGTTGTAGGGAATTTATCTTCTCTTTGCTCAACCACCTTCATCTGTTCATCAAACAGAAGTAGCTTTTTATTGGTTTTACCAATGTCAAATACGGCGATTACATTTTGTTTTTCCATCACTTAGCTTTGTTTCGACATTTGACGACGATAGTTCTCCACCTCCCAGTTATCAATAAATTCAATCTGCTCGGGTGTCATTGGCCGAGCCCCACCGAATGATTCTGTTAATCGGGCTACCTTCATCATATCTTTAAACACATCCATCACAATTTGTGCAGACTTCTGACTCTCTTCAAGAGCTATTAGTCCTTTGCCCTCAATGGCAATTAACTTTGGTGCATAGTCAAAGCGAGCGGTGAAATCTCTCACTCTATCCTCATAATTATCACCATTGGACAGGTACAAATATTTTGACTTGCAATAGACAATGTTATCAGGTGTAAAGGGAATAGAAACAGGAGGAAAGGTAGATTCATTCTCTACAAAAGAACGTGATAAAAGGCTTTGGTCGCAAACAAAGTGCTGAACTTCTCCACCTATAACTTTAGAAAGTGATTCTGCTAAAGTCTCTAATTCAGAAACCTCATTATTGTTTTCTGCATTTAAGGCACTTAAGAGTGCGCCGTTAATCTTTTCTTCAATCAACTTATAAATATTCTTTACCTCCTCGCAGCTATCTGCTCTAACAAAAACACCATGGTTCTCGAGGAAGATAATTTGTGCATCCTTCCCTTTTTCGTTTCTAAAGACATTAAGTGCCTCCTCTACATCTTTAAACAGTACATAGCCCGGATCAGTATAGGGCAAATAGACCACATCATCGCCAAACAGCTCCTGAATAACTTGTCTGGAGTTCTGCGCGCACAAAACACCGTTAACTAAAGTCGGATGAGTATGCATGACATATGCAAAAGGAATAATTTCATGCATGGAAGCTTCCACCGAAGGTCGCTTTCCTTCAGGGTACAAAATGGCATTATGCAGATCCTGCTTCACTTCTTCTTCTCTCTGACTGGGATTAGCACTATAATGACGCTCCGATATGACTTTCATCTTATGTCGGTCCAGACAAACAAAACCGTCTTTGTCGATAACACCCATTGAGGTGCCACTGGCTTTAACCCACATCCTTTCATCATCTTTATAGGAGCTGTTACCACCTCCCGCGATAATATAGTCGGGATTAGTCCCAAACTGACGGGATATTTCTATTAACTGATTAAGGTTTTCCATAGGATTTAAATAAAAGAAGTGGATACCCATTGAGAACTTCAGGCATCCACTTTATCATCATTCACAACTTATCTGTTTGTAAGTACTTCTTTTTCGTAAGCCTGTACCTCAGCAATAATATCTTCGCCAACAGGCACGCCTTCCTGTAAGCAATAGTAATCCCAAACAGCACCAAATGGCTTCGTTTTTAATTCTTCCAAAAGAGCTAAACGCTCGAAATTCTGCCCGTTTTCTTCGTATCCTACAAGTGCAGAAGTCGGTTCTAACATGGCAATCATAAAGGCTTTCTGTGCTGCTCGCGTACCCACTACATATGCACCAATACGGTTAATGGATGCATCGAAGAAATCAAGCCCCACATTGACGCGGTCAATAAAATTGTTACGCACAATCTCAGATGCAATTAATTGCACTTCTTCATTTAATGTTACTACATGATCAGAGTCCCAGCGGATTGGACGTGTAACGTGTAGCAATACCTCATCAACAAACTGCAGACAAGAAGAAATCTTATCTCCAACTACTTCGGTTGGATGAAAATGCCCATTATCCAGACAAATCATCTTGTTGTTTTTAATGGCATATCCCAAATAGTAATCGTGAGAACCAACAGTCATGGACTCAGCACCGATGCCAAACACCTTACTCTCAATGGCATCCTTCATATGTTCCTTTGAAAACTCTTGTGCTAAACCCTCATCAAGCGACTTGGTTAACTGAGCACGCATCCCGTTGCGGTCAATTGGTGTATCTTTTGAACCATCAGGTATCCAGGTATTCAATACACAAGGTGTTCCCAATTGCTTACCTATTTCAGCAGCAATTTCTCGAGAACGCTTTAAGTGCTCTACCCAAAATTGACGCACATCTTCATCTTTCGATGACAAAGTAAAACCACTGTCAGCCTTTGGATGTGAGAAGAACGAACCATTAAAGTCCATACCAATACCCTGCTTCTTACACCAGTCAATCCACCCCTGAAACTGTTTAACACTAATGGCATCTCTATCAACCATTCCTTCAGAGAAATCACCATACAAAGCATGTACGTTCACACGCTGCTTACCAGGCAGCAATGACATTACCTTTTCCAGGTCGGCCATAATTTCCTGAGCATTACGCGCCTTACCAGGGTAATTGCCTGTTGCCTGAATACCGCCTGAAAGCTGACCATCAGGATTTTCTGTACCTGACACATCATCTGTTTGCCAACAGTGAAGACTGATTTGAACCTCGTTAATTCTCTTTAAAACCGCTTCCGTATCTACGCCAATAGCAGCATATTGCTCTTTGGCCAATTCGTAGGCCTTTGTAATTAATTCTTTATTTGTCATTTTAATATTGTTTTCTTTCTCTATAAATACACTTCAAACTAACAGCCAACTAGTTCACAAAATCAGCTTTGGCAATCCCCATAATGATGACGGATAATAGGATCAAACCAATGCCCCAGTAAATAGTAGCTTTGGTCTTTTTTGAAACGCCTGCCCACTCCTTACGATAGAAGCCCCAGAAATTAGCGGTAAGAATAATGGTGGACATGTGCAAAATCCATGAACTTGCGCCGTTGCCAATCTTGGTCTCTCCCATTCCATAGAAGAAGAATTGTAAAAACCAGGTGGTACCCGCCAATGCACAAAACAGGTAATTCTTTAACAAGGGTGTTTTGGCATCAACAAAATCTCCACCTGTCTTATTTTTAATAATTAAGACAAGACTCCAAATCAGGTTAGTTGTTAGACCTCCCCATAAAATAACCAAGAAGATGATATTGTTTTCAAACAGGTATTTACCATCGCTGACAAACGAAAAATTATTTGACACGGCAATCTCCCGTACGGCTTCACCCATTTCTTTACCTGCATCGATACCAAAACTGAAGAAAGCACTTAAAACACCTGAAACTAAAGCTATTATTAAACCTGTAGTGAGCTTAAATTCACTGTTAACACCTTCTCTTACATCAGAAAGTTCCTTGTCTTTCATCAGACCTGCTTTGCCACATAAAATAATCCCAACCAGAAGCACGAGGATACCACACAAAATAATTTGGCCACTGGTCGATGAAAGCATATCAGTAAAGGAATCACCTGCTGGCAAAACCTCACCTAAACCACCTACATTACGCAGAAGTGGCAAACCCAAAGAGCCTACCAGTGAAGTAATACCAAGTAAGACTGAATTACCTAAAGACATTCCCAAATAGCGGATTCCCAAACCATAAGTCAGACCACCAATGCCCCATAAGGCACCTAAGGTATAGGTAAGGCTGATGGTTGACGTGTCTGTCTCGGATAAAATCTGCTGCCAACCGGGTGAAGTTAAGGCCGTTGCCAGGTATGGCATTATCAACCACGAAAAGAGACCACCAACAATCCAATATATTTCCCAACGCCACTTTTTAACCAGGTTATATGGCATATACCAGCTTCCGGATGATGCGCCACCCAATGAATGAAAGAGAATTCCTAATAATGCTTGCATTGTTTTGTATTTAGTTAGTTACTATGTAGATTCTTTTGACTTATTTTGTAATAAGCACGACACAAAACTAACTTGGCATACAACGCATATCAATGCACAAAATGGGATTTAACTTGCACTTTTTGGACCAATAATGAAAGACTTTTTTAAATACCTTACAGCAAGTGAGGAAGATAAAAGCTGGGGACTATTTCTGAATGTAGCAGGTAAATCATCTGTTGCTCCTGGTACAATTTATCCATCTCGCGAACACCCCAGCGGCTATTACTACCCATGGAATC
The DNA here is from genome assembly GCF_050589845.1 of Carboxylicivirga agarovorans. Lineage (NCBI taxonomy): Bacteria > Pseudomonadati > Bacteroidota > Bacteroidia > Marinilabiliales > Marinilabiliaceae > Carboxylicivirga > Carboxylicivirga agarovorans. Next base: position 17,314 of record NZ_JBNGPA010000035.1, on the reverse strand, counting down.
AAGGGCGCACGCTTAACGAATATCAAATTAATTACATCACAGAAGGGAAAGGTATTTTGGAAAACACCAGGGGTAAATTCGTTGTAAAACCCGGTTCGCTTATGATTATCCGGAAAGGGGAATGGCATCGTTATAAACCGGTTAAAAGTCAGGGATGGACAGAACATTACATTGGATTTGACGGCGTATTTGCCAATCATTTTTTACAGGATAATCAAATACTTCATGGTCAGTCAGTTATATATTGCGGTGTACGTGAAGACTTTATCGATACCTATTACAAAATATTCGAACTAGCACAACATGAAGACCCTGGTAACCAGCACATAGCCGCGGGAATGATCATAAAACTATTGGGCTACATTGTTGCCTGGCAAAAACAACGCAACTTTTCGGGCAAACCGATTGAAAAATTAATTCAGCAGGCCCGCTTTTACATGCGAAAACATACTGAAGGTGAAGTTGATCTAGAAAAGCTTGCTGAAGACAATCATGTTGGTTATGCCTATTTCAGAAAGGTGTTTAAGAAATACACAGGGATTTCGCCACATCAATACCATCTTGAACTAAAACTAATGCGTGCTAAAGAGCTCATTTTAACGACCAATCAAAGTATAAAAGAAATTAGCTATGATTTGGGCTTTCAAAGCATTCATTACTTCAGTCGACTGTTTAAGAAGAAAATGGGGTATAATCCGTCGGAATTAAGGAATACTGGCCTAAATACAAATCTTTAAATCTGCTTTTTTAAAAAAAATAGCAGATATACGTATAATTTGTATTAGGGTATACTTATTATCAACCTGATAAAACGATATCAATAAAACAAGAGGCTGTTTGAATACATAACAGCCTCCCTTTCAATTTTAATGAATAATTTCTTAATGCGTTAATGCCCTTTTACGCATGGTTTCAGAATGATAACGCATATCAGGATTTGAAACATATTGAGGTTGGTTTTCTGGCACCTTGTACTGAGTTCTCAGCTTATTGAGTTCTGCTCTCATGACTTTCACAACATTCGCATATTCAGGATTATTGATTTGATTTTTCATTTCATTCGGATCTGTTTCTAAATCATACAATTCCCATTCATTTAAATCATAGAAATTCATTAATTTATAACGTCCATCATAGGCTCCTTCATGTCTGTGCACCATATGCCAACCCGGATATTCATAATAATGGTAATATAAACTTTTCCGCCAGCTGTCCGGGGTATGACCCTTTAATAACGGCACTAAACTCTCTCCCTGAACTTCATCAGGAATAGTGGTTCCGGCCATTTCCAAAAATGTAGATGCAAAATCAAGGTTCGACACCAAATCGGAGTTTATTGAAGCGCCTTTGATCACTCCAGGCCATTTTACAATAAGAGGGGTACGATACGACTCATCATACATAAATCGTTTATCAAACCAGCCATGCTCTCCAAGGTAAAATCCCTGATCGGAAGAATAAACAATAATGGTGTTTTTATCTAAACCGTTCGCTTCAAGATATGCTTTTAACTCGCCTACACTTTCATCAACTGCCTTTATACAACGCAAATAGTCTTTTATGTAACGCTGATATTTCCATCTTACTAAATCATTTCCCGACAATTCTGCCTCAACAAAGGAATTATTTTTAGGTTCGTAAGATTTATCCCATGCAGCGCGTTGATTTTCATTCATTCGATTTAACAATGTTGACAATCTATTATCAAGTTCTAAGCTATTTACTTTAAGGTCCTTTCCCATATCCATTGTATATTCAATAGACATATCCTGATCACGCGCTGCAGTACCCCGTCCATCATAATCATCAAAAAGAGTAGTCGGTTCCGGAATGCTTACATCATCAAATGCTGATAAGTGCCTTTCTGCCGGCATCCAGTTACGATGCGGAGCTTTATGTTGCACCATCAACATAAAAGGTTTGTTTTTATCACGGCCCTCAAGCCATTTCTTAGCTTTGTCAGTTACTATATCGGTAACATAACCAACCTCTCTGTATGTTCCATCTGTTGTAATGAAATCAGGATTGTAATAGGCACCTTGTCCCGGTAATATCTCCCAATAATCAAAACCGGTGGGCTTACCTCCTAAATGCCACTTGCCAACGACTCCAGTTTGATAACCGCTTGCTTGCAAAGCTTTAGGAAAGGTAAATTGTTGTCCATCAAAAACGGTGTTTTCATTTTGATAAAAACCATTGGCATGACTGTGTTTACCTGTAAGTATGGCTGCTCTGCTTGGTCCACAAATAGAATTGGTGACCATGCATCGCTTAAATAACATTCCTTCGTTGGCCAGTTTGTCCAAATTTGGCGTGGGTGCTACATCTGCCAGAATACCACCATAAGCGCTGATAGCTTGTGAGGCATGATCATCTGTAAAAATAAAAATGATATTAGGTTTTTCTTTAGTATGTTTTTTGGTCGTGCAAGCAGTGAAAAACACTGCCTGTACTACCAAAAGTACTGAAAATACTGTTTTCATATACTCTATTTATTCTATCGTAGACCTTTCAGGTCTTTAATTCCTTTACTTTTATTTTACATCTGCTTTACGACCTCAAATAATGCCAATATATTCTCTACGGAAGTGTCTTCCTGAATATTATGGGCCGGGGCTATGATATATCCTCCATCTTTACCAAGTATTCCAGCTCTTCTGATGGCCTCTGCTTTAATCTCTTCTGGTGTACCATTGGGCAATAAATCCTGTACACACATTCCTCCAAAGAAAATAAGCTCTTTCCCAAATGTGTCTTTTAGTTCTTGCGGCTCCATACCTGTAGCCAAGGGCTGAATAGGATTTAATATATCTAAACCGACTTCAATAAAATCAGGAATAATAGTTTTAATGGCTCCACAGGAATGCCAGGCAAGCTTAATGTTTGGATTCACGTTCTTAAACTCAGCAAACATCGCTTTTATACGCGGCTTAAAATATCTTCTAAAAGAGTCAGGATCCATCATCAAACTTGTTTGCGAGCCAAAATCATCGCCACACCATAACACATCGGCTCCGAGCTCAATCAATTTCTTCCCGTATTCGGTATGGATGAATTGAATTTTATCAAGTAATGGATTAATGTAGTCTGCCTCCATCATCATATCCATCATGAATTTCTCCAACCCAACCAGGTACCAGGCTGTTTCAAATAATGTGGTTTCTAAATCAGCTATTATACCGTGTGTCTTTCCGTATTTATCAATCGTTTTTTGTGCAGCATCCCAACGCCCTATTGCAAATGGATCAGGAAAACCATACTCTTCAATATCTTTTGCGGTTTGCGCATGGGCCAACGGGAATTCATGAAACTCATTATATTTACCGGTATCTTTAAATATCATGCCCCACTCATTTTTAATAATACTGTCCCCAAGTTCAATGGTAGGATTATTAATGGGCGCGCATACGGTAATTCCTACTGCATCTGCACCTAACTTTGCAATCAGATCCATGTGTGATGCCCGTGTGGATAACATGGAATCTAGAGGCTCTTGATAAGGTTCATTTAGCTTGTTGCATAACTTTAGTGCTACCTGAGGTGTAACAGAAACATATAATGGTGCTCTGTCAGGAGTCTCTCTATTTATCGTTTTTTGAAATCTTTCTTTTGAATTCATAATCTTTTTTGTGTTATAATCAAATATGATAAACCCAGATTATGAATTTAAAAAGCAATTACATAATCTGGGTTAAAGAGTCTTACTTATAATTCTCAACTACGGCAAGTACTCCCCAGTAATTATCAACCAAGTAACCTTCGTACCCAAAACACTCTCCGTCCCAGGTTCGCCAGTCTTTAGACATTCCATTTTCTCCTACTCCCTGAAAGTTACCGTCTTCAAAACCCTTTAGAAGTGGGAACATAAGTCGTTCTGCATCTGCTTTACGTCCTAAACGGTATAATGCTCTAAGGGTGAAGTACTCATAGTTACCTGAAGTACCACCATTCTCATAATGTTGCCATCCCTCGTTGGTTTCATCTGACAGGCTGCCCCCCCAGCGTGGGTCGTGATGGGTATAGTCTGAAGCGGTTACAGGAATTAGATTACCGGGTATTCCCAATTCAAAATTACTAAAACCTACTTCATCCATCTTTGCCAGGATGTTATCCATCATATTATCCCCCTGATCTTTAGTAACCAGGTCATAAGCTACCGCAATGCCATTAACAAATGTAAAATAGTAATCGTGGAGCTTGCCATCTTCACTCTTCCAGCCCCCTAACACTCCCGTTTCAGGATTGATGAAGGTGTTGTAATAATTGCTTTTTAATTTCTCAGCAAAAGCATCATACTGTTTGGCCTTTTCTGTTTGCCCCAGCTCTTCATTTACTTGTGCATACATTTTCATGGCACGATAAGCCAAGGCATTGGAATAGGCATCTTTGTGTCCGAAACCTATGCAGTCCCACCAGTTGGCAGGTCGCATGAGGTGGTCGCCCGACCAGGTGCCGGAGTTGCCACTGAAGCCATACTCTATCAAACCATCACCATCGGCATCTCTTAACAATATTTCGTTGGCCCAATGCTCTATTCCCTGATAGTTATCCTTCAACCATTGGAAATTTTTTGTACCATTAATATAATTACAGGCTGTGATCAGCAAAGAAGGATAGGTGTCCAGTGAAGCATTTTGATTGCCCCAGTTGGTCAGTTCCGACTCGAAAATCCAATCGCTGTCGTAGCCACGCATGCCATAAGCTTTTTGTCCTGACAAGTAAGTATCCAGTGTCATACCTACGAGATCAATGGCCTTTAAGCCATCCACCAGTTCGGGGGTTTGCAGGGCTACCTCCGAATAACCATATTGTACAAAGCCACAAGCATCGCTCGAGGAGTTATTAGCCAGCATCTGGATATTCGGATTCACCTGTAAAGTATTGATAAAAGCCCTGCGATAGCCATCAAAACGGGCGTCTCCTGCAATTTTATCTAATTCCGGAAAGATACTGGCAATCTCAAAGCTATATTCAACCGTACCCTGTTCTTTGGTAGCTGCCGGAAAGGAGATCTGCACATAGTTAAGTGGCACATCCACCCTGCAGGAGGTATAATCAAGAAGCCCCACCTGTTGCGAACGAACTTTAAAGGAACCCATATCAGGCAGGTGCATCACACAGGGAGTTTTTACTTTATTTTTCTCAGGAATAAGTCCCAAAACCGTCATGTGATTTTTATGCTGATCAAACTTAATCTCCCATGGCACATTATTCTCAACAAAATTTGATTTTAAGATAAATCCCTTATCTGTCAGGATAAATTCCCAGGCAGCTTTTTTATCATTATCAGGCATATAATAGGAGGTACTTGTTCCTTTTGTTTTTGAAACAAAGGATTGACCTTTGATATCATCCAGAATTAGAGGACTGTTATCGAGCTTGGATTTACCAAGGGCATCTACTGATAAATACTCAAACCTTGGAAATTCGGGATGAAGAGCATACTTGAATTTTGTAGTATCAGGTTTAACAGAGTTACAAGAGTTAAAAACTCCCATCAAAGCAACAGACAATAAAGCTGCTAAACGGCTAATTGATTTCATTTTTGTTTTCATAATGTATCAATATCTTTAAGTTTTTTTTTATAAATTGCTTTATAATATCACCTTCTTTAAAGTTCTCCTGCACTGTTTACATGTGAACTTCCAACCAGGATTGTAAAAGGAGAAGCAGGTAATCCTTCCTGATTAAACAGAACCATCTCTGGAAATGGACTATAAGCATAACGTACATATTTAGGATCACCAATGGCATCGTTCCATAAAATAAGCTCACTGCCATTTATCGTTGTCTGAGCCTCTTTAAAGACCTTATCCTCCCCTGCAATCTCAAAAGAGCTGCTATTTTCTTTATTTAATACCAGACCACTTCCTGAATAGTCAAAGAAGATGGTCGCTTTACCATTTTGGAATTCAACAGACTTGTATGCCGGGCCATAAGGGATATGATTCTGCCCATACACCCCGGCAGATACTGCAATGGCAAGACGTTCGCCAATTGGCTTCTTTACTTTTGGATGAATATCAGCTTCATCACCGGCACCTTCGGCGACCACCATACCACAATGGTCCAGTCTTTTCCAACATTCAAACTGCGCCTGCCTGAACTGTGGCCAGGTTTGACCTTCGCCATAACCAGGCAGCTGAACAAAGTAAAACGGTAGATCAGGCAGCTGCCATGTATCTCTCCACCCTTTTATAAAAGCTGGGAATAAAGTCATAAACTCATCGTATCGCCCGGCATTGCCTTCGCCCTGGTACCATATACATCCTTTGATGGTGTAGGGTTGTAAGGGTTTGATCATACACTCGTATAAACCCGATGGACGCTGATAAGCTTTGGGACCCATAGGAGCCATGGGTCTTGCTCCACTTGACCAACCTCCATTATCTTCCCATTCCTGCAAGTCAATCAAAAACTGCTGATAGGCCGCCTCATAAGCTGCCTCATCTTCAAATTTTGCATATTCAGTTTCATAATCATCCAGTAAATATTGTAAGGCAGGTTCACTCTCTATTGATTCACGTGTCATCCAATTTTCATTCCATGTCGCACCACGATAGCTTCCAATAATACCAACTGTAACACCCAAGCGTTTTTGCAGTTCAGTAGCAAAATAGTAGGAAACAGCAGAAAACTCCCTGACTGATTGAGGATCAAAATTTTTCCACACCAAGCCAACCCTGTCTATTTCACCAAATTCAGTGACGGGAATTTTCATGAAGCGCAGATTTGGATTTTCTGTTGAAGGTAAATCTGCTTCAAAATTAGTACTCCATGCCAACTCAAAGTTCATGTTGGATTGCCCACCTGCTACCCAGACTTCTCCTACCATCACATCGGTATAGGTGATTGCTGTGCCATCCCCTGAAATAGTTAGTTCATATGGACCACCTGCAGACATCGCATCTAAGCTAAGCATCCACTCTCTATTCTGCGCTGTGACTGTTTTTTCCTGACCATTGAATCGAACTGTTATGTAAGCTCCATCGCTTGCCTGCCCAAAAATACGAACAGGCATGTCGCGTTGTAGCACCATCCCATTGCCAAAAGCAACTGGCATCGTAATCTCAGCTTTTACCTGAACGAGTATACAAACACCAACAAAGAATGTCCCAAGGATTAATTTCAACATGAACCTTATTTTATGTATCAGCTTACAAATAAACTCTCAATAATGTCTTTTTCTATTTGAAAATCATTACGCTTTATTTGAAAATCATTCTTTTTAGACTTATCCACTCTTGAGATTAAGAATATTTTAGAGAGAGAGGCGCTAGAAAGTCATACAATCATCCATTATTAAATCAGCAAAATCAGCATCCTACTTCTTAGAAGTAAGGTTTTAAATGAAGGACATTTACATTCACGGAATAGGACGAGTGCTTTTATTTGACAATTTCAAATTTTCGCAACGTCATTCTTTGCTTTTCATCATTGTTTCCTGACAAACTAACTTGCATTACAATGACTAATCATAATATTTTTCAGCCCAATTGAATTTACTGAGATATAAAATCATCAAAAACCGATAATTCCGGATCAGCGGTCTCTTTCATTTCTTTCAAGAGCTTCTTTCTGTACTCCTTTATTTGATCTGCGTAATCAGAATTTTGTGCAAGATTGTTCCAACAGCCCGGATCATTCTTTAAATCAAACAACTCTTCCGGTGCTCGATACTCCATATATTCAATCTTATTTTTTAGTTTTTCGCTTTTTGTGAGACTGGAATTTACTACATCCATCCATCCACTGGCCTTTTTCTTTTTACCATCTGTTCTAACAACATAAGCGTTGAATATGTAACAAAAGGATTCATCGATAATAGCCCGGTGAGGGAAAAACTCTTCCTGAGTAGAATTTGATTTATAGTTGCTGGAAGCATAGGCATATGCTCTCTCTGTTCTAGCCGACTTACCCAGTATCACATCAATGAAGGATTTTCCCTCTATCGCTTCCAGAGAAGGTAATCCTGCTGCATCCAATATAGTAGGAACTAAATCAACCACCGATACAATAGATTTATCATCCATCACACCTTCTTTGATTTTCTTGGGCCATCGCATAATAATTGGGGTACGGATTCCATCGTGATACAAGGTATTTTTAGCACCGGGGGCTCCCATTCCATGGTCCGAAAGGAAGATAACCAATGTGTTATCCCGCATTTCACTGTCGTCAATGGCCTGTAAAATACTTCCTACGCACTCATCTCCCCTGTTCAGGGCATTGTAATAAGGTACTAATGCTTCTCTTACATCCGGCAGATCCAATAAAAATTCCGGCACTTCAATCTCTTCTGTGCTATATTTTCTTGATGGCTCCGGATATTTTTTATCCGGATTCCACTGTGCCAGCATTGCTTTTTCCTGCTCCGTGTTATCCCAGGGACGGTGTGGGTCAATGGGATTGGCATAAAGAAAAAAGGGTTTATTGCTCTTTGTCGCAGAATTTATAAACTCCTTTGTTCTGGTATAAAAGGATTTTGGATTACGATCGTGAAAGCCCACTCCAAAAGGAAACTCGTGATATTCGGTATCCCAGGTGTTCATGTATTTCGAACGACTCAATTTTAATATGGCGCCGGTGGTATATCCATGATCATGCAGGTAGGTAGATATAGTAGGTGTTTTAACTGCAGGCTCTTCCCATAATACAGGAGGTTGTTTTCCGTGTCCCATCATCCCACTGCAATGTGGATAGCGTCCTGAAAGTATGGCTGCCCTTGAAGGTCCGCACATGGGCGACATTACAAATCCGTGTGTAAAAGTAATGCCCTCGGATGCAAACCGATCAATATAAGGCGTAATTCCGGGCACAGAACAGCCCTCTACCCCGGTGGTACCGTAGCCCATGTCATCAAGGGTGATTAATACAATATTCAGGGGGTTTTCATTTTGTTCTGCTGTTTCATAATATCCGCAAGCAGAGAGAAAAAGAATCAATATAATGCTATTTATCTGATAGTTATATTTTTGAATCATTTGCGTAAAATATTATTTGCTTACTATATTTTCTTTTTTAACAACCTTCAATTTTTTACCCATAGGATTGATGACTTTAGGATTAAAAGCTGGGTTTGCCCTAGGTTCATGGTGACCAATTTCTTTAATGTGTTTAGAAACTTGTGCATCTAATTTCTTTACCACTTTTGGGTAATAAGCTGCCACATTAAAGTTCTCCTCTATGTCTTCATTTATCCGGTACAATTCATAGAAATCTTCACCTTCGGGTGCATGTCCATAAACACGAATAAATTTCCATTCATCGTTTATTAATACCGTCGAAGGGTAGTTAGATGGGAAAATTGTATAATGTGGAAAGTCTATAAATATACCCTCTCTTTGGAGTGGCTTATCCGACTTTAACACTTCTGTAAGGCTAACTCCGTCTATCTCATTTTTAAGCGCTGATTGATCAGCACTCACCATATCCAGTAGGGTAGGAAAAAAGTCGACACCTGAAATTACCTGATTTGACACACTTCCCGCTTGCGTTTGTCCCGGCCAGTGAACGATACATGGTACGCGTACACCCCCTTCGTGAACATTTGCTTTACCATCTCGCAGGGGATAGTTATCTGTTGGTGTCTGCCCTTGATAAGCTTCATATTCAACCCCTCCATTATCCGAGGTAAAAATAATAACGGTATTATCCATCATTTCCATTTCTTCTAGGGCAGTTGTTAGCCTACCTATATTTTGATCTAAAGTCTCGATCATGGCCGCCATTACCGGAAAGCCCTGCCTACCCCGTGGATCATTCTTTTGTTCGTACTTCTCCACCAATTCCTTTTTAGCCTGAAAGGGATCGTGCACAGTAAAATACCACAGGTTCATAAAGAATGGCTTCTCCCTATTATTCTTTATAAAATCAATAGCATCAGAGCTTAGTCTATCTGTGAGGTGCTCACCTTCCGGCCCATCACTTATTTTCTCATTTTTGTAAGGTGAAAAGTATGAACGTGGCCATCCCAGGTTGTACCCTCCTATATTATAATCGAAACCTTGTTTTTCAGGGGTGTACCCCTCATCGCCCAAGTGCCACTTACCCAGATGAACCGTGGTATAACCTTCTGCTTTAAGAACCTCTGCTATGGTCCGTTCTTCCAAAGGCATGTAGTTACGGATATGGGGTGTTACTACTTTTTGCCAATCGGCTCCTTTATCCGATAGCCCTGACACCATATCGGGATTAGCCGGCAAATGACCTGCTGCCGAAGTAAAATCAAATCGGGCAGGATAACGGCCGGTCAATAAAGCTGCGCGACTGGGAGAACACAATGGATTGGCAGAGTAAGCATTTGTAAAACGCATCCCCATTTTTGCCAACCTATCAATATTAGGGGTTTCATAATATTCGCTGCCATATACTCCGGTATCCATCCAAGGTCATCTACTAGAATAAAGATGATATTCATTTTTTCATCTTGAGCTGCGACCTTCGCATGTAGTAAGAATGACAAGAGTAATACTCCTACGGTTTTTAATAGTGGTAGGACGACGTTTCCACTTTGATTTTTCATGTGTATTATTCTTCTGAATATTTTAGATTCCCTCTTTATCTAATCACCTGTATACATAATACCTAACAAGTATTAAAAAAACCTGTTAGGTAATTTACTTTGAACTCACTTAATTAACCCTGTTCTCATTTCAAAACCGGAATCTCACTTAAAATTCTCAACTACCGCCAGTACGGCCCAGTAACTATCCACCAGAAACCCTTCATATCCGGTACATTCTCCATTCCAGGTTTGCCATTCTCTTGTCTGGCCATCATCACACACGCCCTGGAAATTACCATCTTCAATCCCTTTTAGTAAGGGAAAAAGAATTCTTTCGGCATCCTGTATCCGGCCCAATTGATACAGAGCCCTGATTGTAAAATAGATGAAATTGGCCGATGTTCCTCCATTTTGATAATGTTGCCACCCTTCATTGGTTTCATCCGACAGGCTGCCTCCCCAACGAGGATCGTGATGGGTGTAATCAGAGGCTTTAATAGGAATAAGGGGGCCGGGCAAACCCAATTCAAAATTACTAAACCCAACCTCATTTATCTTTACCAGAATGTTATCCATAATTTTATCCCCTTGTTCTTTGCTAACTACATCATAAGCAATGGCAATGCCGTTAACAAAGGTGAAATAGTAATCATGCAGTTCACCGTCTTCACTCTTCCAGCCTGCCAAAACTCCTGTCTCCGGATTGATGAATGTATTGTAATAATTACTTTTTAATTTTTCGGCAAAAGCATCGTACTGTTTGGCTTTTTCTATTTCCCCCAGCTCTTCATTAAGTGCTGCATACATCTTCATGGCACGGTAAGCCAGGGCATTCGAATAAGCATCTTTATGTGCAAAACCAACACAGTCCCACCAGTTGGCAGGCCGCATCAGGTGATCGCCCGACCAAGTGCCTGAATTACCACTAAAGCCATACTCTATTAAACCATCGCCGTCGGCATCTCTTGTAATAATTTCATTGGCCCAATTCTCTATTCCCTGATAATTCTTCTTCAGCCATTTGGTATTTTTTGTGCCTTTATAGTAGTTACACGCCGTTATAAGCAAAGACGGATAGGTATCCAATGAAGCGTTTTGGTTTCCCCATACGGTCAAATCCGACTCGAAAATCTGGTCACTGACATAGCCTTTTTCTCCATACGATTTCACCCCGGAGAGATAGGAGTCAAGTGTCATCCCCACAATATCAATGGCCCTCAGGTTATCCACCAGGGGTGGGGCTTGTAAAGCAACCTCGGAATAACCATATTGTACAAAACCACAGGCATCGCTGGATGAGTTATTAGCCAGCATCTTTATGTTTGGATTCACCTGAAGCGCATTAATAAAACTCCGGCGGTAACCGTCAAAACGGGCATCTCCCTTTATCTTATCCAGTTCAGGATAAATGGCCGCAATCTCAAAACTATATTCAACAGTGCTTTGCTCTTTTGTGGCAGCCGGAAATGAAAGCTGAACAAATTTCTTAGGCACATCCACCCTGCAGGAAGTGTAATCAAGTATGCCAACTTGTTCTGAACGAACTTTAAAAGATCCCATATCGGGCAAGTGCATCACACAAGGTGTTTCTATCTTGTTCTTATCGGGAACTATGCCCAGTACCGTGATATGATTTTTATGCTGATCAAACTTAATCTCCCATGGAACATTGTTCTCAACAAAATTCGATTTTAAGTTAAAACCACTTTCTGTTAGAATAAATTCCCAGGCCGCCTTTTCTTCGTTTCCCTCTAAATAATAAGATGTGTTGTATCCATCTGTTTTTGATGTGAAAACCTGCCCCTCTATTTCCTCTAATATTAGCGGGCTATTGTCTAATTTTGACTTCCCCAGGGCATCTACTGAGAAATAATCAAATCTTGGAAATGCCGGGTTAAGAGTATACTTAAACTTTGTAGTATCAAGCTCAACAGTATTACAAGAGTTAAAAACACCTACCAGCACAAGAGCCAGTAAACCTACTCTACGGCTAATTAATTTTATTGATGATTTCATTTTATATTATTTTTTCCAATTATGCATATGATTATGGCTTTATGCTTTCTGCTTCAATCATTTTCACCCCAAGTCCTTTGGTGTTGCTGGGTATAAATTTTATTTCTTTTCCGCGGGTTACGCCGTTTTCGTTAAAAGATTCTATTGTGATATAATAATCTGTTTCTCTGTCCAAACTACGGATATCATAACTATTGACACGATAAACTACATTATTATTGTAAAGCTTATTCTTGTTTATGCCATAGCGTATAATATAACCATCGGCATCTGCTACCTCTTCCCAGTTTACCGATGCTTGACGTGGATCATTATTATTTCGTTTCACTGTAAACCGAGGGGAAATAGCAGGGGATTTTTCTAATCCATGTCCAAATATGCGCAATCCACGTAGCGCAAACTTACCACCGTAGGGTGTATAGATGTTTGTGATTTTGACATATCGAAAGCTTTTATCATTATTAATTGAGGAAAAATCGTGAGGTACGTCCTTTGTGTTTTCACTCTTATCTAATAACATTTCCCACTTTTTGTTATCATTAGAGCCCTCAATAAAATATTTCATACATGCACCTTCTTCAATTAACATGGTAAGGTCTTGTTCTGCAAAATTCACCTGAATTCCCTGTATAACATGTGGTTCAAAAAGATCAATCTTAATCCATTCTCCCTTATCACTGGTCTTTGCACTCCACCAGGTATCTATCTTTTCATCAACACAAAAAAGAGGCTCGTGTCCTTTTAAGACAGAGGAGGCTGTAAGGGATTTATTATGAGAAATTAAATTCATTCCTGCCCACAGGTGTTCTTTGTCATTTAATGTATGTTGTGGTACAAAGGTTGGATAATCTCCCAAATACGTATCGGTATGCAAGGTACCGTCATCATCGATAAAAGTGGGAAAAAGACCTATACGCCGTTCAAATCGGTCGTATGCCCAAACAGATTGACAAGTTAAAGTCCACCAATTGTCGTATTTGTCTTTGAATATTTGTCCGTGAGCTGCACCGGAAGCAAACCCGGTAAGTTTTTGTGTTACCGGGTTATGTTGCTGATAGGTATATGGTCCTAAAATATCATCAGCCACATACACCCCATTTGCATAAGCGTTGCTCAAGTCGGGCAAACTATACACAAAATAGTATTTGCCGTTGTGCTTGAACAACTGACCTCCTTCTACCCAACCATGTGATTCATTCTCATTATTACCTCTGGAATCTCGATTTCCACGTTCCCATCCCCTATTATTCACATCGGGCATATAGAAAGAGTAGGTTTTTCCTATTACGGTAAAAGTTTCAATGTCCATTTCCTGAATATGCAAATAACCAGTAGGGCTACAACCATACACATTCCATAGGCGACCATCATCGTCTAAGAAAAACTGGCTGTCGGGTCTGAGCCAACCTTTGTTTTGCATCGGTTTCCATGAATTAGGATCATCGGGCGATTCAGTGCTGTAAACGCATCCATCGCCGTTACCATCCTTCAGGTACATTTTGTCATTAATAACGACAACGGTTGGTGCATAATTAAATATGATCGGCAAATTAACTGTATCGGTAGGCGTAATGGGACCCCATTCGGTAAGGTTATCGCTTGACCAGTAGCAATCAGACACCGAACTAAAAAGGTAATACTTGTCTTTAAACAGGACAATGGTAGGATCAGCACCTTCACGTACCATGATGCCCTTATCTTTCCACTCGGGTCTTGGGCGTTTAGCGTATTGGACATTGTAATTTAAATTGATCGGATTACAATAAACAGGATGAAGAGCATTCGTGGTTTCTGCTGTTTTTGTGCTACATGATGTAGCGATAAGACCGGTAATGAAAAGGATGTAAATAGGTATTTTAAATCTTGGCATTTTGATGATAGTTTATGCGTGTGTTGACGTCTGTATCTATTACCCTATCACTTACACACAGCGCTTGTTTCACAATCTCTAAGTGTTTGTATTCTTTATATTTAAACACTTTCTTTATCAAATTATCTTCTTATAATTAAACCTAACAGATTTTTAAATCTATTAGGTTTAATGGTAACTCCACCTTACTTTACTCAACCACAAACATATCACAGAACCCTTTTGGAAGGGCAATATTCTCACCAGGTTGTATTACCATACCACTAAACAATCCTTTGGCTTTTCCTTTAAACTGAAGGCTCACTGAAGAATCTTTGTTATCCATATTACGCACGACCATAAAGTTTAGCTTATCTTTTTCATAAAGACCTTTCACCCATACATCTCTTTTATTGGCTTCAAGCTCTGCTTTCACATTACTTTCGGAAAGAATATTAAGTAATAATTTATAAAAGCCCGTTTTATCCTTTGCACTGCCTTCGCCAATGTTGGTGCCGCAATACCAGATTTTTCCTTTGCCGATCTCTTTTGTAATAATGGTTGGATAATCTTTGGTGAAAGAACCAAGTGCAGTAGCATTATCAGCCTCCAGTTTGGCATAACGGAAAGCCCCCCAAAGTACCGTTCCATCATTCATGGCAATGGGCACATATTTCCCCCCTGTGGTTCCAAAATCCTTTAAAAACTTCTTGACATCCGCCACAACATCTAAATTAACCTCTTCCTTTTCAGGCATTTTAAGTCGGTAGGTTGTAGAAGTCTCCACTTCTTTGATTCCCCACTTTTTATCCAAGCCAAATCCCGGCATATTAAAATTGTGTCGTCCTAGGTCATCGCTATAGCCTCCCAGGTGAGCCTCACTCAATAGAACTCCACCCTTATTGACAAAGGCATCAATCGCATCAGCTTCTTGTTGTGTCAAGTAATAAGCCGAAGGCATTATCAATACTTTGTATTGTGACAAATCGTTCAGCATAGCACTATTGACATAGTTAAACGCAAAACTGTGCTTATATAAGAAATCAGAATAGGCATTGATAGATTCCGCTAAAGAGTTGAAGTTACCATGTTGACAGTAATGGAATATCTCATTTTTTTGACTCTTCCAGATAGCCACCTCAGGCTGTTTCGGGAAGCTAAGCATCAACTTATCGGTATGTGGTTTTAAGGTGGCTCCAAACTTCTCGGCAGCCTTAGTAACTACCCTGTCAGAGCCATCAATATTGAGCACTCCCCAGTTAGGCGATTCATTTCCTAATATTTCCGGACGAAATTGCCAGAACATAAAACCTTTGATTCCCATTCCTACCTGTGGCAGAAAATCATTCAGTAAGGCATTCTCATCTATTACAGCCTGATGCATAGAGGTGGTACCACCATTGATATGACTCTCAACATTGTAACATACTTTACCTTGTGCTGCCGACACCACCTGAGGTGTAAAATAGGGCCCGTTGTTCATGGTTGCTGCAAATACATCACAATGTTTTGACACCTCGAAATCATCCATACAAGTGGTCACAGCATTAAAGGGCTGTGTGGTATTGGGCACAACATGCAGGTAGGTGATGGTGTTGGGGTCTAATTCCTTAGTCATTGCCAGACGCCACTTCGCTTCGTTCATTAGCGTCGCTCCCTGGAATTCTCTAAAATCGATAAAATCTTTGTAGGTTAAAGTACTCTTTGGTAACTCTACCTGACTCCACGTGCGATAGTTTCTTCCCCATACCTGGTTAAGCGTTTCAAGCTTTTCATATTTATTTTCTAACCATTTGTGAAACCCGTCTTTACAATGATCGCAATAGCAGGCCAAGGTCTCTAATTTACCATCTCGCTGCGGAAAAGATAATTCAGGCTCATTCCAGGCATCCCACAACACAAGGTTGTCGTGTTTTTTTAAATGATTTATGGCTTTTTTGTAAAATGTTTTTCGTTCCTGCAAGGCACCCGGATGATTGTAACATGGACCAGGGTGTCCTCCAATCTGACGGTGCGAAACAACATAGGGTTCAATAGGCTGACCATTGTTCATAATTTGCTTGGCATCGGGATATTTTTCATATAACCACACTGGCGCAACATCAAATATGGCATTAATGGTAACTCGAAGGTCATACTTTGCCGCCGTTTCAATCAATTCATCCAGATCATCAAAGTAGTATTCCTCTTCTGCAGGATGGCCCCATCGCCACTGTAACCAAAACTTAATATCTTTCATGCCCAGTTCTGCAAATCGCTTCATGTCTGAATCCCAATTCTCCTTTGCTGGTGTGGGCGCTCTGTAATACTGTGCTCCCCAAATAAAGGGATAGTCGGCTGTTTGCTTATCTAAATCTTTACGATTATACACCTGTGCATAAGCTTGTGCTGATAATAATGTGATAAACATTACCACTAACAATTTTCTCATTTTTCTATCTGTTAATATATTAATATTTCATGCGTTTATAGTTCTCTCAAACTTTCACAGGAACGATAATCGCCCTCTATCTGAATAGAGCTCATGATATATCGGCACTAAGTTTGAGCTTCAAATAACGTGAAAAGCACACGAGATAGAATTTCAGAATAGTTATTTTTATTTTGAAAAATGGTTTTTTTCAAAATAAGAGAGCATTACAACTTAACCTCTACCCTATGTTTCAATTGAGATTTATACTTCTGTTTTATCTTTAAGCTCGGGGTGCTCAAAAAGTGTCTTCATTTTCCCTGGGTTACTTATTTTATCATACCATTTCTGTCCCATAGCTAATCGATTACTGAATAACCTCAAATTTTCGTATGGTTATAGTATTAATCGTTAGTTTGTACTTGAAAAAGAGAAGAAGATAAAAAAGAATATTTTCTTTGGATAAAAGCTCCATCTGCTGCGTTAACTTTACCGTGTAATTAGGAAGAATCTATCACAGATATTAAGGACA
>NZ_JBNGPA010000034.1:0-58138 GCF_050589845.1 Carboxylicivirga agarovorans | reverse complement strand
ATAAAAAAGACTTAAAACCACCTCCCCTCTCCTTCGTCGAGGTACTCCTCCTTGCCAGGAGGAGAGCTGATTTACAGCTTGCAAAACACTATATATGTGAATGTTTGAATCTTTTCGAACACTAAAACGCTATGATATGGCAGACCTACAGCCTGCTATTTACAGCTTGGTTAAAAAATATAGTTTAGCAGTTTATTAGTTTAATCGTTCAACTTATAAACAATTCGACCGTTCGACAACTCGACCGTTCGACAAATGAATAGTTGAGTAGTTTAATTTTTCAACTTATAAACTTTTAAACTATCAACAATTCAGTTAGACAATTAGACAGTTAATCAGTTTATCAATATATACAGTTTAATCGTACAACTTATAAACTTTTAAACAGTTTGACAGTTCATCAGTTCGACAGTTCATCAGTTCATCAGTTCGACAGTTCATCAGTTCATCAGTTAGACAATAATCAATATGACAGTTGAATAGTTGAGAACTTTAACATCCAAACATCCGAGACTAAATTTTCAACACAAAGGTCTCACCCGTCTGAACAAAACCAACTTTTTGCAAATATTTAATGTGCATATCGTTTTGCGACGTGGCATTGAGCTGTTTGATTCCCTTATCGATCATCATTCGTCTGAACTTTTTAAGCAGGTATTTACCCGTTTTGTAATCACGGTACTGGGGCGTGACATAGTCCAGTACGACATCGGCTGATCCATTACCACGGTCGGATAGTAACATCACTCCTGCAACATTCATGTCACGGACAGCTACAAGCATCTGAGATGTCTTTGCCTGTTCAGCACTGAATCCTGGAAAAAAGCGCTGTATATCCTTCATATGATAGTTTAAAAACAGTCGCAAATACTCATCCGGCTTATCGGACCATATCCCTTCAAAAACTTCTTTTTTAAACAGTAAAGAGCGTAAATAATACACATTGAAGAAGCAAATAACCAGGTTCATTATACCTACCGGCAAGGCATCAATATAAAAGCCATAAAAGGAGAATATGGCGGCGCCAATAAGGTTATAAATACGCAGTTTAACAATGGAAGAAAGACTTAATGATATCAGTACAATGGTTGATGCCAAATAACCTATCCATTCAATTAAAGGTAGCTCAAAATAGATTGTATCCATAAAAAGGGTATTGGTACACCATGTAATACATAGTGTTTTGTTAAAATGGGCAACGAAAATAATAAAATTATTTAGTTCTGAAAGCTAAGTCCCTAAGTGGTGTTTAAGGGAAACATACAGGATACCTTTTTACCCCTTAAGAGTGACTATGAACACAATACTGGTTCACAACAAGTAAAAAGCAGTTTGCTGATCAGGCAAAAAAAAGGCTACACCTTTAAAAGTACACCTTACTTTAAGGAAATAAATGAATACGTAAGCAATCCATGATGGTTTATGGATACCGGCCTTTAATTCTGAGGTATAGGAACACGCGTCTAAATGCCATGTAAAAGCTATACATAACAATAGAATACAATGAGTCAATAAACATTTCCACACCACTTTGGTAGCTGGACTGCTTGCTAACTTGAGCCTATTTACTTTTGGATACATCCGCTGGCTGACCAGGATCTATCCTTTACCATGCCGGACTTTGACATTTTTCAAATAGCTCTGACAATAAATTCCTCTGCTTCGATCAGGTATGTCAGGTGGACCTTCATACGCATTCTGCAAAATGCCCGCAAAGCTTGAGGACGATTTTTGGGATATCTCACCAAACAAGATCCAATCCTTGCGATCTTGTTTATTTAACTGTGCTAATGAACGATCTGACAATTTAATAAAGTCCCGATCGGGTGCAGGAATTCTATTTAACTTAACTGACCCGCGGTAACTTCTTCTATTGTTATCAAATATTTCATTGGCACTTCCTGATATGTCACTATCCTGCTGACTGAAAGCTACTCTATTATGATAAGTATGTTTCGAATCATTTAAATCTGAAGACACCCCTAATAACAGAGTCGAATATCTTTTATTAGAATATACAACACCATTATTGAAACTACAGATGTGAGCATATTCACTTAAGTTACCGGAGTAAAAAGTGTCATCACACCCTATATTGTAGTTAACATATTTAAATCGATTTGTATCGCATATTTTCACACCATCTGAACAATTACCGGAAACATGAAAACAACTCAATAACGCTTCAGACTTAAAAATACATTTCTCGCCAACCAAGCCAGACTGCTTAATATAGAAATTCTGACCAACGACCGCATTGTTCAGGTTTGTAATACGATCCTTTTTAGAAACAAGACCTGAATTTTGAGAAGCATAAAACTTATTTTGATTTTCTATACTTTTCAACTCTGATAAATAATTCAGGAATGATTTTTTAGGAATGAAGTTTTCATTCTCCATTTCCCGATTATTACTTGACAGTGATTGCTGCTCCTCTTTTACAAAAACTGAGTTTGAAAGGGAAGCAAGCTCAGAATATTCAACTAAATTCTGCTTAACATATTTAACTCCCTTAAAATACTTTGCTTTTTTAAAACCAGGGTGTATGTAAGATTTAGTTTCTTCTTCAGTTCTTAAAAAATAGTTTTCAAGAGATCCATTTCTTAAAACATGTTCGTACACAGATACTTTATCGGCATAGCTACCAAATATCGACTGAGTGTTTAAAGAAACTGTTGCGGCTTGTTCTGATGTTATTAAGCCATCAGCTAGTATATTGGAAAATTGATTAGTTGAGAGACACTTGAGAAAATTAGATTCTGATGCAGCAGTTTTAAAATTATTACCGGCATAATAATCAGAAGGTTCTGCACTTTCATTCAGACTTGCAGTGATTGTAAGTTCTGCCGGATCAGTATTTTTCACAACAACACTTCTGTTTACACGGCTTATGTCAACAGGTTTATGACATTTAGCTACAAGCATTTTCAGCTCAATCACTTTTGTTTCTTCGGTGACTAACTCTATTTTATTGCCACCCGACAGCAGGCGGGCCGGTTGCCACACTCGTATTTGTTCAACAGATACTGCCTTGGCTTTACCGACATGTAATGTTGAATTGCTGATTGAAAAGTTATCTGCGATATAGATGTGATCTAATTCTGTTTCTTCCAAAGCAAGACTTACAATCTCATCTTTATACTTTTTATAGTTTTTTCTGCCTAAGGTTTTTCTGAGTGTTTTTCTAAAAACAGACAAATTATTAAACTCCTTATTGGTTAATGAACTTAACTGCATTAACTCATCCGAATCACTATTTGCATTGAACAGTTTGGCGAACTTATTATCCCCGATGCGATAAACAGAATTGATCGGTTTTTTACCATTTACTTTAATTCCCAAATATCCATCATTGCAATAGGCACTCACAAAAATTTGCTGGCCTTTATCTAACACATTGGTGGCAACGGAGCGATGAGTGAAGCCACTCACATTCATCTCAAACACAATGTTTCGACCATCCTGAAGTAAACGATACCCGTTTATACCATCGGTTTGTTCTGCAATAACACATTGCTTTTTAATGGAGCGCGGCTTAATAATAAGATCTAAGGACATATTACGTCCATCGATTGCTTGTATTTCTTCGAACGCGGTTTTACCAGATCCGTTACTACAGTACACCGCCTTTTTAAAGCTTTCCTGTAAGGTGAGTTTGTTATCAGAAGTGACATTGGCAAACAAAGATGCATTACAAGCAGCCAACAATACAAGCATAAGCAATAAATTGCATACACGCCTTTGAGTTGTATATATTGTCGACTTTACTGACATCTTTTATTTTTCTTTCCCTGCCCTTTATTAAAATAATTATCAACCTTATTTAATTCTTAATCGCCTGGTAATTAATGCGCAATATCATGACCCCATAACATATCTTATGCATTGACCATTGCAAATCAACAACTTAACGAAACGCAGTATTATAAAGGGATACAACACTGCAAACACAAATGTTGCAAAAAAACATAATCATTCCAATATCTCAACAAAAAAACATTGGACTCTTCAAACCATGGTCTATATTACACATTGAAAAACATGCTTTTAGGAAGATGAAAAAGTTATCAACAACCCGACTAATATTTATGAAAGTCACTACTGCAAAGCAATGCCGGCTGTTAGCTCTCTTTCACATTTGGGTATGAAATGCTAATTATTCTTCTCCAGCGAACGCAGGAATAAAAAGATACTGGAGCCGGTTAGTACCATAAATATGATACCGATGATAATAAATGCCTGGGCAAGTGACAGACGGTCGGTCATATAACCAAACAAAGGCGCTAATATGGAGAAATTGGCGCGTATGATCAGACTGCGCAAAGAAAGAACAGTAGCCCTGATATCAGAAGATGTTATACGGTTGATGTAATCTTTGAGAACAGGTGTGGCGATCCCCCTTGAAAAATAGAAGAAAATCAGCACCGGTAATACATATAAGGAATGAAATAATCCGGCGGCAATAAAGGCCCCGGTAATAACGAGGGTTGTTCCCCATACCGTTGACTTTGGCCGTAGCTTTTGTTCTATCTTATAGGCAAACAATGTGGTCATGCCAACCACCAGGTTCAGTACCGTACTGGCCGAACCGATCTGAATCTCACGAAAGCCGATCTCTTTAAGGTATAGTGGATACACCCAGGCCATCGTTAGCGTAGCCGATCCAATAATAGATGAGTAGATTATATTATAACGCAGACTCTTGTTTTGAATCATTGCATATTTTACCACATTCCAGATATCTTTCCAGGTGGCTTTTTGTGTACGGGTGTACAGTTGCGGCTCAACCAGCATAAAAGCGGCCGGTACAGCAATAAAGGCGATGCCTGTTTGGAAAAAGAATGGTGTGCGCAAGCTTATTTCAGCCAGTGCCCCTCCTGCAAAACCAGCGATGGCCTCACTAAAGTTACCAACTGAGAAATTACGTCCTTCATATTTCAGGTAGTCATTTTCACGTCCGTCGGCCTTTAAACTATCGTACAACATGGCTGAATCAGCACCACTTATAAAGCTTTGCCCTACCCCAAGAATTAACTCCGCTGCTAAAAAAGCATAGAATCCGGAAGTAAAAGAATAAATAGCAAATCCAAGGGTCCCCAAAATACTTCCAATGATCAAAGTGCGCCTGCGTCCCAACACATCAGCCGCATAACCTGAGGGTATTTCAAATACAACAATGGCAATACTGTAAATAGCCTTCAGCTGAAATGACTCTTCAACTGTAAAGCCCAGATCCTGGAAGAACAACATCAGGATAGGCATGGTCAGCATAAACCATTTGGCTATTTTAATCAGATAAAGCTTTGTAATATTGCCAGCGTACATCCTTAATAATTTTAGCCCGCGAAATTAAGAAATAAAGTTTACAGAACGAAGAAGTTTAATCAGCATTCAAGCCTTCAAACCGAATATGCGCGCTTATTCCTGATTGTTATGTTCCGCCACAACTTTGATCTTTTTCTCAGAATAGATCATCAGAAATATTGCTATAGCAAGTAATACAATGCCAACGGCATAGGTAATACTGAAGCCATACCATTCATATAGTTTAATACCGATAATTGGGGCGAACAAAGCCCTGAATCCGGTCAAAAACAAGTGGACTGACTGATAATCGGCAGCCTCATGCGATTTACAAAAATAGCTACTCCCGATACCCCATAATATTGGCATACTTCCCATAAAAACACCGTTAAAGAACAGTGCCACCAAAAACAGGTAGTAGATCTTATAATTCCACACCTCAAAGTAATAGGGAAAATACTCTGTTAAAGCAGTAAATAAGATAAAGAGCATTAACGAGCCGAAGGTTAATATGCCAAAGCGACGCGGATCGCGACTACCGATCAGCTTGCCAAATAAGGGCAACAGCCCTATGGCCACCAGGTTAAACAGTATATTGTAGAACGCCACCGTGGGATAGTTGACATCCAGGGCTTCTTTATAAAAGATAGTCACCACAGCATGTGTACTCATCCAGGCAAAGCCATAGAGCATAAAGCCTATCTCTAAATGGCGAAACGCCTTGTTATTCCTGAGGATTTCAAGAATACGCTGAAAAGAATCACCAACTGCGTGCCATATGGGCTTAGTAATGGTTTCTGCCTTTTGAATAAAATCAATCTTGGTGAGTTGATAAACTGAGATGACCCCTAACACACCAACTACCGGATAAAACACCTTGTATGAATTGGGGTTAAAATGCAGCAATTCACCCACTAAAAAGGTGGATAACAGCACGCACACTTTATTGATGGTAGTAGCATAACCAAAGAGTTTACCAAACAACTCGTGCCGGTAATTACCTTTTAAATATTGATTGATGGAAGGCACCACCGCTATTTTAGAGGTATGGAACAGCAAAAAGACGGTTAAGAATATTAAATGATAAACGGGTTCTAAGCCGGTTTCTCCGGTCACATTGGGAAATAAGGCAAAACCCACTAATGGAAGACGGGTTATGATGCCTGTTATACGCAAAAAGCGCTTGCGGTTTGAAAAGCGTCGCATGACCTCATTGGCCAGCATGGCAAACAGAAACACCACCATACTGAATTGAAACAAAAAGGCCAGCTGCACATTCGATCCCTTTAACGATTTAATAAAGATAAATTCATTAAGGATCAACGCCCCACTCGCAATACCATCAATACTACTATAGAATAAATGCAAACGCAAAGTGCGCGCTTCATTATCTGTGAGTCCCTTGAAAATATTCATCGCGCGCAAAGATACAACGGAATTTTGGCGATTGGCTTATTTGTTATTTGTTTATTCATTAATCTGTTGAGAAATTGATGAACTGTTGAACTGATGAACTGTCGAATTGTCGAACTGATGAACTGTCAAATTGTTTAAGGGTTTAAGAGTTTATAAGTTGAACGATTAAACTACTAAACTATTAAACTTCTCAACTATTAAACCACTAAACTTCTCAACCACTAAACGATATAACTGTAAATAGCTATCGAGGAGCTGATTTATTGAACTGTCGTCTTGTTAATTCACCTATGAGCCTAATCAATACTCCATCTCCAATACGACATAACCCAATGCCTCCACCACCAGGGGCAAACCTTCACTGATTAGTTCTTCACTACCGGCAGCAAAACCAAGCTTGGTATTTAAACCCTTGAAGTCGATTTTTATAGGTCGTGGAATATCCAGTGTTTCAAAAGCATGGGAAGGCAATTGCACCGATGCACTATGATCTGCCGTATCGAAATTGACCACAATCAACAACTTTTGTTTCTGACTATAACGCAAAAAAGCATATAGTTTATCTGAATTAAAAGCTTCGTTTTGAGAATTTTGCCACATGATATCATAAAACAATCCATCGCCAATGGCGACTTCTGCACACAACTTATTGATGGTGATATATGCATCTCTCAATAATCGCTGGCCGGCTGACAACAAAGCACCATCAAACAAACCATCATTCATCCACTTCTGATGCTCGGGCATATTCCAGTAGTCAAAAATCGTGGTTCTGCCATCATCACCACTAAAACCTGTAGGTCCTTCTCCTTTTTCCCCCACTTCCTGCCCATTGTATATCATCAATGGTCCTTGATGCATAAAGGCTGAGACCGCCATGGCCGGTATGGCTCGCCCGGGATCTCCCACAACAAATCGCGAAGCAAGTCGCTGCTCATCATGGTTCTCCATAAAGCGCAGCATGTTTTTATCTAATCCATCCAATTGCTGCCAGCATTCTGAAATATCCAATGCAGAACGATCACCTTTGATCACATCGATCAGAGTGTCGTATAAGCCTACTTTATCATACAGGTAATCGAATTTTCCTTGCCGGATGTAAGCACTATACAGTTTTGGATTATACACTTCTGCCACAAATATTAACCATGGAAAAGCTTGCTTAAGCTGTGGAATCACCCAATTCCAAAATTCAACAGGAACCATTTCCACCATATCACACCTGAACCCATCAACACCAAGGGCGGCCCAATAGTGCAAAACATGCTTCATCTTAGTCCAGGTATCAGGTATTGGCTCAAAGTGTTTCTTTCCTCCATTGGAATAATCAATCCCATAGTTGAGCTTAGTGGTCTCATACCAGTCGTTAATATCAGGCGTGGCAGTAAACTGGTCGTTACCGGTAGCTTTAGCCACCTCCTCTTCATATGTTCTATCAGGGAAGCGTTTTTTTATTGCGTCTGACAACATCAGCTTCTTACCCGGCAGGTAGTAAAAGTTATTATTGGCATCAAACGACTGTGATGTATCATCATCCACACCGAAGTCATGCAGCTCTTCGGGTTTTGAATCCGAACCATACTCTCTTGCCAGGTGATTAGGCACAAAATCGATCAATACCTTTAAACCTGATTTATGCGTTCTGTCAATAAGGCTTTCAAACTCCCCCATCCGCTGACTAACATCCTCTGCCAGATCGGGATTAACATCGTAATAATCCTTTATAGCATAGGGTGAACCTGCCTTACCTTTTATCACCAGCGGATTACCATCAGAAATATTATTATCGGGATATCCCTCAACAACAGCATGTTCAATAACACCGGTATACCAAACATGGGTAATACCCATTTTCTTCAGCTCCCTGAGGCATGTATTGTTAATATCGTTAAACTTACCGCTTCCATTCTCACTTCTGCTTCCATCAACCTTCATTTGGGTTGTTGTATTCCCAAACAATCGCGGAAAAAGTTGATATAGTATCACTTTTTGACTAACCATATTAAAATAATCTTTTGGGTGGTGTATGTTTTAAAACTAAGGCAGTACGATTGGGCAGGTACAAATGTACGCGATGCCTGCTCGACATCTGCGCTTCAGGTCTTGTATAATAATCAATACTTTCATCAACGCGGTTAAATCCTCCAAAGGCTGAATCATCGGAATTAAGAATAATATTGTATTTACCAGCGGCAGCCGGTATACCGTAAAAGGTAAATGATTCTGATGGATTCAGGTTAAACACAAACAGTAAGTCCTTTCGACGAATAGCCAGCACCTGATCTCCCTCATTAGCTTCAAGACAATCAATCTGAGCTTCATTGATAAAGTGCTCATTATTCTGTAAGGCAACCATGGCTTTGTCAAAGGCATCAAGCAATACAAAGCGTAATTCAGGATTATCAACCAAGCTCCATTGACGACGGGCATACTTGTAGGACCAGTCATTACCCTCACGTGGAAAGTCAATCCACTCAGGGTGGCCAAACTCATTGCCCATAAAATTCAGGTATCCATTACCGGCACAGCAAAAAGTTAACAAACGAATAATCTTATGCAGTGCTATACCACGGTCAATGGATAAACTAGTATCCTTTTTACTCATTGCCCAATACATATCAGCTCCTACCAAACGGAATATGATTGTTTGATCTCCCACCAAAGCCTGATCATGCGATTCGGCATAACTGATCGTTTTTTCCTCATCGCGCTTATTGGATAACTCATAGAATATATTACCTACATTCCATTCTTCATCTTTTTGTTCTTTGATCAGCTTGATCCAGAAATCGGGCGTCCCCATAGCCAGGCGGTAATCAAAACCTATACCTCCCTGTTCAATTGGAGAGGCCAGCCCCGGGTAACCGCTCATTTCCTCAGCAATACTGATACTATTAGCATTACACTGCTTCATCAGTTTATTGGCCAGCAGCAAATAGGTCAGTGCATCTTCATCCTGCCCTCCATCAAAGTACATATGGTAATCGGTAAAGCTACGTTCCAATCCGTGATCAAGAAACAACATACTGGTAACACCATCAAAACGATAACCGTCAAAATGAAACTCTTCGAGCCAGTATTTGACATTGGATAACAAGAGGTGCAAAACTTCATGTTTTGCATAGTTATAACAAAGGGAGTCCCATGCCTCATGCTCCCTTCTTTCATTATCATGAAAAAACTGGTACGGCGAGCCATCAAACAGTCCTATGCCTTCCAGCTCATTTTTAACAGCATGTGAATGGACAATATCCATTATCACAGCTATTCCCATGCCATGGGCAGTATCGATTAGTTCCTTCAGCTCATCGGGTGTGCCAAAGCGCGACGTTGGAGCGAATAAGCTGGACACATGATAACCGAAAGAACCATAATACGGATGCTCCTGAATAGCCATTAGCTGTATGGTATTATAACCGGCTGCCTTCACACGGGGTAATAGCTCTGTGGTAAACTCCCTGTATGTGCCAACCCCTTCTTTTTCGGTGGCCATACCAATATGAGCTTCATAAATTAATGGTACCTCAACCTTTGTTCGCTTATTATCGTTTTTCCATTGGTAGGCTTGATCAGGACTCCATAGTTGTGCCGAAAACAACTTGGTACTTTCATCCTGCACTAGGCGCATAGCCCATACAGGAATACGCTCTCCACTGCCTTCGGGCCAAACAACCTTTAACTTATATAATGATCGATGTGAGATAACATCACTCCCAACATACAACTCAAACACATCATTATCAATGCGCTTAAATAAATATGAGTCGTTCTCGACCCAATCGGAGAATTCACCAGTCAGGTAAATAGCCGTAGCATGAGGCGCCCATTCACGAATGACCCATCCGTCATCATGTTGGTGAAGTCCAAAATACTGGTAACCATTAGCAAAGTCGAACAGCGAGGTGTCTGTTAATTTTCTCTCTTTCTCCAGAGCGGCTCTTAACCGACTATCTATTGTTGCTTTATAGGGCTCTAAAAATGCATCAATTTTAGAAATATGATTTGGCATACGCATATTAATTCAAAGGATTTGAATTGCTGAAAGGGAATTATAAATATACGACTATTCTTTTTAGGGTTCTGTTAATTTGAGGTAAAGAATTTTCATAAAAAAAACATTCTCGTTTATGGAATCTGTGTTTGGCCTGCATCCCTAATACAAATCGTTGCATAACCTAAACACATAAATATATGCCAAGTCTTAAAAATTTTATCTTAACCCTTATCCTGTTGATCCCTGTTATTAGTTTAAAAGCTCAGCAATTGCCAGAAAGCAGGCGCAGCAGTTACTACAAGTTTATTTATGAGATAAAGCCCGAACAGGCGAGGAAAATTCACAAAAAAGGTCTCAGTGAAGTTGATGAATCATGGTTTACCAACCTTAGAGACAGCATCCCCAACGACTCCACTCTTTCAAAGAATTTACCACAGGGTGATTATCTTATCGTATCTGTTGAAGACAACCAACTTCAATACACCTACAGATCGTTTAGCGACATACAACTGGTTTTGCACAATAATTACTCTGACCTGGCCTTTACATTACACGATAAAGATGGAAATACTCTAACAGACGCCACTGCACGCATAAACAGCAGAAAACTGGTATTCAATAAGAAAACCAACAATTACCACTGGAACAACAAACATTATAAGGGTATGATCGAGGTCAGGCACAAAGGCTTCACATCTTATTTTTATATTGACAATCTGGTAAAAAAAGGAAGTGTAACACGCCAGATACTCTTCTCATTTCCTTTAAAATATATAAGCATACCTGTAAAACTAATAGTGTACCTGCCCTATGATATATACAGAAGCATTCGCTTTAACGGAACCTATGGATTGCCCTATTACATCATCAAACCGTTTAAAGATATTTATTACTCTATTCATCATGGGAATCCACATGGTTTTGTTTACAAATGGAGCAAATGCTTTAACAGGGAAGAAAAGTGGGATGACGCCTACAGCGTGTTCAGCAAGCCCAAATATAAACCTGGTGATACCGTAAAAGTCAAAACATACGTTTGCAAGGACAATGGTAAGCCCTACAATGGCGCAATAAACGTATACTACTATGACAATGGATATAAGCAACTTGGCATAGCCAAACACAGTCATAAGGGGAGTTATCATTTTAGCTTTGCCATTCACGACTCCTTGAACTTCAAGTTGGACAATTACATCTCTCTATATTTTGGTCCTAAAAAATGGACCCACCTGGCATCATGCTCATTTAAATATGAAGATTATGAGTTAAACGGTATTCGCTACACATTTAAAACAAACCAAAGCGACTATACCAGGGGTGATCGAGTAAAGATCACAGCTAAAGGTGAAGACATGAATGGTTATCAAATACCCGATGGCTCTGTTGAACTGTATTTACTCGATGATAAGTGGCATCAGGAATTTACCGATCGACTGGTACACATACCCGACACACTATGGCGTCATCAGCAAGCACTCGACAGCAATGCGGAAACCACTATCCTTATTCCTGACAGTACCTTTCCAAACATCAATGCGCGCTATAAGCTGATTGCCCATTTTACCAACGCTGACAACGAACTGATAACCAAGTATAAATCCTTTAGATACTGGCACCGGAAAGAAGAAATAGTAGCATCGAAAGAAGGTAATACCTTGCGCTTTGTTTACATGAAGGAGCAAGATACCATAAGGAAAAATGCGCGCCTTTTCACGCTTGACAATAACAAACTGCTTATCGAAGAAAAAAACATACAATTACCTGCCCAAATAGCAATAGACAACCATGTTGCCACCTATCGTGTAGTGGCTGATAAAGTGGAGCATAGCTATCATTTATCTGATCATCAGCCCGTGCTTGGTTTCTCGTTTACGCGCGACCATCAGCACATTGACATTCGCTCCAACAATACTGAGAACCTACCCTTTTACTACACCATTTACAAAAAGAATAAAGCGATAAGCAGAGGCTACTCGTCTGCTCTTGACACTACGCTAAGCGCCCGGAATACGCATAATTACTACCTGTCAGTTCAATACCAATGGGGTGGTGTTTCCCAATCGCAGGATTATACGATACCAATGAGGGAAAAGCAACTGCAACTAACAGTTGATAATCCTGAAAGCATTAATCCCGGACAATCAGAGGAGATAACTATCAGAGTAAGTGATTACAAAAACAGACCTGTATCAAATGTTGATGTGACAGCATTGGGACTGACTAAAAAGTTTAAATACAGTGCTCCGCCATTACCTTATTATGGAAAGCACAGGCCCGACAGAACCATGCGTAACAACTACACAAACAATGCCGATATACTTGATGGTAAAGCAGCCAGCTTCAATTTAGATTATGAGCTTTGGAATCTGCGCATGCAACTGGACTCCATCTCCTATTATCAGTTTATCTACCCTGAGGATGGCTATTATCAGACCCGCATTCCAACCAAAGAACACGAAACACAAGTGGCGCCTTTCGTGTTTATAGATGGCGAATTGCAACAGGCACACATCATCTGGATTAACAACCGCATTGTATACTCCTCGGTCGATAATACCAATCCTCCCTACAGCTTTTTATGTCAGAATGGCCTTACAGACATAAGCATTCGTACAGCTAAATTTGACATATCGATAAAAAATGTACTGATTACGCTTCACAAGAAGAACATCATTTCTATTGACCCTACCAAACACAAAGACGCAACAGTGCGCGAAAGAAAAGATTATTTTACCGCAAGTGAAAAAAGACAATTAAAACAATTATACGCCCCCTTTACTGTCAATGAATGGAACAGGCCGGTATTTGTCAGGCAGCTCGATAACATAAAACTGCTAAAATCGACCGGTCATAACCAATACCAGCGGCAGTTTGTCGCAGGCCCGTTCAACACCCAGGCCCTCATTAATTACTCGGGCTTATCAAGCATGAGTTTTATGCACGAACCAGGCTATAATTATGAGGTAAGTGGCGATAAGATAAAAATGAAATCCACTTATCACACCATGTTTTTTGTCAATAAAACCTTGACAAACGATCCTACGCTGCCTGGTTTAAAAGATATGGCATGGACCAGGAAACAGATGTATGAGTTGATGGAAAACACAAAGAACATTAGTATCTCCCATCGTCCGGTTTTTTATAATCCTACACAAACGGCACGCGGCAATACGCTTTTACACATTCGCTACACCAATGATAAAGAGAAAAACAATGCCCTTTTATACACCTTATTATTTAAGAATGATAATCCCAATTTCATCCGCATTAACAATGGTGCTGATAAAACATTTCATGATTTGGAGAAGGGCAATTACCGCTTGCTGTTCGTCCTTAACAACAAACGCTATTTTGAAGAGGACAGCCTGCAATTGCAAGGAGGAGGAACACATTACATTAATGTGACTGAAGCCGATTCTTTAAAATCTGATGATACCATAAAACAGGTTATAGCATTAATAGAAAGCAATAAGATCAGCAGTTCCACAACAAGGCAGGCTGCTGTTAAAAGCAGGATATTAGAAAGCTTTAACTGGGAAACAGCCGGAGATGGCCTATTGATCAGTGGTATTGTTAAGGACGACACAGGCGATCCAATCCCCGGGGCAACCATTATGGTTGAAAACACCAGGTTTGGTACTGTCACAAATATGGATGGAGAATATGAGTTAATGGTTCCGGACGCATCATCGAACGTCATTTGCAGCTTTATTGGCTTTAAGCAACAAACCATACCTGTCAACAGCGGGCAATTTGGTCATATCATTCTTGAGTCTGAAGAAATGGCGCTTGACGAAGTAGTGGTGGTAGCTTATGGCACAACAAGAAAAGAATCACTTACTGCAGCCGTGTCAACTGTCAACGCCCTGCAAGGCCGTGTAGCCGGTGTAAATATGATCCCGGGCAGTAGTGCGCAGGTTCGAATCAGAGGTATTGGCAGTACAACCAGCTCAACACCACTTATAATAATTGATGGTGTGCCATACGAAGGTAATTTGGCAGATATAAACAGCGACAACATAGAGAACATTGAAACCATTAAGGATGAAAGCTTAACAGCGATATATGGATCAAGAGCTGCCAATGGCGTAATCATGCTTACACTCAAAGGCAATACTGTAATTCCATTTGTAAAGGCCAATTTGAGTGAAACAGCCCACTTAACATTACCAACAAACAACAAAGGCTTAAGAAGTAATTTTAAAGACGAGGCATTTTGGCAACCAGCTTTGCAAACCGACAAAAATGGCGAGGTGACATTTAGCGTCACCTATCCGGATGACATCACCAACTGGCAGTCACACATTCTGGCCATTTCACCTAAGGGACATACCGGCTCATGGAGCGGACAAACAATGGCATTCCTTCCACTTTCAGCTAACCTTATTACTCCTCTCTTCCTGACCGAAGGAGATTCTGTTATGGTCAAAGGCAAAACACTTAACTACCTACCCGACAGCGCACTGGTAAAGCGAGCATTACGTGCTAATAACTCTGTAACAGAACATGCAAGTGTAATAGATAAGTTTGAGCTGGATAGCATGCTTGTTCATGCATCATCACGGGATACCATTTCAGTACAATACACCATTCAGAAAGACGATTATAAAGATGGTGAGAAGCGTAATATTCCCGTTCAGCCATTAGGCTCAATTGATAACATTGGTCAATTTATGGCCCTTGCCAATGATACCATTATAACCTGGAAGCTTAATAAAGATCATTATACACAGATATCACTACTTTCCAACCCAACAGACATATTGCTTAATGAAAGCATATACCTGCGCAACTATAGCTACCTGTGTAATGAACAAGCCGCTTCTAAACTGATTGGTTTACTCACTGAACAGAAAATAATACAAGCTAAAGGAGAAGTATTTGAGCACAAGCATGCTGTTAAAAAGCTGATCAAACGCTTGGAAAAATCAAGAAACACAGACGGTATGTGGGGATGGTGGTCCGGCAATCAAAGTAACGAATGGGTAAGCACACATGTGATGAAAGCATTGCTTCTAGCCCAAAATAATGGTTATGAAATCAGGATTAACACTGATTTTCTGGGCCGGCAAATTCTGTCAAATCTCCAGGCATGCAACAATGACCATCAAGGTCTGGACATCTTACACATGCTATCGGCCCTCAATTATAAAGCCGATTACAGATCGCTGTCTGAACTCATTAATCGAAAGAACTTCAGCTTCAGCGATACAGTGAAGTGGTATTTAGTCAGAAAACAGGCAGGGATAAATGAAAACATCAGTCACCTTGTTCAACAATGCGATTCCACTTTATACGGAAGTATCTATTGGGGTGAGAAGTCATTTCACATCAGTAACAATCAAATCAATACTACCCTGTTAATGTATCAGTTACTAAAAGATAAACCGGAGTACCAGCATCTCATTCCGGCGATCAGAAACTACTTTTTCGAAGAGCGGAAAAACGGTTACTGGCGAAATACATATTACTCTTCTTCCCTGCTTTATAGTCTTGTTGATGACTTTATTCAACTAACAGAGACAAACAGCGAAAGCTCCAATAGTATAACCATCAAATACAATAATGAAGAAACAGACATCAGTCAATTTCCTTATACTGAAACCATAAAGACGGATGCCATAAGCATAATCAAAACAGGCCACCAAACCGTTTTCGCCGGGATAGCGCAAGGTATTTTCAATCCTGCACCCCAAGCCAAAGATGACTTGTTTAAGATCACCAGTAACTGGAAAGACAACGGACTAGAAACAAGCATTCTTACTACAGGGAAAGCATATACCCTGAAAGTAGATATTGATGTTAAAAAAGATGCGGAATACATCATGCTTGAAATTCCAATTCCTGCCGGATGCTCTTATGCAGCGAAGCCTGGAGCTGGTTGGGGCGAAGCACATCGCGAATATTATAAAGAAAAGCTTAATATCTATTATCAGAATTTGAAGCCAGGACAACGAAGTATTGAAATTCAATTAGTACCACGATTTAGCGGATCATTTACCATAAACCCTGCTAAGATGGAATCAATGTACTTTCCTGTTTTATATGGCAGAAACAAGACAAAAAGAGTCTTAGTGAAATAAAACTGAATGTATTGGTCCATCACAATTTAAAGTCAGGAGTACCCAACTCGTTAAGGAAAGGGTATACGACCATATAATGACAACGTGTATGGCTCTGTAAAGGCACGCTAAATGCCTTGTAAGAACAGATGCCTTGCATGATAAGCCTAAAGGAATAGGTTCGTACTTGAAAGCCATAAAAAAGAGGGTGTCTCAATAGTGGACACCCTCTTTTTTATAATATCATCTGATTGATTAGTTATTCCACTAAATCATAGCCCAGGTCTTTTCCCTTTTTAACAGCAGGAACACCATCATGCATCCATACAGGCATTGGCTCACCTTTCAGGTAGTGGTTAAAGAACTGCATCATACGAATACTTAAATCCTTAGAATTGGCCCTGCGGGTAAGGTTATGTTCTTCATTGTTATAAACCAGCATCCATACGGGTTTTTCAAGGCGACGAAGTGCCATGTAGTACTCAATTCCCTGGTACCATGGTACAGCACCATCATTATCGTTATGCATCATTAACAATGGAGTTTCAACTTGCGGGGCAAAAAACACAGGCGAATTCTCAATGTATTTGCTTGTTTTATCCCATAAAGTTCCTCCTATACGACTTTGGGTTCTCTCATACTGGAACTGTCTACTCATACCTGATCCCCAGCGGATACCACCATAGGCACTGGTCATGTTGCTTACAGGTGCTCCTGCCATACCTGCTTTAAAAAGGTTGGTTCGCGTTACCAGATATGCCACCTGGTAGCCTCCCCAGCTTTGCCCCTGTATTCCCATATTCTCACGGTCGATAAACGAGTAGCGATCAGCCATTGCCAAACATCCGCTGACTATTGCCTCATAGGCACATAAACCAGGATCACCATCACGATAGAAAATATCCGGTACAAAAATCACGTATCCGTTAGAAGCATAAAAGTTCCAGTTAACGGTCGAGCGACTTGGAGCCGGAGAACGGTAGCCGTGTAAGTTATCAGAATAGCGTTCATAAAAATATGATACCATTGGATATTTTTTATTTGGATCAAGGTTTTCAGGTGTAATCAATAAACCCTGATGCTTTAATCCATCTGAAGCAATCCAGTCAACTAATTCAATATTACCCCATACATACTCCTTTTGCTGTGGATTTGTATTACTAATGATTTTAGAGTCATTTAAGTCACCATTACAAACCCTTAGTTCTGGATAATTCACATAATCACCTTTACGCCAGGCCATCACATTAGCATGTTTGGCTTTTTTAGGAGCATAAACACGATAGTCGCCCATCATAATTTCAGAAATGGCATTACCAGATAAGTATGAGAAACCAGCCTGTTTATTGACATCATTAAAAGTCTCAAGTAACAATTGTCCTTTCAGATCAATGTACTTTTCTTCATTATCTAATTTCACATAGCGATATTCGGTTGTGTTCTTACGCCCTTGTCCGTTTGTCAGGCAAACTGCATTTGTTTTACCTGTCAGATCAAGTTTCCAAAGGTCGTATCGGTCACGCACGATCACAAACTTACCATCAGCAGTAAAGCCCTCAATACCATAAGCCCTTGCTTCATTAGGCGTATCATTTAATTCATCTGCGAAAGAAACATTCGCTCCTTTTGAGATCAGGCGTTTTGTATTTGAGACAATATCAATAGAATAATATTCGTCATCAGATGGGTTATAGTAAACACCCCATTTGCCATTTTCCGACACCTTGGCATCGCCAGATTGATCTTTTAACAACAAGGTTCTTTCGCCACTTTCAACATCAACTTTATACACATCCGATGACCAGCGTCCTGAATATGTGCGTGCCCAACGGTATGGCTGACTGTCATAAGCAATGCCAATATTCGAGTTGCCTTTATCCAGCACATTAACGGACTTCAATTGTTCATCAGCCAACTGAACAACGTTTTGTTTCTTTACATGATATACGAAACCATATGTAGGGTCTTTTTCACGATTCAGATTCTTTTTCTGCATCGGCTGAATATCCATATCCTTCCAGTTCCAGATATCGACATGTGTCTTTTCATCAGACGTCAATGTATCTTCAGGCTCTTCGGCAGGACGCTTTCCTGCTTCGAAAAACAAACGTTCACCATTTCTGGAAAAGCTCAATCTTCCTTTTGTTCGTGCCGACCACTCCTTAGGCATTGCTGCATGCATGGTATCAATAACCATGGAAGGACTTTTCATTTTATATCCGAAAAGGTACAAGCGATACACTTTGGCATCGGCAGTATCAGGAGAAAAATAGAAAGCACATTGCTGACCATCGTAGGCACTTGTAATCTTCTGAATCTTACCTGTTTCTTTGAATAGGGTATCAACGGTAAAAGTCTCAGGATTAAACTTCAACACTTTTGACACTTCAGCTGTATCACCCACACTTTGCACCACATAGGCCGCAGAACCGTCTCCTGCCAATACGTAATGATTCACTTTCTCAAGGTACAGACTGTCTTTGGTCGAAGGACGGAAAAATACAAGAGGCTTACCTTTTGATTTAAATGACTTTTTCTTTTTGTCTTTTTTATCCTTTTCTTTCTTCTCTTCCTTCTTCTCTTTTTTGGCTTCTTCTACCTTTGAAGTGTCTTTTGGTTCTTCCTTCTTCTTAACTTCTTTCTCAAGCATATAAGCCAGCCAGTCACCACCGTCCTTAGGTGCGCTCCATTTATTTAAACCGGCAACTGTGGTCATTTCACCAGTGGCCAGGTTACGAATAAACAAGCTGTCTTTTGGCATTTTATCTTTTTTGGTCTTCTTCAGTTTTAAAGCCCTTACTGAATCGGCCTGGGCCGAAACATTGAACGCCAGAAACTGATTACTTTGAGAGAACAGTGGTGATTTTCCACGAGGCACTGAATCGAGCTCACCAGTCTTTACATTGTATAAATAAAGGTAGCTATCCCCT
This sequence comes from Carboxylicivirga agarovorans, assembly GCF_050589845.1. Lineage (NCBI taxonomy): Bacteria > Pseudomonadati > Bacteroidota > Bacteroidia > Marinilabiliales > Marinilabiliaceae > Carboxylicivirga > Carboxylicivirga agarovorans. Next base: position 38,432 of record NZ_JBNGPA010000034.1, on the reverse strand, counting down.
TTTTGAGGTTGGATAACATAGGAAACAAAGGCACCATCATTGGAGATTACATAGCCCCTGTTAATGGATTTCCATCCATCATAAACGGATGCATCCAGTTTCTTTTTTTCATCGGCAACCGACGGGCTTAGTATTAACCAGACCATCATCACCATTAAGGTTATTTTCACTAAAAAATTATGCATGATAAATAAGTTTAAAGCATTGAAGATAAAAAAAACATTGTACCTGATTGCTTGATATTCACTATAATTAAGTGCAAAAACACATAATTGTTCATTAAAAAAGGCACCTCAACAATGAGATGCCTTACTAATATTTTGCAGCGTTTAATTAAGCGCCCAAAGTTGCTACCATAACAGCTTTAATAGTGTGCATGCGGTTTTCAGCCTGATCAAAAACGATTGATGCAGGAGACTCAAACACATCTTCGGTTACTTCCATACCGTCTAAACCAAACTTCTGGAAAATTTCCTCTCCTACTTTTGTTTCACGGTTGTGGAATGCAGGAAGACAGTGTAAGAATTTACAAGCCGGGTTACCAGTCGCTTCCATTGTTTCTTTATTGATCTGGTATGGCTTCAATATGTCAATACGCTCTTTCCATACCTCATCAGCTTCACCCATTGATACCCAAACATCGGTATAAAGGAAGTCACATCCTGCAACACCTTCTTTGACATCATCAGTGATAGTGATAGTAGCACCTGATTTTTCAGCAATTTCCTGACACTGCTTAACCAGGTCAGCATCCGGTTGTAAAGAAGAAGGACCAACAATGCGAACATCCATTCCCATAATAGCACCACCAACTAACAATGAGTTAGCCATGTTGTTACGGGCATCACCAAGGTAAGCGTATGATACCTGGTTCAATGGTACACTTGTGTGCTCCATCATGGTCAGGAAGTCAGCTAAGATTTGTGTTGGATGGAACTCATCAGTTAAACCGTTCCAAACAGGTACGCCTGCATACTCTGCCAACTCTTCCACAATAGCCTGACCATAACCACGGTATTCAATACCATCGTACATACGACCTAATACACGAGCCGTATCTTTCATTGACTCTTTATGTCCAATCTGTGAACCTGAAGGTCCAAGGTAAGTAACATGAGCTCCCTGATCGTGAGCCGCTACTTCAAAAGCACATCTTGTACGTGTAGATGACTTTTCAAAAATCAGAGCAATGTTTTTACCTGTCATACGAGGCTGCTCAATACCAGCATATTTAGCTGCTTTTAAGTCCTGCGACAATTTCAATAAAAACTTAATCTCTTCCTGTGAAAAATCCAATAACTTCAGGAAGTTCCGATTTTTAAGATTGAATGCCATAATTCTTTATTTTATTTATTGTTACTAATTTGTTTCTACTAATTAACTTTCAATGCTGATTACTTATCGTACTTTTTCAAGTCAGCCTCATCGTAATCTGCTGTAATTTTAGTTCCGTAAGCCTTATCCTCCAGTTTGGTTGCTTCAGTAATAACACTCATATCACCACCACCTTCAACAAACTGAAGTGCCGCATTAATTTTAGGCGCCATACTTCCTTCTCCGAAAGTACCGGCTTCCATGTACTTTTTTGTATCCTCAACGTTTAAGAACTCCAGTACTTTTTGATCCGGTTCGCCAAAGTTAGTATAAACAAATGGTACATCCGTTAAAATATAGAAACGATCTGCATTAATTTGGCGTGCCAGTAATGAGTTGGCCAGATCTTTATCAATTACTGCCTCAATAGGACGAATATCACCTTTTTCATCGGTGTAAACAGGCACTCCACCTCCACCAACTGCAATAATAATGGTTCCCTGACGGGCATTTTTCTCAATTACCTCCCAGTTACCAACTGTTTTTGGTTGTGGTGATGGCACAACGCGGCGGTAACCACTCGTTGTTTTCTTCTCTTCTTTAAAAGTCCAGCCCTTTTCTGCAGCCAGTTTATCGGCCTCTTCTTTGCTAACAATTTTACCAATTCGTTTGGTCGGATTTTTAAATGCCTGATCGTTAGGATCTACTTCAACAGTTGTCATCAAGGTTAAAACATTACGATCAATACCATGCTTGCGCATGACATTTTTCAATGAACGCTCGATCATATATCCAATACCGCCTTGAGAATCGGCTACACAAACATCCAATGGCATTTGCGGGATATTATACATTTGCTCACCTGCGTCATTACGCATCACAATATTACCAACCTGTGGTCCGTTACCATGTGAGATAACAATATTGTATCCTTCCTTTAGAAGAAAAACAATATTCTCTAATGTATCGGTTGTATTTTGCTCCTGCTCTTCAATGGTTCCTACCTGGTTGTCACGCAACAAAGCATTTCCGCCAAGTGCAATAACTGCTAATTTGCCCATGGTTTTTTAGATTTTAGTTACTTGGTTTATAAATAATAGGTCTTCGTTTTGCGATATAACAAACTTTAATTGATTTAATACATGATTATTATCATTACCGCGGTATAACCTGTTATTAAGCATATTTCGAGACTTACAATTTGAAACCTGCTATCATTCAGTATGCCAATTTTATAATTGTATCATTTTTATCACAAAGAACAATTTTCATTTTTTTGACCAACCACCATTTTTAAGCAACCAACTGCTCTTGTCGCTCATCATTTAATTAGTACTTTTGAGACATTGCTTTCGGGGGCAAAAACAAACTAAATAATCATGCGATATTTAATTTTTAGCCTACTCTTTGTATCGGTAATGAGCGCCTGTCGTTTAGAGGATTCCTCCAAAAATGACGAAGGGGTCATTACTTATAAAATTGTATATCCTGAAGAAGTCACACAAAGGGGGTTTGCGGCTTTTTTACCTACAAAAATGATCAGCACTTTTAAAGGTAAGGACTATAAAATATCAATCAAGGGTGACCTAAGTTTGTACCAGCTTGATTATATCTCAAGATCAAATGGAGATAGTACCTCTACTCTTTTCCGAATATTCGATAAACGCATGTATCACCAACACGAAGAAGATGAATACTTGTTCTTATTTGAGCGTGTGGATGAAACAAGGCTGGAATTTATAGAAGACCAAACTAAAGTAATTGCGGGTATAGAATGTAAAAAAGCAATTGTCCATTTCAGTAATCCCGACCTAAGGAATATAACAGTTTATTATACTGAAGAAATTGCCATAGTGCGCCCCAAGGAAAACAGTCCGTTTGACAACATACCAGGAGCTTTGATGGAGTTCGACCTCAACTTCAAGGGGCTTGAATTAAAGTGTATTGCTGAAGAAGTGGACATGAAGAAGATCAATTCCAAATCATTTATAATACCCGAAAACTACACTCCGAGTGAACAAGGAGAGATTGACGAACTGGTTACGTCACTTTTACAGTAGTTGATAGTTGACAACAGCTTTGATTACATATCATCAGTTTATACCTGAGAAAGGTCTATGTTTTTTATCAACTGTTCCAAATGTTGATTGAAAAAGCTTTATTGCCACACAATCATCAACATTACCTTAAGGCATCTGCGAAACCAGTTCATCCGAATCAATACACAAAAACAAAAATTAAACGGTTTCTATCTTATTTGGCAGTGGTTTTATTATTTTTGTCAGTAAATAAGACCTCTGACAATCATACGTTCTATGGCTAAGAAAAAAACCAAAACCAAATCAAAAAAACCAACATTTACAGAGAAATACAACAACTGGATTGCTAACCTGAAAGACTTCAAATTCAGATTCATATCAGGGATCGCAACCATTGGTATTGCCTTTTACTTTCTACTGGCATTCTTTTCTTTTCTATTCACTGGTTTTGCCGATAAAAGCAAGTTTGACATTAGTTTTTGGGAACTTTTCAAAAACCCGGATATAACTGTTGAAAACTGGACTGGAAAACATGGTGCCTACCTGGCCGATCTGTTCATTAACCAGGGCATTGGAATTGCTGCTTTTGCCATTGTATTATTATTGTTTGTTATAGGTTTCCGCTTGTTAGGCGCCCGCATCGTTTCTTTACGCAAAGCTTTTGCTCACTGTATTATTATCAGCCTATGGCTTTCTGCTACCCTGGGCTTTTTATTTATCAGTTCGGTTGATGATCGCTATTTATTACTAGGCGGAGCACATGGCTTTTTTATAAGTAAATGGCTAACGGCATCCATTGGGGGTGTTGGCACGGTTATCTTACTTATAGTTAGTTTAGTCACCTACCTTTCTGTCACTTTTGAATCGTTTTACAGATTGGTTAGCAGCCCCCTCGACAGAAAGAATACTGAAGAAATTCAAACAACGGCAGAACCCCCTGCTGAAGGGCAGCCTGTTATCAGGGAACCTGAAACAGAAATGCCTGAAGAAGCAGAAAATGAAGAACAAACTTTCGACAAAGAAATTGAGCTGGAGACAGAGCAGATAGAACCAATAGAAGAACCTGTTTCAATACCTGAGGCTGAGAAAGGATCTACCCTTGAATTTTCACCTACAGTGGATGCTCCCGTAGATGATGAACCAGATCTGAGTTTAACCATTGAAAAGAGTGAGGAAGAAGAAATTCTTGATGCACTTGACAACGAACCGTTGGGCGATTATGACCCCACATTAGACCTTTCATCATACAAACTGCCGGATATTGAATTACTGGACGATCATAGCGCCAATAATGCGGAAGTGTCGATGGAAGAACTGGAGACCAACAAAAATCGCATTGTTAAGACGCTGGAGGATTATAAAATCCAGATTAAAAACATTAAGGCAACCGTTGGTCCAACAGTTACCTTGTACGAAATTGTACCTGCCCCAGGAGTGCGCATCTCCAAGATTAAAAACCTGGAAGATGACATTGCTTTGTCATTGGCAGCACTTGGTATTCGTATTATCGCTCCAATTCCTGGACGTGGTACCATTGGTATTGAGGTGCCAAACTCAGAACCTGAGGTGGTGGCAATGCGCTCTATCATCAATGCTAAGAAGTTCCAGAATTCAAAATATGAATTACCAATAGCATTAGGTAAAACCATTTCCAATGAAACATTTGTTCTTGACCTGGCAAAAGCGCCACACATGCTGGTAGCCGGGGCAACAGGACAAGGTAAATCTGTTGGTCTTAATGCCATTATTTCATCTTTGCTATACAAAAAGCACCCATCGCAATTAAAATTTGTAATGGTTGACCCCAAAAAGGTAGAGCTCAACATCTATTCGAAGATCGAGAAGCACTTCCTGGCCAAAATGCCGGATGAAGAAGATCCGATCATCACTGATGTACAAAAGGTAGTTAACACGCTTAACTCACTGGCCATAGAAATGGATAATCGTTACGAGTTACTGAAGACTGCGCATGCCCGTAATATTAAGGAGTACAACCATAAGTTTGTTAAACGTCAGCTTAATCCTGAAAAAGGTCACCGTTTCCTTCCTTATATTGTGGTTATCATTGATGAGTTTGCCGATTTGATCATGACAGCAGGTAAAGAGGTGGAGCTTCCTATTGCACGAATTGCACAGTTGGCCCGTGCTGTTGGTATTCATATGATCGTTGCAACCCAGCGACCATCTACCAATATTATTACAGGTGTGATAAAAGCAAACTTCCCTACTCGTGTGGCTTTTAAAGTGGCTTCGATGATTGACTCACGCACGATCCTGGATTCTCCGGGGGCTAACCAGCTAATTGGACGAGGTGATATGTTAATATCTCAGGGTAGTGACCTTGTGCGTGTGCAGTGTGCTTTTGTCGACACGCCTGAAGTGGAACGCATTAATGATTTTATTGGCTCGCAACGCGGATATACTTCCGCATTCCTGCTGCCTGAGTATGTTGGAGAAAGTAGTTCTGATCAGGCTGCCGGTGAAGTTGACCTGAGCAAACGTGATTCTATGTTCGAAGAAGCTGCCCGTGTGGTGGTGGCCAATCAGTCAGGTTCCACATCTTTGATCCAGCGACGCTTTTCAATAGGTTACAACCGTGCAGGACGAATTATTGACCAACTGGAAGCAGCTGGCATTGTAGGTCCGTTTGAAGGCAGTAAAGCACGCCAGGTTCTGATTCCGGACGAACTGGAATTAGAAAAGCATTTAAGTCAATTTAACTAGTTCTGCTTTTTTGGAACAGTTATTGAGTGATGATTAACATCTAACAAATTAAAAAAATGAAAAAAATACATTATATGAAATACGCACTAACATTGGTTTTGGCTTCTATCAGCCTGTTTAGCTTTGCTCAATCACAAGAGAAAGCCAAAGAAATATTAGATCAGGTATCTGCTAAAACAAAGGCCTACCCTTCCATTGTAGCTGACTTCTCGTTCTCATTGGAGAATCTGCAGGAAGACATTAAGGAAATTTACGAGGGTAACATTATCCTTAAAGGCAACAAATACAAAGTCAATTTAATGGATGTGGACAGCTATTTTGATGGAGAAGTTCTTTACATGCATAATATTGATGCAGGCGAAGTAAACATTACCATACCGGATCCAGAGGACGAAGAAACCTTGAATCCGGCTACTATATTTACCATTTATGAAGACGGTTATACTTATAATTATATAGCAGAGGGAACTATTAACGGTAAAGCTTGCCACGAAATAGATCTGTATCCGGTCAATCGTGACAAACCTTTTTCACGTATTAAACTGCTTGTTTTAAAAGATAACCTTCAGCTGTATTCTATTCGCCAGGTGGGCAAAGACGGGAATAACTACACCGTTATCGTTAAAAACATGACAACAAACAAACAAATTGATGATAAGACATTTGTTTTTGACAAAGCAGCCAATCCTGATGTGGATGTAATTGATATGCGATAATACATTATAACAATAATGAGAAAGCCCGGTTCATAGCCGGGCTTTTTATTGGCTTACCTCAATTGCAATTCAACGTTGGCGCAATTCATGGAAGATTCGTTACTCCACAATTTCTTTAAATCTATAACAGATAGCTTCCGGACTTTCCCGCTGCATTTTTCCTTATCCCTGGTATAGAGATTCTAAGATTTGATCAGGCCAGAAATAGAGCATAATAGTCCATCCTTCGATCTGGCATTTCCCATGTAGCTATTTTATCGAAGCTCTCTTACAGTTCATTAATTCTGGGAATAGAAAAAAATGACGGGATCGTTATTTCCTTAAATAGATAAATGCACCTTTAAGATCACAATCTGACAACAAACCAACTTCCTTAGCATCTTGAAGATAGCATGATCCTATAAAACCACAATCCAACAAAAGCTCAAATTCGTTCAAATCAGACATGTTTTTGCTGAACATTTGCTTTGCCAAAAGGTTATTATTTGCAAGTAGCGAATAAAAGATGTTTAAGTATTATAGCAATATTAGCAATGTTTCCGATGAATTTATCAGCAATCAAAAGTTAAACAAAACTTTGGCTGATAATTACTTTGAAAAACTCCGTGAAGTTTTAAGAGGTGGTGGTGAAAAAGCCGTTCACAAACATATTAAAAAGGGGAAGTTAACAGCTCGTCAACGAATAGACTACCTTATAGATAAAGATTCTTTTTTTCTGGAGCTTTCAGCATTGGCTGCCATTGGCCAATATGACGATGCATTCCCATCTGCAGGTATTATTACCGGGATAGGTCAGGTGCATGGACGACATGTGATGTTAATAGCTAATGATGCGACGGTAAAAGGCGGCACCTACGTATCCATAACCATTAAAAAGCATCTAAGAGCACAGGAAATTGCCCTTCAAAACAATCTGCCTTGCGTGTATTTGGTTGATAGTGGTGGCGTGTTTTTGCCACATCAATCCGAGGTATTTCCCGACAAAGATGATTTCGGACGAATATTTTTTAATCAGTCCCGCATGTCGGCTCAAGGCATTGCACAAATAGCCATTGTTATGGGTTCCTGTACTGCCGGAGGAGCTTACGTTCCGGCCATGAGCGACGAAACAATAATAGTAAAAGATCAGGGCACAATTTTTTTAGCGGGCCCTCCATTGGTTAAAGCTGCTACCGGCGAAGATGTCAGTGCCGAAGAGTTGGGTGGCGGAGCTGTTCACACCCAAATATCGGGCGTAGCCGATCATTTGGCAGATAGTGACGAGCATGCTATACATATCTGTAGAAATATTATTGAGACTTTACCAACAGAGAACGATAACACCATAGCTGCAGCTGAACCGGAATACAGCACAAACGAAATTACCGGATTAATCCCTGAAAGCGGCAAGCCATTTCCTGATGTCAGAGAAATTATTGCCCGCCTGGTTGACAAGAGTGCCTTTCACGAATTCAAGAAGGATTATGGAACTACCCTTGTTACAGTTTTTGCCAAAATTGAAGGTCGGCAGGTAGGAATACTGGCCAATAATGGCATATTGTTTTCTGAATCTGCTTTAAAAGGAACGCACTTTATCCAGCTTTGCAATGAACGGAATGTACCCATGTTGTTTTTACAAAACATTACTGGTTTTATGGTTGGTAAAGACTACGAACACAAAGGCATTGCCAAAGATGGAGCTAAAATGGTAAATGCCCTGGCTAATTCAACGGTGCCATACTTCACGGTTCTTATGGGTGGCTCATATGGAGCCGGAAACTACGCCATGGCAGGCCGGGCATATGATCCGCGCTTTTTATTTATGTGGCCCAATGCACGTATTTCTGTCATGGGCGCTAAACAAGCCGCACAGGTACTGACAACCATCAAGCGTGACCAGGCGGCAGCTTTAAACCAGGAGGTTGATGAAGAACAGTTGAAACAAATTGAGACTTCCATACTTAAGAAATACGAAAGAGAAGGTTCCCCATATTTCAGTACCAGCCACCTTTGGGACGATGGTATTATCACCCCCGAATCGACACGACAAATAGCCGGATTGGTACTCAGAATCATTGATAAACATGAAAAGAAGGATACAAAATATGGCATCTATAGAATGTAACAACAAGGACCTGGTGCAATTAAACCAATCCAATGGGATCAGCCGTATTCTTCTCAACGATACGAGCCGAAAAAATGCGCTTTCTAAAAACATGCTGCAATGCCTGATAGCGACATTAGAAAAGCTAAAAGATGATGACAAACAGAAAGTAATTGTTATTCGTGGGGCTGGAAATGTTTTCTGTTCAGGTGCCGACCTGCAATGGATGAAGCAGGGGCTTCTTCAAACCGATGAAGAAAACAGGCAGGATGCCGCTTTATTTTACATGCTGTTTGATCTACTAAACAGCTTTCCAAAACCTGTCATTGTCTGGGTTGAAAAATTTGCTATAGGAGGAGCCCTGGGGCTGCTGGCATGCGCCGATCATGTCATTGCTGATTCCACTGTCAAACTCACTTTTTCAGAAGTTAAGCTAGGTTTGATACCTGCAACAATAGCACCATTCGTAGTCAATAAAATTGGCATATCACAAGCCAGATCGCTTATGCTGAGTGCCGAAACGTTTAGTGCCAAAAAAGCCAGAAGATTAGGGCTTGTCCATGAGGTATTGCCTGCCAGAGCCATTCCCGAGAGAGTTGATGAACTATGTCGTCTGTTTAAGGCAAACAGTTCACAGGCTATGGCCTCAACCAAACACTTGCTTAATAAATTAGAAGCAAAAACTAACGATACTGATATAAAAGAGTTGTGCCTGTCAAAGATTGCAGAATCACGAAAATCGGATGAGGGTCAGGAAGGGGTTAAAGCTTTCTTTGAAAAACGTCGACCCCAATGGTATAAATAAGAAGGAAACGAGACGGAGATGAGAAAAGTATTCATACCAAACAGAGGAGAGATTGCCGTTCGCATAATCAGGGCCGCACACCAAATGGGGCTGAAAACTGTGGTCCTGCTGTCTGAACTTGAAAAAGATACACTGCCAGCCAGACTGAGTGATGAAGTGCATTATTTTGAGCACGGACCTTTCAAGGACAATTATCTGAACATTTCATTTGTCATTGATATAGCTAAACATTATGAGGCAGATTGCATTCACCCCGGTTATGGTTTTATATCTGAGAACAGTGAACTGGCTGAAGCCTGCGAAAAAAACAATATCCTTTTTGTAGGTCCGACTGCCGACAACCTATTGCGCATGGGGGATAAACAAATGGCACGTTCCATTGCCCGATCAGCCGGCGTTGCTCTAACACGATCCTGGGAAGGCAATCTTCAAAACATCCTTTCCGAGGCCGAAACTTTGCCGTACCCTGTCCTGGTAAAAGCAGCCATGGGCGGCGGAGGAAAAGGTATGCAAATTTGTTACACCAAAGATGAATTGCTTCATCAATTGCCCATCTTAAGCACACAAGCCAAACGTTATTTTGGTGATGAACGGATATACGTTGAGCAATACATCGAAGAAGCACGCCACATTGAAGTTCAGGTCCTGGCCGATAATGATGGTAACACAGTTCATTTATTTGAACGTGAATGTTCTGTGCAACGCCGTTTTCAAAAAATAATTGAAGAAGCGCCGGCACATAATCTAGCCGATTCCATTAAAGAGAAACTCTATAAAGATGCTGTAATGCTTTGCCGGGCTATTGGCTATAGAAGCGCCGGAACTGTTGAATTTTTGGTTGATAAAAATGGGCAGCATTACTTCCTTGAGATGAACACACGCATTCAGGTTGAGCATTGTGTAACAGAAGAAATAACAAACCTTGATTTGGTGCAATGGCAATTTAAAATAGCAAATGGTGAAAAACTGTCTTTTAAGCAGGATGACATCATTCAACGAGGTCATGCCATTGAGCTGCGAATTTGTGCCGAAGATCCTTTAAACAACTTTCAACCAAACCCTGGACAGATAAAATCCATACATCTGCCTCCTCAAGATAATGTACGCCTTGAAATTGGTTTCGACAAAGCCCTTGAGATTCACCCTCAGTTTGATCCTATGATCGCCAAGCTGATCGTTCATGCTGATATCAGGGAGCAAGCCATCAGGAAAGCCATTGATGCCAACAGGCATTTGATTGTTCGTGGTATAAAAACAAACGCTGCATTTCATGATACGATCCTTCAGACTGAGGCGTTTAAGAAGGCAGTAATTCATACTCGTTTTTGTGAAGATAATCATGCTGAACTTATCCTAAATAAAGAGACGGACACCAATATTATAAGGTTGGCCTACGTTGTTTTCAGGTATCTGCACATTAAAGATCATTTCTGGCGTCAATTACCTCTTTTTGATTTTTCAATTGACGGACAAAGCTGCTCAGCGCAATACACTATAAGCTCCAATGGAATAGATATCAAACTGGAGAAGGATATGTATCGCGTAAGCAATATTAAAATTGATGTACACAAGCTTCAGTTCGAACTTAACAACCAACTGATTAACTGTTATTGCTTCCAAGAGAGCGATAAAGTGGAAATCATTCATCAGTTAAAGAGCCACACGATCAAAGCGCATGACTGGCTGCCCGAATACAAGCCGGAAAACAATGGAGAACAGGTATCAAACAGTAATAATTATTCTGCTCCTATCCCATCGCAGGTAATGAAAGTACATGTTAAGGATGGTCAGAAAGTAAAAAAAGGTGATCCGTTATTAGTACTGGAAGCCATGAAAACTGAAAATCACATTAAGGCCTGGAAAGATGGCATAATTGAAAAAGTATACATCACAGCGGGAGAACAAGTAAAACTAAATCAAGCCTTATTGGCTTATCAAACGAATATTAACACATAGCTCATAGCAAGAAGCATTAAGAAATGTCAATACTAAACACAGAACAACACGAAACATTCCGACAAAAAGTAAGAGCTTTTGCCGAGAAAGAAATTAAACCTTTGGCTTCACAGCTTGATGAGAATGAAACATTCTCAGTTGAACTGGCAAAAAAAATGGGGCAAGAAGGTCTTTTTGGAATTGATATCCCCAAAGAATATGGAGGACAAGGGATGGATACTCTCTCTTATATCATAGCCGTTGAAGAGCTTGCGCGTGTAGACAGTTCCCAGGCTGCAACCATGTGCGCTCACAATAGTCTTGGACTTGCTCCTCTTTATAATTTCGGAACTGAGGAACAAAGACAGAAATATGTCCCGATGTTAACCTCCGGTGAAGGATTATGGGCCTTTGGATTAACTGAAGTTAATGCCGGTTCAGATGCACAAGGCGTTGAAACCATAGCCGAAGAAAATGGCGACCATTGGTTGATAAACGGTAGCAAGCGATACATTACCAATGGCAGTAACGAGCTAATGAAAGGCGTAACCGTACTTGCCGTTACCAACGGTGAAAATGGTAAAAAGCGTTTCTCAACCATACTGGTTGACAGGGATAGCGAAGGCTTTCAAACCAAACGCATGCTTGGTAAAATGATGTGGCGTGCATCAGACACTGCCGAATTGAAATTCACCAATATTAAAGCTCCAAAAGAGCAGCTACTCGGTAAAAAAGACAAAGGTTTGGGGCAAATGCTGAAAACACTTGATTCTGGCCGACTATCAATCGCGGCAATGGGTCTTGGTCTGGCACAGGGAGCCTTTGAAATGGCCATGGAATATTCTAAGAAAAGGGTACAATTTGGTAAAGCTATCGCCGAATACCAGGCAACGTCATTTAAACTGGCCGATATGGCTCTAAAACTTGAACTTGGTCGAAATACACTGTATAATGCCTGCAAACTGAAGGATGCCGGAAAACCATTTGGCAAAGAAGCAGCCATGGCAAAATTATATTGCAGTGATATTGCCAAAGAAATTTCAGATGAAGCTATACAAATATTTTCTGGTCAGGGCTTATTAAAATCATCAGCCATTGAGCGGTTTTACCGTGATCAGCGTATCTTACAAATAGGTGAAGGAACATCTGAAATTTTACGAATTGTTATAAGCAAGCATTTGGGATTAGTGTAAGTTCAGCTTATTTTTATCCTGATTAAACAAAATTCATCTGATGGAAGACAGGAAACGCGATCACATTGATCTGGCATTTAGCTCAAGATTAGAAGGTAAGCATGTTGATAACCGCTTTGATTATGAACCTTTGTTTGGTACACACGCCAAACAAAAAAAGGAATACCAGTTTGCCGGTAAAAAAATGACCTTGCCACTTTGGGTATCCAGCATGACAGGTGGCACCCAACGTGCAGGCACCATCAATAAAAATTTAGCACAAGCTTGCGCTGAGTTTGGTTTGGGAATGGGGCTGGGCTCCTGTCGCATCCTGCTCGATTCGCCTCAGCATTTTAATGATTTTAATGTACGCCCGATAATGGGCGATGCCGCTCCTTTATTTGCCAACATTGGTATTTGCCAATTAGAAACGATGCTTGAAGAAGGTAGCACTGACAAGCTGGGGGAATTAGTTGAAAAGCTGTCTGCTGATGGATTGATCATTCACATCAATCCGTTGCAAGAAGCTTTTCAGCCTGAAGGTGACCAACAGAAAAGACCAGCCATAGAGTTGATTCAGGATTTTCTTCAACAGGCGAAACTCAGAATAATAGTAAAAGAAGTAGGCCAGGGCTTTGGCAAAGAAAGCCTGAGGCATTTACTTCAATTACCGATAGAAGCCATTGAGTTTGCCGCTATGGGTGGTACTAATTTTTCACTCGTCGAGCTAAACCGTTCCAATGCAGTTGCAGCCGAGGTTTTTAATCCGTTTATTCACGTAGGTCACACAGCTGAAGATATGACCCTTATGGTGAATCAACTGGTTAGTGAAATGCCTGCTGATGACATTAAAGTGAAACAACTGATCATCTCAGGTGGTATTTCAAGCCTGCTAGATGGCTATTACCTAACTTCCATTGCCAAACTTCCTGCATTATATGGAATGGGATCGGCCTTTTTACGTCATGCGATGGGTGATTACAGCAAACTCAAAACATATGTAGAACAAATAGACCATGGCTGGAGCCTGGCTAATAATTTCCTCAAAGTAAAACAAGTATAAAATGCACTCATTAATTAAAGGATTTTCCAGGTTAAGTCGTGAAGATAAAGTAGCACTCTTGCTTGAACAGCAAGAGTTAGCGCCTCAGCTGGCTGAATCATTTCAGGAGTTTTTACATCCTGTAAAACAGCATTTATTTAATGATATTTCAGAGAACATCATCTCTAATTACTATTTACCTTTTAGCATAGCCCCTAATTTTCTGATAAACGACCATCTCTATATGATCCCCATGGTTATCGAGGAAAGTTCAGTTGTGGCTGCAGCATCTAAAGCTGCAGGTTTTTGGGCAAAAAACGGAGGCTTCAGTACAAGGGTAATTGATACGCTTAAAAACGGTCAGATTCATTTTACCTGGAATGGCAATATTCAAAGCCTTGCGTCTGTCAAACATGAAATTCTTGAATTAATAACCACAACAACGGACCATATCACTCAAAAAATGCGGGAAAGGGGCGGAGGCATTGTTGACATTGAATTTAAAACAATTGCCAACATGCTGAATACCCATCAGGCATTGATTAAATTTAAAACTGCCGATTCAATGGGTGCTAACTTTATTAACACCTGTCTTGAAACCATTGCTCCCCATTTAATGGATTTCATCAACAAGCACCCACAACTGAAAAGTGAAGACAAGGCAACAACCATCATGTGTATTCTAAGCAACTACACACCCCAATGTCTTATTGAATGTAGTGTAAGGTGTGATGTTGAACAACTAAAACCCTATGCTGGCAACTATTCTGCTATTGAATTTGCTGATCGTTTCAAAACCGCAGTTGAAATTGCAGTTAATGATCCTTACCGGGCTGTTACCCACAATAAAGGCATATTCAACGGTATTGATGCTGTGGTATTGGCCACAGGTAACGATTTCAGGGCCATTGAGGCCGGAGCACAAGCCTATGCTGCGCAATCAGGTACTTACTCAAGCTTAACCACGATTGAGATCAACGATAAGCAATTTACATACACTTTAAAAGTGCCACTGGCACTTGGCACAGTTGGTGGATTAACCAATACACATCCAATGGCAAAGGCTGCCATGCAGATTCTTCAACAACCCACAGCTGAGCAATTGATGCAAATAGTTGCAGCGGCCGGCCTGGCCAATAACTTTGGAGCAGTGGCGTCACTGGTTACAAGCGGTATACAAAAAGGTCATATGAAGCTGCATCTAAGTAATGTTCTAAATGCCCTGGAGGCAACTGAAACTGAAAAAACATTGGCACTCAAACATTTTAAAGACACTGTGGTTAGTTACTCAGTAGTTGAACAGTTTTTAAACCAATTGAGAAAGTGATACAAGAGGAAAGTACACAGTCATATTATGCCCATGGAAAGTTACTGCTTAGTGGTGAATACCTTGTTTTATCGGGTGCCAGAGCTTTGGCTTTACCTTTAAAGTTTGGTCAGTCATTAGTTATCCAACCTGCTCAGTCAGGTTTTTTCAGGTGGAAAGCCCACAACACATCAGGTCATTGGTTTGAAACGGAATTTGATGACCAGCTTAATATCGTTCATTCGAACAACACCAGGCTAGCTCAAAGCCTGTCGTCCATAATCAAAGCATGCATCAGCTACCGTGATGACATTAAAGATCTAATTTCCAACACCGAAGCCATTACAAATCTGGAGTTCAATCCCGACTGGGGATGGGGCAGCAGTTCAACACTTATTTCATTACTATCGCAATGGCTGGGAGTTAATCCTTATTTATTGCTTAGTGAAACCTTCGGCGGCTCGGGCTATGACATTGCCTGCGCTACTTCCAACTCTGCCATTACCTACCAGTTAATAAACAATGCCCCTAAAATTGAAAGCGTTAATTTCAATCCGGAGTTTTCTGATAACATGTACTTTGTATACTCTGGCAGCAAACAAAGCAGTAAAAATGAAATTGCCCGGTTCTCCAAACTCAATGTCTCCGAATCAGCTATTGAACAAATAAACTGTTTAACCAATGATATGCTAAACAGTAAAGAGTTAAAGGATTTTGGAAAGTTAATGGAGCAACACGAAAGCATTATCAGTAAGATTGTTCAATTAAAACCCATTAAAAATGAACATTTTGAAGATTTCAAAGGTTATATTAAAACATTGGGAGCATGGGGAGGTGACTTTATAATGGTTATTTCAGAGGAACCGGCAAACTATGTTAAGACTTATTTTGAAGAAAAAGGACTGAAACACCTTTTCAACTTTAACGATATTAAAATAAACTAATGACCGCACCTAATTTCAATAATTATATAGCTGCAACCAGTGCTCCTTCCAACATTGCCATAGTAAAGTATTGGGGTAAAAAAGGCATACAGGAACCTGTTAATCCAAGCATAAGCTTTACACTTTCAAAATCAATTACAAAAACAAGTATATCCTATTCACAAAGTGACCGTGATCTGTCCATTGATTTTTTGTTTGAAGGAAAATCCAAAGAGGCTTTTATCCCAAAACTCAAGACGTTAAGAGAGCGCCTAATAAATCATTTACCATTTCTTAAATCCGGTTCGCTGAAGATTGAAAGTTCAAACACTTTCCCGCATTCAAGCGGCATAGCTTCATCAGCCAGTTCAATGGCATCAATTGCCAGGGCTTTATACAATATTCAAATCCAAATTGATCCTGATGTAACAGCCAATGATAAACAAGCATTTATATCAGAAATGGCACGTTTAGGTTCAGGTAGTGCCTGTCGGTCTACAATGCCAGGTTGGGTATTATGGGGCGAAACTCAGGTCTTATCAAAGTCCCATAACAAATATGGAATCTCGATCAATACGTACATACATCCTATGTTTAATGATTTACAGGATACAATTCTGGTAATTCGTAAAGGTGCTAAATCTGTTAGCAGTAGCATAGGTCACCAGTTAATGGAAAATCATCCTTATCGCGATGGCAGAATCAAACAGGCCAACAAAAACACAGAACTTTTGCTGGAGGCACTTAAAAATGGTGACTTTGAAGCCTTTGCAAAGGTATCTGAAGAAGAAGCATTAAGTCTTCATGGTCTGATGATGAGTTCGTCTCCTGCCTACACCTTACTGGCCCCGGAATCACTTAGGGCAATCAAGCGAATTATTAAATTCAGAGAACATCATCATATACCCCTGACATTCACACTGGATGCCGGGCCGAACATACACCTGATATACCCGAAATCACAGAGCAAAATTGTGCTTCCTTTTATTGAGGAGCACCTGCGTGTATTATGTGATAATGAAGAGGTTATTTTTGATGAAATATCGTTACAGTAACAGAAAACAACAGAGCACTTTGATGCAAGACAAGAAAGACATATACTATTCAAAGGTGATGCTGTTCGGAGAATACAGTATTATTATGGGATCAATGGGATTAACTATCCCTTACTCACATTTTAATGGTGAACTGCGCTATATTAATAACGATAGCTACACTAACCTGAATTTTGCCAGACACTCTAACCAGCAGTTAAAAGATTTAGCTGACTACATATGCACGCTTAAGAAAAAAAATAAACTAAAAGTTCAACTGGATACAGATAGCTTATTAAGCGATCTGGATAAGGGACTTTATTTTGAATCATCAATACCTGAAGGCTATGGACTGGGCAGCAGTGGGGCCCTGGTTGCTTCTCTATACAATAAATATGGCATTAATAAAAAAGAAGCTCATGCCGCTATCAGTGATGATGAATTGATAGAATTAAAAGCAATTTTTGCTCAAATAGAATCATTTTATCATGGTACCAGCTCAGGCATTGATCCTTTGATCTGTTACCTGAAGCACCCGATCGTTCTTGAGAACGCCCAACATATTTCATCAGTTGGCATACCTCGACGGGATATCCTCAATGAAGATGCCATTTTCCTGGTCGATGCTGAAACCACTGGTAAAACAGCCCCTCTCGTGAAGCTGTTTATGGATAAAACCAAAGACAGCTCCTTTAAAGAAAAAATTGATAATGAGCTAACACCAACGACCAATAAATGCATTCACCACCTTCTAAAAGGGGAATTGAATAGCATGTTTGACCACCTGCTGAAACTCTCCGATTTTCAGTTTAAGTATTTCAAGGAGATGATTCCTGAGAATATCCAGACATTTTGGAAGGAAGGATTGGATAAGCAACTATTCACCCTTAAGCTATGTGGATCCGGAGGCGGGGGATTCTTCCTGGGATTTACACGTAATTATTCACAGACGAAAACGTATTTTTCAAAACATGGTAAGGATATCATCCCTGTTTATCAGGAGGTGTAAGAGGCCCAATAAAGTTGAAAGTTATGCTATGCGCTGATGAAGGATGCTTAATGCCGGATTATTCGTTTGAGGTACAAACGCCATAAGGATTCATTGGCCCTGACGTGATACCTGTATCGCATGTATTGTTTACTCGGAAAAAACTCATAGAACAAAAGCATCAGCTTATTGGATAAGCCCGGCACCCGGCTTAACTGCCTTAGATTTATAAATCGATAGAGTTTTGCATGATCATTACTATCAAGCAAATACGAAATATCCTTGTACAGCTTCGAGTGATTTAGCAAACCGTACTGATCCTTATCAGGTAAAAGCAACATTGCCATATCCACCACGCTCTGCATTGCATCTTTCTTCTTTGGCATGATATGCATTACCTGGTCCACAAAACCTCCATGATCCTTTTGCTGATCAATTAGCAAGGCAATATCCAGCAACCATCCTATTCGCAAACCGCCCATCTCAATTCCCTTCACTGCATGTGCTATCAAGTGATACGCCATCCATAAAGGATTTAGCTGACGCATGCTAACACCTTGTTTTTCTATTTCTATAGTGTAGTTAAAGAAATCTATCCCGGGCGTATGAAAACTACTGCCTAATGAAAACAGCCGTTGATGAATCTCAAGCATTATGCCATCAATATTCACGGCTCGCACATGTGCATCTGCCTGTTCATGATATGGTGACCTGGGAACTACCAATTGTACGGCACCCGCTTTCATTAATACATCCAGTGCCTCCATACCTTTCCCTTCGGGCACCAGTATGTCAATATCACCCATTGGTCGCAGGCCATCATCACCATAAAGGTGACTGGCCAGTGCTATTCCTTTTAAGGCCATTACAGGAATACCGGCTCCTGTCAAATGCTGTTTCACCTTATTATAAACGGCTAAATAACGTTGGTATTTTATGGTATTCTGAAAGTAGATGGCTTTCCAGTTGCTTAGAGAAACCTTATCTAATCCGCTGATAGAATTCTTCTGATGTTGAGCATAACACCAGGCTCCCAAGCCATTGTCGTTACAGAAGTTTATAAATTCACTATCGATTGCCTCTTCAACTTTATACGTTTCCTGTCGAAGTGCAACCAGTTTTATCAGTTGTTCAACCTGTTTGGCAATGTGTTTACTCATGCAATTTTAGCTTTAATAGCAATTCGCCTGGCACTAACAATAAATAAAAGTAAGGCAATTAAACCACATACAACACCAATCATAATTCCCGATTGCGCATCAAGAGCCAATCCTCCATTTTTAAAGGGTGCGACCAACAAATAACTTGAACACACAACGGTCATAAATACAGCTGGTAAGGATAAATACCAATGTAGTTTATTTTGTTTTACCAGGTACATGGCACCGGTCCAAAGAACTACAACGGCTAATATCTGGTTAGATAAACCAAGGTATTTCCATATAGTTGCAAACTCCAATTGAGACAGCACAAAGCCCACAGCAAAAAGCGGGATACTGATGATCAGTCGTCGCTTTATATTCGATTGGTCAAACTTAAACACATCAGCAATGGTCAGGCGCGCACTTCTAAAAGCCGTATCTCCTGTTGTAATCGGACAAGCTATAACACCAACAATCGCAAATATGGCCCCTACGCTGCCCAACCAGGCAACACTTATCTCATTGACCACCCAGGCCGGATTATGACCATCGAGTTGCATGGTCGCATTCAGACCTTCTGCACCTCCGAAAAAAGTCATTGCTGCAGTTGCCCAAATAATTGCCACAACACCTTCAGCGATCATGGCTCCATAAAATACATATCGCCCATAGCTCTCTTTTTTGATCGTACGGGCCATCATAGGTGCCTGGGTACTATGGAAACCACTTAACGCACCACATGAGATAACAATAAACATCATTGGGAACAGGATATTTTCTGTCGGATGGTGATGCCAGTTGGTAAAACTGGCTGCAGATAGTTCCGGCATTTGTAATGAACCGGAAATTCCCCCTAACAACATGGCTCCGGCAATGGCAATGGCCATGATTATCAGGGCAGCGCCAAATAACGGATATATCTTTCCTATTATCTTATTGATAGGCAAAAGCGTAGCGATCAGGTAATAGGCGAAAATCACATACAACCAAATCGTTAAGCCCCCACCGGTCAGATTGGCCAGTAAGCCTGCCGGACCGGAAACAAATGCTACTCCAACAAAAATCAGGAGCAACAGGGTAAAAACCCTTAAGAAATTTTGAAATCCTTTACCCAGGTATTTCCCGACAATCTCCGGAATACTGGCTCCCCCATGCCTGACCGATAGCATGCCCGAGAAATAATCGTGCGTAGCCCCCATAAATATGCAGCCAAATACGATCCACAGATATGCCATGGGGCCATACATAGCACCTAAAATGGCACCGAATATAGGTCCAAGTCCCGCAATATTTAAAAACTGAATGGTAAAGACTTTCCAGGTCGGCATAGGTGAAAAATCCACACCATCAGGTTTTTCGACTGCCGGCGTAGGCCTGGTATCATCCGCTCCAAAAAATCGCTCAATAAACTTACCGTAAAACACAAAGCCCAGAATCAGGGCCAGCACCGCCCCCAGAAATGTCCACATAATTTGAGATTGATTTATTTACACTAACAAAACTAGCTCTTTATGACAGGCTGACAAGTTTATTGAGAAATAATTACCATTCACACTTGAATAAAAATCCTGATTTAGTAAATTCGATTATCAATAGATAAATCCTTAAAATGAAACAGCTACTAATTTGCCTGGCATTATTTGTCAATCAGTTAAGTATGGCATCTGAACTTGACAGCTACCTGCTCCCGGCCCCCAGGCATACAGAACTAACAGGTGGTCACTTACAAGTCAGTCATGGCTACGCCTATCTGCAATCCAATGTTATCCAATTAAGCAAACCTCTTCTCACTATCTTAAATGCCTTTGAACAAAGCGGCATCAAATGCCAGCTATCTCCTGTTATATCAAACCCATACAATACGTTTTTCCAGGCGACGATAGACAAAGATCTAAAACCACAAGCCTATCAGTTGCTCATCAATACGACTCATATCAAACTAAGAGCAGGCAGTGAAACCGGTCTTTATTATGGACTCTTAACCTTGCAGCAAATTGGACAGTTTGCAAGTGAAAAAGGGTACTGGCCATGTCTTGATATTTCCGATGAACCTGATTTTGAGCGTCGGGGTGTTATGCTGGATATCAGCCGCGATAAAGTACCAACGATGACATCTCTGTACAGCATTGTTGATAAACTGGCTGAATGGAAAATAAACGAACTGCAGCTCTATACAGAGCATACCTTTGCATACGAAAACCATGAGACAGTATGGAAAAATGCCAGTCCAATGACAGCCGCTCAAATAAAAGACCTGGATGAATATTGCAGACGCCACTTCATTGACCTGGTGCCCAATCAAAACTCTTTCGGTCACATGAAACGCTGGCTGAAACATGAAGAATACGAACACCTGGCCGAATTACCCCAGCCCGGAAGAACCATTTGGGGCATGATGTCACGAACCAGCCTGAGTCCTGTCGAAGCGGGTTCACTGGAGTTAATGAAAGAATTATATGCAGAACTGCTTCCTAATTTCACAAGTCGGTATTTTAATATCGGTTGTGATGAAACAGTGGAACTTGGTGTTGGCAAATCAAAAGCTTTATGCAAAAAACGTGGCAAAGGAAGAGTATACCTCGATTTTGTTTTAGAGCTCAAAAATGAAGTTGACAAATACGATCGTATAACGCAATTCTGGGGCGATATTATATTACATTACCCTGAGTTGATACCAGAACTGCCAAAAGATATGGTGGCTCTGATATGGGGCTACGAAGGCGACTACCCGTTCAATAAGAACTGTCCTCAATTTCAAAATGCCGGTCTTCCTTATTATGTATGCCCGGGTACATCCACCTGGAACTCCATAATTGGTCGCAACCAAAATGGCTTTGCCAACCTAAAAAACGCTGCTGTTAACGGAAAAAAATACGGAGCAAAAGGTTACCTCAACACTAACTGGGGCGACCAGGGACACTGGCAACCCTTATCGGTCTGTTATCCAACCCTGCTATACGGCGCTGCCTTAAGCTGGAACGTGGAAGAAAATACCGGCATTGATATAGCCATGCACGTATCACGCCAGGTTTTTAAAGACATATCAGGACAAAGTGGTGAAGCAATTGTGATGCTGGGAAATGCCTACCTTAAAATGAATGCTCAAACCAGCAACAGTAATATTTTCCACCAACTGCTTAAACGCAACAGCAAATCCATACATACCGATCGCTGGCTTAAAAACGTTTCAAAACAAGACACTGAGGCTAGCATCCAGTTTATTAAGGAGCAGGTGGAACTTTTTAATTCTGCAAAGCTCAATTGTAATGATGCTGAAATTGTTATAAAGGAGTTCAGCCAGGCTGCCAAGCTGGCTTTACACGCCTGCCATTTAGCTTTGGCTAAACTGGAAACATCAGACGGCTACTTTTCAAGTATCCCCAAAACCCAAAGAGATGAATTAAGATCAGAGCTAAGTGCTTTAATTGAATCCCATCAATCCATCTGGCGCTTGCGAAATCGAGAAGGTGGCTTATCTGATTCAGCTGGCAAAATGAAAGCTGTGCTTAAAACCTACCAATAAATCCTCAAATGTGATAACTTAAAAGCAATAAATATTAAAAAGTGTCAAATATCAATTACCCCCATTATATTCATCAAAAATCATTACTAAATAACTAAAATCATTATCAACCCCCTTTATTTTGAATTAAAAACAATCATTTTTAGCATTTACAACACATCACCCCCTATTTTTTGATACTTAAAAAGCATTTTAATTGTACTTTTTCAAGGTACACCCCCTTAATTATTATCTATTTTACAATTTTTAACACTTTTACTCTTGCAACCCCCAAAATAATCCCCATCTTTGTAATGGATTTTTTCATAAAACTTGGATTTAGTTAGCTGATTTAAGGGTAAGGACAGATAAACGTATCTGTCCTCTCTTTTTTTTATACCCCCTTGTTAATTTAATCCATAAAAAAGACCAACACAAAACTGCATTGGTCTTTCTCCACCTTTCAATTATATTTTATTCATATTCTCCAATTAATATACCTGATATACTCCAGGCACTAAAACTATTACCGGCGGGTTCACCCAAAGGGATTGCCACCTTCATTTGATGTTGCCCTGCTTTTAAGTCCGGCAGCTCTACATACTCGGGGTTAGTGGCTGTACCCGGACACCATCCGCTTCGGCTTAGATCAGAAGATGAAATACCATTCCAGAAATTACCAGACACCGGATTATGCTTTCGATAGGCGGCGCAATCTGTTCTCCATGGGGTAAAGACAAAAACACGGTCGCCATCAATAAAAATCTCATTTTGCTTAGGATTAAACTCATCTCCTCCACCCCAACCTCCGTGGCCGGTTGTGATATAGCGTAGTTTTAAGTTTTTAACACCTTCAGGAATTGAGAAATTTAGTGTGAGGCTATCGTTTTTAAACATAGTACCATAACGCTGACCACCCATTTCCATGACATTACAGGTATTGAAAAGCGGCTGCACAAACATTTTCTTCTTATCCTCTTCCAACCAATCGTAACTGCCGGGATAGGCCTTAATATCAAGAGTCAGCTTATGCCCTCCTCTGTCATAATTGCCAATAAACGCACCTACCAGCACCTCTCCTTCCAGCTGTGATTTCAGATCGCTGACATCTTGTTTATATATCGTATGATCCTCCCATTCGATATCCTTGATTTTTACCCGGTCGTTGAAATGGCGTACCCCAAAAGTTGTAAAAAAGCGCACCAGCTCAACAACCGGCTCATAATTCTCATTTATCACAACACCCTGGTAATCGAGACTATCAGCATCGTAATAAATGGGCAGGGTATTCATCCCGTTTTTCAAGCCATCCCAGAAACTCTGCTCCCTATTGGTTGGTATGACAAAAACGGAACCTGTACGATCATAGGCATCACCATTGCTGTATTGTTTGATCTCTGCAAATACAGAATAGTGATCAGGCGTGGCAGGTAACTTTACTTTTTTAACAATTAAGGTACCTCCTGCAAAATGATATAAGGAGTCCGGTTCTGGCTCATTCACTTTTGAATTCTCTTTGCCCCAGCATATTTGCTCATCGTCAAACACACGTGTACTAATGATCATTTTATCGCGCTTGATATCGCCCAGCTCATTCTTATCAACCTTTTGACCAAGTTCTGCAGGTATTAAGCCAGCTTTAGCTTTTTTACGTAGGATATCAATTTCAGAAGCCAGTGTTTCATAATTGCCGTTGCGAACAATGCTCAACACCAAACCAGGCACATAGCCAACTCTGGGCTGAGGAGTTCCCTGGATACCTGCCTCTGTTGTATACCATACATCAATGTGATTAGAGTTTATAACTGTTTTGGCGTGTCTGCATGAGTATCCAAGTATCTCACGCCTTTCTTCTGTTAATTCGAGCTCGGGCAGATCATCCATCGACGCCACAGAATGAAATACATCACCATCATCAAAACTGGCGATCTGGAATAGTTGCTTATGGGCATAGTCAAGGTAAGCGGCTTCATGCGCATAACCGGGAATTAACTGCCTGACATCAGGTGCATCCCGCCAAACCTTGGCGGTATTGTTGGCAAATTGTACATGCAGTAATGGCATATCGTCACGTTCATTGCCATTATACAAAATCTTATAGCTCACTGAGCCCTGCTTTTTAAACTCCTGGGCAATACTGCTGCTTACTAGGCCTAGTGCAAGCAACAGGAAATAAAATGTCTTCATGTGTATTGAGTTAATTTAAGATGAAGAGCAAAGTTAACTCCACCCCATAAGGGATGCCACCAACACATGTTCAAGAAAGGGCGTAAATGATTATTTCATCTTTACTTTTCGCTACACATCATTAATTGCTTGCGTATTGCTGATGTAACACCATTATTATCATTACTGCCGGTTATATGGCGGGCAATATTTTTTACTTCAGGGTGAGCATTATCCATTGCATAACTGTGTTCAACCACCTGCAGCATTTCATAATCGTTCAGGTAATCACCAAACGCCATGGTTTCACGGGCTGAAATACCCATTTCGCGCTGTAACATTTGAACAGCATTACCTTTATTAACACCGAGCGACATAACATCCAACCATATAGGACTGGATGTACTTATCTGAAAATCATTTTCAAACGCTGCTTTTACTTTAGGATAAACAACTGTCTCGAGCTCATGAAAGTTATTAACAGCAATCTTCAGAATATCATCTTCCACATCAAGCAGGTCTTCAACCACACTGTGCTTGGCATAATACTTTTTTAACTCAACCATAAACTCATCAGAGGGAGAACCTTCAACATAAGCTCCTTTTCTACCGCACAATACCACATTAGTGCCCTCAATTAAACGAAGCATTTCTATCATGGCTTTAGCCTCCTGTGCTTTCATGGGCTTAATAACCCGGGTTTGATCGTCCCAGTTGATATAGCTGCCATTTTCGGCTATAAAAGCAATATCATGATCAAAATGTGCAAACTCATCAACCAAAGTATAAAACTGACGTCCGCTTGCTACAACAAAGCGAATTCCTGCTGTTTTCATCAACTGATACACCTCAACAAAATCTGCTGGTAACTGCTTGTTTGAATTAAGCAATGTCCCATCCATATCAGACACAATCATTTTAATCATATTCGCTCTTTTTAAAGGCACAAATATAAGCTGATTAATACTTAATGATTTGAGCCAAATGTTAATAATTATAAATATTCTAACACCAACTTCCAGTCATTCAGCAACTATCAAAATCATATTATTTATATCCATCAATACCTATTGTCAACCCCCTTTATGAGGTTGTAAATTTGATAATTGTAATGAACAATCACTAATTAAAGTCACAGCCATGGAAACCTATAAATCTATGGATGAGCAATTTTTATCAAAAGTTCATTCAACTATCGAACAGAACATTGGCAATGAAAACTATACTGTTGAACAACTGGCAAGTGACATTGGCCTGAGCCGTTCAATGCTCCACCGAAAACTCATTAAACTATCCGGTAAATAATGCCACTGAAACAATTACGGATATTCGCCTGGCCAGAGCCAGGGAAATGCTTGAAAACAATACAACAACCGTTTCTGAAACTGCTTACAAAGTAGGCTATAAAACACCCAGTTATTTTAACAAGGTATTTAAGCAGCATTTTAATGTATCTCCCGGTGATTTAAAGAAACATGCTCAAACAGATCCTGAACAAACAAGCAGCTTACACAAGCTTCGAACAAGGTCTGTTAAACCCAAACCAAAATGGATGTTATACTTCACCACCGCACTTTTTGCCATTGCCGCTATTTTTCTTTTACAACATTATGTCTGGAATCCTGTTTCCAAGCAAAAATCATTGGCCGTACTGCCCCTTGATAACCTCACAGGCGACCCCGACAATGAGTACATTGTGAGTGGGGTTCACGATGCATTAATAGGTGAACTGGGTCAAATTTCTTCCCTGAGAGTCATCTCGCGACAATCAACGCTTCGTTATAAAGAAAACAATATGCAATTAAAAGATATTGCATCTGAACTGAACGTCGAAAATATCATTGAAGGATCAATTGTTTCAAGCGGCGACAGCATTCATTTAATTATACAGGTCATTGAAGTATTTCCGGATGAAAAGCACCTGATGGCAGCCAATTACCAGGATAAATTGAGCAACATTTTAAAAATACAGGCCTCCGTAGCAAAAGACATCGCCAGTAAAATAAAAGTAAGAGTCACAAAAAAAGAGCTACAGCGAATAACGGAAAAACGACAGGTTAATCCTGAAGTCTACCGCTGGTATTTACGTGGTATGTTTGCGATTCACCAGGGTAATAAGGAGTGGCTTGAAAAAGGTATTGATTACTTACAAAACGCCATAAAAACCGATCCGGGCGACCCCTTTGCCTATTCAGCCCTGGCACTTGGATATGCAACTATGGGACATGGGCAACTGGATGCCGAGGCATCTTTTACTCGAGCTGTATCTGCTGCCAATAAGGCCATAAATCTGGATCCAACCATTGATGAAGCATACACAGCCCTATCATTATTGTATTTATACAATGACTGGAACTGGTCATTAGCCCAAAAGTCATTCGAGAACGCCCTGGAGGTTAACCCCAACAATGCAATAGCACACGCTCATTTTGCCTGGTACCATTTTCTTTTTAATGATATGGAGCAATCAATCGAGCATGCCTACCAGGCCACCTTAATTGAACCACACCTTCCGGCCTATCATGCATGGCTGGGTTTATTGTATGCTCACAATGAACAATACTATATGGCAGAGCAAGCTGCCAGAAAAGCATTGGATTTAAATGACAAAGCAGCCTATGCTCATACAGTACTGGCCTGGTGTTTTATTTATAATAAACAATTCCTGAAAGCCATTGAGACACTTGACCGCTTACCAGAACGAATGCAATGGGACACCCATAAAGTATATTGCTACATGCAATTGGGTCAAAAAGAAAAAGCAATGGAAATATGGAATAAATACAAGAAAAAAGCAGAAACTGAAAATCTCAATGCCTGTTACAGGGGAATGATGGCAGCATGCTTAGGATTTGACAATGCTGCATTTCAATATTTAAACGAAGCTATTGACCAAAGAACGTATCCTATCACCTACATCAATTTTAACCCATGTACTAAGCCTGTCAGAGATGATATCAGATATAAGCACCTTCTAAAAAGAATGAATCTTCCCCTTGTTAAAAATTAGGTTTTCTACATTTATTTCATATCTACCTCATAGTCATAAACATTTCTTTTTGACATGCAACAATACTGTCGGAACGAAACAATTCTTCAACGAACCATATAACTAAATGCAACTTGAGTGCTATGTTGTTCCACTCCCACGGTCGTAAATTAGCTTTTGTGTTTTCTAAGTAAAACGATCTTATTATGAACTACTTATTAAATGCAAACCAGTACTCATTTAATCTACGAGCCATGAAAAAGATGTTATTAACAATTGGAATGTGTTTTTTTGTTCTTGGCTTAATTGCCCAGGAAGAAAAGAGTATTTATTTAAGTGACCAACAGGTTGTGCCGCCTCAGTTTAACGAAATTGAAGTTGAAGAAGTAAAAGAACGATCACCCATTTGCTGTTTTTTAGAGAATAACCTGGAAATTGATATGCCGGCTACCAGCAACTATACTCCTGAAGGAACTGTAGCCATCGAATTTACAGTTAATAAAGATGGTACTTTAAGCAACTTCGTAGTGGTTAACCATGTCGACGACTATCTGAACCAGGCTGTTATTGACTGCATCAAAGAAACAGAAGGAAAATGGAGACCCGGTGAGGTTAACGGAACCCCATCTGCCATGGAAAAACGTGTATACGTTAGGTTTGATATCCCAGACAATCCTCCATTTGAAGAATTGGCAAGACAAAACTACCAATATGCCTTGAAACGTTACCACAAAGGAGAAAACATACAGAGCAACAAAATGCTTAGCTCAAAAAAACAAACGCGTAAATCGCACCGTATGTTTAACAGGTCACTTAACCAGTTAGATGCAGCAACTGTTTACATGCCAAACGATGCAACACTTGCATTCTGGAAAGCTAAAAATTACGAAAAGCTTGGCATGCACAAGGAAATGATAGATATGCTTGAATTACGTCAAACTTTATTAAGCATGGATCTCTCAGAGCAAGAGCTTGATAAGTTCTACGACTTGGCAGTAATTACCTTAGATTAAGATTAAATTATTCGTATTAAAAGAAAGGCTATCGTACTAATAAGCAAGTAAAAGAGGATGTCCAAAATGAAGGATATTTCTCGCAAAGAACGCAAACGAAAAAAAACGCAGAGCTCGCAAAGTGTTGAAAAATAAAATCATATACTTTGTTGTCTTGGCGTAATTCTTAGCGGCCTTAGCGTGAAACTATAAATTGGGACATCCTCTTACTTTTATACTAGTAAATCCCCAGCCAAAGAGGTCATTCACGTATCTTTTATTAACTCTGATGATATAGATCTTTTTTAAGTTCCTTCCTGTTCAAATAATGAAATGCATTTATCAAAAGAATTAACTTTTGGAATAAATATATATTAAATATAGATTTGATATGCTTTATAAAAAACCAATATGGGGAGATATAAAGATTAATGTTTTATAGTGCTTGCCTGCAAAGCATTAAATAAGAAGCATACATAACAATGAAAAAGAAGAATATACTAATCGTTGTAATCCTGACAATAATAATCCTGGAACTGATTCTAATAAAACCTATCTCATATAGTTATTACAATTTCAATATCTGGGGAAAGACAATTTATTTGATCGGAGTATATGGATTCCCCATTTATTTACTCATACCTATTTTTTTGATTTCTGCATTTTTATTAGTTTTTAGTATAAAAAAGAAAAACTACCGGACACAGCTTATCAAACTTTCTGGAAACCTATATTTAGGATTAAGCTTTTTAATAGTTTTTATTACATCGTCTCTTGTTGTAAACAAATTCGTATTTAATAAAGAGCTTTTTCCTCTTATTGAGTATTCTTCAATTAAAGGCACAGACGCCGACTTATCCGATATAAGAGAAGGTACCTTTATGATGGATAACTATATTGTTACAAGAGACAATATGACAGAAACTACAATAATAAAAAGTACGAATGATACAATTACATCTGACCTTAAATGGATTTCAAATAATGAATATGAAGTAACCAGCAGAACTAAGAACAATTGGCTTATTGAGAACAAAACCAGAGTAAAGATTACCAACAACACTCCTGACTTTTATGAGTGTTATTATAAGTATGGACATTATGGAGTTCTAGTTACAATCAATAAATAGACAATTGCCAGTCAGATAAGTTTAAAGTAGTAGCCTGCTTAAATCAAATCACTTTGAAAATTATAATTTACCAACTCTTATTTTGTCTCACACTATCTGCATGTACAGACACAAACGAAAAAACTGAAATGAATATACTTAAGAAGCTATTTGGAAAAAAAGAAACTCCAAAAGAATTTACGGATGAAGAATATGAAAACGATTATGAACTAAAAATGTCAGGGCTTGAAGCTGTTCTGGGAAAATCTCATACATTAGTTGGTCATGCAATAATTCCATTTGATATTGGTGGTGCTGTTGACATGTATTATTTCCCCAATGGAATAGAGGGAACTGGATTTGCAACGATGGAGCTTCTCAAACCTGACGGGAAAGGACCGATTCCTAATGAACTTGGCACTTATGAACTTGTAGCATTCACTAAACAAGACTATGTTCAAGACACTATAGAAACACATCCATTTAATCAAATAGAAAGACGTATGTGTGGAATTTTGACAGGTATAGGTTTTTATTCATTTGATGCCAAACTTGAACCCCTTGACACCTGCGAAATGCCACAAGGTGAAGGTGAACCGAACCTTTGTCTGATATTTGATGAATATAATCCAAACGGACAAGAATTTAAAATTGGTGATAGAAAGCATGGACTCCTTTTAATTATGGAAGTTCATAGAGATGAAATGGAGTTTGCCAGGTCAAATGGAACAAAAGAGTTAATTAAAAAACTTAAAGAGAAAGGGGCTTATCCCTATTCTGATCTGGATAGAGCATCTGTAATACAATAATTCCCTCACAGCACCATGCAGCAAGGCTGTTGTGGCAAATACAAACCAAACATGTAATTATGACCAAACAATTATCACTAACCATCTTACTAACCCTTATCCACCTGGTAGTAGCGGGCCAGGATTATAAATTTCTGCTCGGAGGTACGCTAGGTACATCGATTGACAATGAAGAAGCAATTGAAAGTGATATAATTGATTCTAAACAATCTAATTTTAATTTTTCAGGCTTATTTGGCTATTATCTTACTAACAGGATAATACTGGGAACGGAGATAAGTCATGAAATAACCAAAACGAACAAAAAAGGAGTAAATCCATCTGAAACAAAAAGTTTAGATTATATAGTTTCACCATTTCTAAGATATTACTTTAATCAAGCCTTTGTGCAAGCCCAGGGAAACGTTGGTAAATCAAAATACACCCACAATGGAGACTTATATTTCTTAGATGATTACTATGATATGGATATTGAAAATAATCATAACATTTTCGGCTGGGGTATCGGAATTGGTTACGATTTCAAGTTAAGCACCAGACTACTGCTTGAACCTATAGTGAAATATAATTCCAACAAGCATACAGATAAAGTTAGTGACTTTGACCTGAAAAGAAATGGGCTATCGTTGCACATTGGCCTGGCTTTTAAACTGTAAAACCCACTATTAAAACTTGTCTGGAACCCATAGAGGCAACAGTTCCTTCTACTCATACAGAAAAACCATGCTTATGAAGAAATTGGCATTTATATTACTGGCATTTATTGCTATTAGTTCTGCATTATACCTGGTCAGTTTTCAAGTAAATCATTGTATAGATGTATACAGATTACAATCAGAAACAAATGAAATCGATAAAGTTAGCCAATCATTGAGCGCACTCAACAGGTCAATGGGAAAACTAGAAGAAAAGCCTCAGAAAGAAAACTTTATCAAAGTAAAATCAAATCTTGATAAATTTATGATTTCTGATTTAAGCCAATATGAGCCGTGGTTTCCAGAAAAGAAAAATACACTACTAGACTCAATTAAATTGTTATTCAAACCCCTTGAAACATCTGATGATCTGGATAAGGCTATTTCTACGATAGAATTCATTAAACTAAGAGCAAAACTATTGGAAACGGAAGTTTATTATAGCAAATTACTTCAATTCAATATTGATAAATCAATAACCAATCTTAAATATGAAATTCTAGTGCAAAAAGGTCGCAAAAGACTAAATCTGCTATCAGGAATACTATTTTCTTTAGGAATCTTGGCTTTATACCTCGGAATAAGGATTAGTAAAACCACGAGGACAAAAAAATTGCCATAACACCTGGCAACACTTGAAACAATTCAGATTGTAAGAGCAGTAGAGAATACTGAAACATCAATTTGCACAATGAAGAAAATGGATGGATTTAAGAAAAAAAGGGAAATTTGTAGAAGACTCACAGTTGTTCTACCCTGGATCTGCAGATCAAAAAAACACTTTCAATTCTGATAAAAAAATAAATTAATCAACTGATTATTTTAAAGATAAAAACCAATGATTTGAGAAAGCAAAAGATTGTTTTAATACCAGTATAAACGAAGAATTTAGTACAGTTGATCCACATGTAAGTTTAACGTCATTTTCGTAATGGCTGCAGAATTTGATAAGACCAAAGAAACACTTTTGTAAGCTAATCAAATGGAACCATCAGATAAAGAATTTGATAGTATGCAGTAGAAAATCGAAATAATAAAATTGCAAAATGATACTTTATATCAACTCAAAAAAGAACTATGGGAGTCAACAATAAAAGCACCCTGACCTAGCTTTCAGGGTGCTTAACTCAAATTTACTATGAAATAATACTTCATTAATTACCCTCTTCGTTAAGAAGTTAATTAATAGAAAACGCCAGCAATGTAATCATGATATTTTAGTTTTATATGGGAATAATTAGTAATTCATATGGGGAAAATTAGTAATTTTCACTTATGATAAGTTAAGCATGCGAACACCACACCCTACATCACTATATAACTATCTAACAACACTTTGGAGCTATGTAAAACGATCATTTCCACCTAAACAAATGAAGTAACAGTTATCAGCAAAAGAATAATTTAAAAATACAATGGGGATAATTAGTAAATCGTATGGGGAAAATTAGCATTTTCGTTCAATGGTAATTAAGAGCTGAATGCAATTAATCAATCCTGATTAGTTGTAGTATGCTTTAAAACAATTCAAAGCTTGTACTGAATGAATATCAACCACCACCCCTAAAGTCGCTTTATCACATCCATACAAGGTCCAACCACCCCTATAGTCACAACACTCCAACAAGCTCCCTGGCAGGTAACCGTCAATTTCATCCGATCCAGGCCATTCAACACCTTAAACTGATGGCACCTATGCCAATTTCCTGCTACTGTCTCATTAATTTTCATGATCATTGCGTTTTAACTGATTTGCTCTTTTTCTTTGCACAAACATACAAACCAAGATAGCCCGGGTCAATGACAATGCATGCACTGTAATTTGAAAATAACACTATATACTTCATAATTTGGTGTTTATGTATTTTTAAAGCCCTTTTACCACCAGAACACTAACTAACAAACGTTAGAGAATTTGGCATTTTTGCTCGAAAACACCCAAAAAAGTGTGTTTTTATACCGTTTTAGCATGTTTTTGGACCTCATTCGGGTCATTTTCGGTCCATAAACGGGACTTCTTCGGTATTTGTTCGGTAATTGTTCGGCTACGCGCGTAACCGAACGATTACCGAAGAACTATCGAACAATTACCGAAGCGGGATCGAATGTGTTCCGAAGGAAGTAGCAGGAAATACCAATCAATGCTCTTGAATAAATGGTATAATTTGGGAAGAAAGAATGAAGAATAAGTGCAATTTTGCTTCCTGAAATGTACTAACAAGATCAATAGCTACCCTTTTGCAAAAACAGAACCTTGCTTAATAACAACGTTCACCCCTGTCAAGGATGATTGATAGTCTTATATTTCACAACCGTCTTTTCCTGTTCATAGTCTCCTTATGTCCCTTCAGGTCAATCGTGTAGGAAAAGTATGAAATAATTGAGCTATCTGATCATCCAAACAGCCACATACAGCTATAAAAAAAACTGCCTCAAAATCACTTTTGAGGCAGTTTCTTTATTCTTATAAATCTGAATTTTTACTTCACCTGGAATTCAAACTCTACATCTGTTGGAGGTAAGCATGTTTCATTATCACAACACATAAAAGTCAAGTATCCTTTTACTGTTGCAGGGCGCTTTGTAATTCTCACATTCTGCGAAATAGTAGCTTCATGCTTGAAATATGGCACTTCCATATCAAACACCTCATCGTGTTTTACTGTAGATTTTGTCACCTCAACAGGTTTCTTCAATTCCTTGGCATTCACCATATCTTCAAAGGTAAACTCAGTGGCAACAGGTCCGCCTTCAGGCACGTTAAGTCCATAAGTTTTCCAGCCATCTTCAATAGTAGCATGAGCAATAACCTGAACTTCAAACTGGTTAATCTCTTTAATTTCAAACTTCCACTTTACAGGCTCTTGCATCTGAGCACTTACTCCTATCGCTCCAAAAATAAGAAGCATCATCAGGGCAAAAATGTTTTTCTTCATCATCTGCTTTAGTTTTTATTTATTCTGAGGCCACAATTGTAACCTCAACCTTATTACTCGCAATGAAACAAATATACGACCAAAAATGCCTTTCGTTATCTCAAAAGTCAAATTTGGTAAAATATCATGTTTTAGTTTAAGACACTCATAATCGCCATTAGGGTGACATTACGTAGTAAGAAGTTGCGATTTAATGTCATGTACTTGTGGTATATCAATGATTTGCCCTATTGCTTTCCTGCTGAATAACAAACCGGAAAACGGAACCAGCTCAATTTGTTAATAGCTTGTTAAACCTTTGCCTCTAAAGCTAAATAATTAGGTAAACACAATTCTCATTTCAGGCAATTATGTAGTTTTGCTTCTAAATTACCAGCAAATAAACAAAGACAACAACAAACTAAATTATTTAAAAATGAAGAAGATCCTTAGCCTGGCAATTGTAGCTATTTCTCTGGTAGCCTGCAATTCAACTGCAAAGAAATCGAACACTGACACGAAGGAAGCAGTGACTATCCAAACTGTTTCGGTTGACAACCTGCTTGCTCAGGCAGATGACTTAGTTGAAAAGAACATCAAAGTAAAGGGGCATGTTACCCACACATGCAAACACTCCGGCAAACGCTGCTTTTTAGTTGGCGACAACGAACAATTTACCATTCGTATTGAAGCGGGCGGTAAAATAACAGGATTTAACCGTGACCTGGTTGGTAACACTATTTTGGTTGATGGCATATTAAAAGAGCGTCGCCTGTCAAAAGAATACATTGACCAGATGGAGCATGAAGTGCAGGAAAAAGCCCAGGAAGATGGTACTGCTGAAACTTGTGCTACCGAGATGAACAACATTAAGGACATGCGCGCCTGGATGAAGTCAAACAACAAAGACCACTATTCAATTTATTTTGTAGAAGGATTATCATATGAAGTGGTCGAGTAAGACGGCAAGAAAATGGATACGCCTTATCCACCGCGATTTAGGATATGTTATGGTGGGTATAACTATTATTTACGGAATTTCGGGTTACCTGCTGAATCATATGGATGGAACCGATCCTTCATATGAAACCATTGAAGGAAGCATTCAAATGGCTAAAGGCTTGGATAAAAGCGGCCTCACAGAAGCCTGGGCATTGCAAAGTGATGTTCCTGATCTGAAACGCATATTACCCATTGATGAAGAGCATTACCGCTTAATGCTGGATGGTGGCATTGGAGTTTATCAAAGCACCAATGGTGAGCTTGTTTACGAACAACACCGCAAAAAACCATTTATCTATTTCATCAACAAACTGCATTACAATAAAGTGGGTGGATGGACCATTATGGGAGATATATTCGCCTTTGCGCTTATCTTTTTTGCCATATCGGGCTTGTTTATGGTTAAAGGTAAAAAAGGTCTGGCCGGACGTGGCAAATGGTATTTAATACTGGGTTTAGCCATCCCGATTATTTATTTGTTTTTAATGTAAACAACATAGAGCCTCATCATCAGATGGGGCTTTTTTTATACCTTTAATGCAAACTCAATTGCTATTATGAAACGCGTATTACTTTTTTTATGCCAGGGCTTTGAAGAATTGGAAGCCGCCGTTTTTACCGATGTTTTAGGGTGGACCAGAATGGAGGGTGATCAACCTGTTGAGCTTATCACAGCTGGTTTACGACCAAAGCTGAAATGCACATGGAACATGATCGTTGAACCGGAAATGAAATTTGATGACATTAAAGCAGATGACTATGACGCCTTGGCTATTCCGGGTGGTTTTGATGGCGCTGGTTTTTATGAAGATGCCTATGACGAACGGTTTTTGGACCTCATACGTCAGTTTGATAAAAAAGGGAAGTTAATTGCATCGGTTTGTGTTGGAGCCATGCCCGTAGGTAAAAGCGGTGTACTTAAAAACCGTACTGCAACTACCTATGACCTTTCAGGTGGTCACCGCCGTTCACAACTGACTGAGATGGGCGTTAAAGTGCTTGATCAGCGTATTGTTGTTGACAATAATATCATTACCTCAACAGGTCCTGCAACCGGTTTGGATGTCGCTTTTACGCTGCTCGAAAGACTCACATCGCACGAGCATATGATGGAGATGAAACGCCACATGCGATTTATTGATTAAATCATCCTTTCCATAGATAAGCCTGCCGGTTCTATTGATTGAATTTAGTATGAAATAACAGTGTGAATACATTTGTTTCAGAAATCCTTTAAACAACACATCATGAAACACTTTGTAATAACCTCAGTCATACTATCATTATCGTTCAGCTCATTTAGCTGCAGTAACGACAATGGTGAAATTGATAGTCCGGATAAGGACAATGATCCCGGCAATAACACCATTGAGCTTTCAAGCAGCTACCCCATTGTCGATACGAGGCAAACCGCTTTTTACGATAACAATTCACAATTGACTTCAACACCTGGTAAAAGCAGCCAGTTCTATGGGCAGGATGCTCAGTTTACAGGCCATACACCATCATACACTGCCAACAGTGATGAAACTGTTACTGATAATGTAAGCGGTCTAATCTGGGAAAAAGGTTATCAGCGTATGACCCACTCTGAAGCATTGGCTTACCTGGAAGAGAAGAACAAAGGCGATTATAATGACTGGCGAATACCCAGTATTAAAGAACTCTATTCCTTGATGCAATTTAATGGCACCGATGTAAGCAGTGTCGACATGGAATCGGAACCGGTGGCGGCCATTCCCTTTATAGATGACACCTATTTTGACTTTGACTACTTTGCCAATGGCAGCAGAGCGATTGACGTTCAGTATTACAGCAGCACCAAGTACACAGGACTGACCATGGGAGGCAATGAAACCGTTTTTGGTCTTAACGTAGCCGACGGACGCATTAAAGGCTACCTCTACAGCGTGCATGGCGCAGAAAAGGATTATTGCGTCAAACTGGTAAGGGGCAATACACAATATGGCATCAATAAATTTGTTGATAACAATGACAAGACCATTACCGATGAGGCCACCAGCCTGATGTGGGATAAGGAAGACAGCGGGGCTGCCATGGAGTGGTCTGAAGCTTTGCAGTGGGCGCAAACCATGAATGCACAAAACCACCGTGGCTACAGCGATTGGCGAGTACCTAATGCCAAAGAGCTCCAGAGTATTGTGGATTATACCCGCTCACCACAGGCAACAAACAGCGCTGCCATTGATCCTGTATTTGATATTTCCCAAATAACTGTTGAGGGTGGTTTAGATGATTATCCATTCTTTTGGACGGGCACAACACACCTTAATCAGCGTTCAGCAAGTGCGGCCGTTTATATTTGTTTTGGGGAGGCTTTGGGTTTTTTCCCCATGGGATCAACAACGCCTATAGATGTGCACGGCGCTGGCGCACAACGAAGCGATCCCAAATACGACAATGGCGTTGATTACAGCTCCGGTCATGGTCCGCAGGGTGATGTGGTACGATTTGAGCATTACGTGCGCCTAGTGAGGGATGTTGAGTAATTGACTGTTAGATGGTTCGCTGGTTTAATAGTTGAGAAGTTTAGTAGTTTAATTTTTCAACTTATAAACGCATAAACTCTTAAACAATTTGACAGTTAATCAGTTCGACCAATAAACTCATCGCATATAATTTATACACAATCGAGCATTTGCTATACCGGTGCATGGAACTGAAGTGCACGAAGAACAATTGCTGTTGCACCGGTTTTTTATTTGCATTACAAACCCTGGGCGTCGCTACGCTTTGCCTTTTAGTGTTCGAAAAGAAGTTTTATAAACGTATAGATCTATGCATCATGTAAATCAGCTCTCCTCCTTACAAAAAGGAGGAGTCCGGTGAGGTATGAACCGGGAGGTGGTTTTAGAAACTTTTGTAACAATTTTCATAAAACTCTTTGATTTCTGCAATTATAACATTGGGGTGTTCAAATACCATAAGATTTTCGTATCGTAATGTTGTAATAGCCATATTACTAAGATTCCTATCCCTAAGTCTGTCATATTCCTCATTATAAACATG
>NZ_JBNGPA010000033.1:0-68041 GCF_050589845.1 Carboxylicivirga agarovorans | reverse complement strand
AAAAAAGACTTAAAACCACCTCCCCTCTCCTTCGTCGAGGTACTCCTCCTTGCCAGGAGGAGAGCTGATTTACAGCTTGCAAAACACTATATATGTGAATGTTTGAATCTTTTCGAACACTCGTGAGCAAAGCGCAGCGTCGCCCCGGGTTTTTAATACCAATAATAAAACGAGGCAACATCAATTGTTATTCAACGCACTTCAGTTCCATGCACCGGAATAGCCAATGCCCGATTATTTACCTATTAGCAGTGAGACAAATTAACAGTTCCGCGATTCGACAGTTCTTCAATTCGACGATTCATCAATTCGACAAGTAGACAACTCATCAATACTTCTTTAATACCAGAATAACACCTGTAAGAATACATTATTAATACCTTTGTTTCATGAAACACACATTTGAATTTATTAAACCCCATAAAAGCCCCTTCTTTTATGGTTATATAATTGCATTTGTTGGCACTATAGGTATCTGGGCCAGTATTCCAGGTCAAACAGCTGGTGTTTCTACCTTTACCGATCCGGTTAAAGATGCACTTCAGTTAACACGCGATCAATTCAGCCTGGCCTATATGATTGGAACGCTTTTAAGCTCATTTGTTCTTACTAAAGCAGGAAAACTATATGATCGCTTTGGTGTAACTAAAACGGCATCTGCATCCATTGCCATATTGGCAATTACCTTATTATTGTGTTCCTACTCCCAAACAATCTCCACACAAATAAAGGCTTTTACAGGTCATCACCATTGGTCAGTGCCATTCGTTTTGATGATCGTACTGTTTTTTATGTTACGGTTTAGCGGACAGGGGGTATTAACCATGACATCGCGTAACATGATAATGAAATGGTTTGACCAGATGCGCGGCCGTATTAATGCCTTTAGCAGTGTGAGTGTATCCCTGGGATTCTCTGCCTCGCCACTCTTTATTGATTACTTGATCCAGCGATTTAACTGGCAGGGTGCCTGGCAGGTAATGGCTGCCGGGCTTATACTTGTTCTTATAATGACCCTATTATTTTATAAAGATAATCCTGAACAATATGGCTTATCACCCGACGGTAAAAGCACGACTTCTAAACATGAAACTAAAACTGATACAACCAATGACTTTACCCTCAGTGAAGCCAAACAAACCCGCAGTTTTTGGATGTATGCCCTTATATTATCATTTCATGCATTTTTTGTTACCGGATTAACATTTCATGTTGTTTCCCTCTTTGCAGAGGCAGGTTTATCACGTACTGAGGCCATAAGCATCTTTTTACCCATGACGGTTGTATCGGTTATTACCTCAGTAATAGCCAACATTGTTAGTGACTGGATAAAGCTCAAATATTTGCTTTACCTCATGATTGCCGGTGCTATAATTGCATCATTTGGTTTATTATTCATTCAGGTATCAGCAGGAACGGTGCTGATAATAGTAGGGCTTGGTTTAACAGGCGGATTGTTCGCCGTTATTAATGCCATTACCTGGCCTCGTTACTATGGTCGTCAAAATCTTGGGGCCATATCGGGTAAGGCCATGGCAATGGTTGTAATGGCCAGCGCACTTGGTCCTTTTCTGTTCAGTCTGGCTAAAACCTACAGTTATACCTATGGTAGTGTTGCATATATCAGCATTGTCTTTCTGATATTTCTTTGTATTGGTTCTGCTAAAGCTGATCCTCCGGGCAATAAGGAGGATATCCTGAAACGCGACTAATTAACAGTTGTGCTTACGCATTAGCAAAAGAACATATTAACAAGCTCATGCCCGCATCTTTGCTGCGATACTTCCCCGTGCTCTCAAAAGCACGGGGAAGAGCTGATATCTATGGGGTTATATTAAACGATGCATATAAATCGCCCCAGCTGATCTTTTTTGATTTTATGGTTGCACGACCAATAGTTAGTATGTGATCAGTAAAGATTACTCAAGTACCAATTGAACATCAAGGGTAAAATCATTACTGATGGCTTTATCCCCCAAATTATCAAAGAATGAACCTGAGCCATAACGGATGCCATATAAGGTGCGGTCTACAACAATGGAAGCCACATAGGCATTATCTTTCTTCTCTACTTCAAAGGCAATGGGTTTTGTTTGTCCTTTGATCGTCAGGTCAGCTTTAACACTTGCCTTGTTATTATTAAAAGCTGAGGCTTTCCTGATCTCCAGTTTGGCTGTAGGGTAAGTTGCAACGCCAAAGAAATCATCTGATTTCAGATGACCCACCAGTTTTTGATTGTAATCTTTATTATCAAGGTCTGTATTGGTAATGGAATTCATATCAATAACAAACTGACCACTGGCGATTTTATCATCTTTCACTTCCAGTTCACCTTCCGAAAGTTTAATAAAACCATCGTGCGACGAGCCGACTACTTTGGTTCCTGTCCATTTAACTGTTGATTTTTCAACATTTGCCTTATGGCTTTGAGCACTAACATTAATACCTGCAAATACTACCAATGCTGTTAATAAAATTCTTGTCTTCATAATTTATTGTTTTTGTGTTGTTAATTATTCATAGGAACATCCATTATCAGAATGTAAGCATCTGATATGGCCTTTAGTTTTAACTCTGAGAAATCGGAAATGGCAATAGCATCCCGTTTGTTCAGCAAAGTATCAGCCACTTCCAGTTCTCCTTCAATCACCATGAGATATATGCCATTTCCCGCCTTCTTCGATTTATAAATGGTTTCCCAACCGGCATCAGCCTTAGCCATAGAAAACCAGGCATCCTGGTGTATCCATACTCCTTCATCATTGTCATTAGGACTTAACACCTGGTATAGTTCATTGCGCTTTTCAACAGTGCTCAATGAAATTTGCTGATAACGGGGCTCCACATTCTTTTTATTGGGAAACAGCCAAACCTGGAACAGATTTAACTCATCGCTGTCACTCCCGTTATATTCACTGTGGAAAATACCTTTACCGGCACTCATTACCTGCACCTCGCCATTTTCAATGAACGAAGTATGCCCCATACTATCTTTATGCATTAATCGGCCTGATAAGGGTATGGTAATAATTTCCATATTATCATGCGGGTGTGTATCAAAACCCGTTGAAGGTGCAATAACGTCATCGTTTAATACTCGTAAAACGCCAAAATGAGTACGCTCCGGGTTGTAGTAATTGGCAAAACTGAAAGAATAGTTGGCCTTTAACCATCCGTAATCTGCTTTCCCCCTGCTTTCTGCTCTGATAACTTGTGTTTGCATAGTATTACGATTTTGTACACTACAAACATACAAGCTCTTTATTGTCGGGCGCTTACAAAAACCTGTTGAAGAATTATAAAAATCAGACCTGCGGGTCTTTTAATCACTTTTTGGATTGCTTATACCATTTCACGCACGGCTTTTCTAAAGGCAATCGGAGACTGACCACTGTGTTTTTTAAAGAAAGAGTTAAAGTGCGAGGGTTCTTCAAAACCTAGTTCATACGCCAGCTCTTTAC
The DNA here is from genome assembly GCF_050589845.1 of Carboxylicivirga agarovorans. Classification (NCBI taxonomy): domain Bacteria; kingdom Pseudomonadati; phylum Bacteroidota; class Bacteroidia; order Marinilabiliales; family Marinilabiliaceae; genus Carboxylicivirga; species Carboxylicivirga agarovorans. The sequence goes on along the minus strand of NZ_JBNGPA010000033.1, from coordinate 64,580 downwards.
TGCTCATTTCTGAAAACAGCAGCAGGCGTTTGGCTTCAATGATTAATTTATCCTGGATATAGTCTTTGGCTGATTTTCCTGTTTTCTCTTTCACAAAACGATTTAAATAGTCGCTTGAAACTGATAGTTCGGCCGCATAATGCTGCACCTTATGCGTGTTTTTATAGTTTTTCCTTATCAGCTTTTTAAAATCGCGGATAAGCTGGTTGCTCCCACTTTCATACTCAGCATTTAGATGTGATAAAGTACAGGCTCCTGATATATTAATGATAAACAACTTTAACAAGGCCCCAAGGGCTTCGTAACGAAAGTAATTATCACCCTGCTGGTAGGTTTTCATTTGTTCAATAATGCCAAACAGCATCGACAACTGTTGATCATTAACAGGCATTGGAGGTGAATCGCCGTAACTATTATACAAATATACACGGTCGATCAGTTCTTCTGATATGCCATTCTTCATTAAAAAGGTTGCACTGAAATTAAGCACATAGCCATTGGGTTTAGACTGACTTAAGAACTGGTGAACCTGACCGGGATAAACGAAGTGTACAGCAGCCTGATCCAGCGAATATTCTTTAAAATCGATGACATGCACGCCGCCCAATGCCTTCTCAACTACTATAATGGTATAGTAATCATGCCGGTGCGGATGATCAATTAAGTCAGGGTTGGCTTCCATCTGCTCATGAATATCAGCGGTTGATTTAATAACAAAATCTGTAGCCTCGCCATCGGGCCGGGTAAGCTGAAATGTTTTGATCTGATTATGTGCCTGCATTGGACTATCCGTTTAATACAAAACCAACCTTAGGTACATTTTCTATGGAGACAGCCTCATCTTCCTTGAGGTATTTACGAAGCTTGGCAATAAACACATCCAGACTACGCCCATGAAAATAATCATTCTCACCCCAAACAGCTATCAATATGTCTTCGCGCTTCACTATTTCATTCTTCGATAAACACAGCATCTTTAATACATCGCTTTCCTTTTGTGTCAATCGCTTTGAAAACTCTTCACTTTCCAGGCTTTGATTGGCCGAATCGAACTTATAGTTACCGATGGTAAACTTTGTTATTTCTGGTTTAGGCGTCTCATTCTGTAACTCAATGCGATTTAAAATAGCCTGAATGCGATACAGTAACTCATCTTCATCAAAAGGCTTGGTCACATAATCATCAACCCCTAACTGAAAGCCTTTGATCTTATCCTGCTTCATGGAACGGGCAGTTAAAAAGATGATTGGAACCAGCTTATCTTCCTGACGTATGTTTTCTGCTATGGTAAAACCATCCATTCCCGGCAACATCACATCCAAAATGCAGAAATCATAGCGTCCTTTTCTGAAAGCTTCAAGGCCACGTTTACCATCTTTATAGAGCTTAACGTCAAATCCGTTTGATTCAAGAAAATCAACCAGCAGAAAGCCCATGCTTATATCATCTTCAACTAATAGAATTTTTGCCATTACTTAAGTGGTAATAAAATAGTGAAACAAGTTCCTTCACCCTCTTCACTTTCAACAGTTATACGACCGTTGTGTTCTTCAATTACCTTTTTTACAAACGTCAAACCAAGTCCAAAACCTTTTACATCATGAACATCGCCTGTTCCCACACGGTAATATTTATCGAAGATATAAGGTTGTTCTTTTTTAGCGATGCCTATACCGTTGTCAATAACCTTTAGCTGCAGCATATTATTGACCGTATTGGTTTCCAGGCGTATTTCAGGGGTTTCGGCACTATACTTAATGGCGTTATCCAAGAGGTTGGACAATACCAAAGACAAACGACCATTATAACTTTTAAGACGGTGATCGCCTGCATTAAAGCGGCTCGTAATTGTGCCGCCCTTTTCATCAATCCGATAGGTAAAGGACTGCACAACCTGCTCGATAACCTGCTTCAGGTCGATCTCATCAAATTCTGCTTCTTTGACTGCATCGCACGATAGTTTCAAAATATCTTCCACATGGTTCTGCATGCGCTCATACTCGTTTAGTACAACGTTGGCGTAGCCCTCTGTTTTTTCACTGTCTGTCTTCTTCTTGATGATCAGGTTCGCAGCCAGCCTGATATTGGCCAGTGGCGTTTGAAACTCATGCAACATATTATTAACAAACTCGCGCATGTGAGTCATCAAGAGCTGTTCCCGGTTGATCAGACGCAGCAGGATAATAAACGAGGTCAATAAAAACAGAATAATCGCTATCGACATGATAAAGAGACCACTCATTTCTGCCAGTATAAAACGATTTCGATCAGGAAACTGCAGACGCAGACGAATGCCTTCACGCTCCAGTAATCCGTTTAGTGATTGCTGATAGCATTTAGGTCCCCATAACAAGGGTGAGTTACTTCCCAATATCGTATCTGTAACAGCAAAGGTATAATTAAGAGGAAGATTGTAGATCTCAAGTTGAGAGTGGATGATACTGTCTACCTCCACACTTTTTTTCCGCGCGTTGATACAATTATTACCACACAGAAATTTATCCATATCAGGACAGAGACGATTACCAATTTCATCCCTGGCATCTTTTAATGCCATCACCACACGATGATTGAAATTCTTTTCTTCAAGGCGGGCCGCTCTAACTATGTAGTTAATTTGAATAAATAACAACAAAGCCAGTCCAATAAATGTGGCGATAGATAATATATAATGCTTTTTAATTTTTGCCATCACGATAAAAGTACACATTCTTATTAATGCTTCAAAAATACCAAAATAAAAGACCTCCACATCCTCTTTTAACAACGCCTTAACAACGATTAACAAGTCAATAACTTACCTTTAACTCATTCAATTTTACATTTGTATATCACAAACAAGAAATTAATTATTAAAAAAACATGATTATGAAAAAGACATTAATCCTTTCAGTTCTATTTGTATTTACAATGGCAATCACAGCTCCTGCAATGGCGGCTACAATTGATCAGGAACCTGTAAAAACAGAGCAAAAGGCTGACAAAAAGAAGAAAAAAGAATGCAGTAAAGAGTGTGAGTCTAAATGTTGTTCAGAAAAGAAAGCTTGCTCAGAAAAGAAAGCATGTGAGAGCAAAGAGTGCTCAGAAAAGAAAGAGAAAAAAGGATAATGACATCATTACATATCTGACTATTAAAAACGCCACTTGTTTCAAGTGGCGTTTTTTATGCGATTTATGTATCTTATGTAGTGTGGTGCCTGTAGAATGCTATACTTTTGTATATTCGCAGAGCCAGGGAACATTGGAAAACAACTATATATTTAGGGTCAATCACTACATTGGAAGATAAAACAGAGCTATGGAGTCATTCTTAGTCAGGTTCATCATTATATTAGTAACTACCACTTCGGTTGGTTATTTTGTTTTGCGTTTACTATACAAAGGCAGCATCTTTTTCAGAATTGGTGCCCTGTGGATGATCAATGTGTTTCTTACTGTCATGAACAGTCGTGTCCACTATAACAACCCTGATGCTTATCCTTTCTGGGCTGCATTGCTGAGCGGCATTCTCCTGACCGCCCTGCTGCAATATATTGTTTACCTGCAAATTAAAAAACCCCTGTCTGCTATAACCCAGCAATTAAAAGACATTGCTTCGGGGCAGATATCAACCACAGAGGATGAGTACAAGGCTCCCATAAAAGGAGAATTATTTGAGATTCATAAGGCAATTAATGAATTGCAAAACCATATTGGTAATGTTATAAATGAGGTCAGGTCATCAGCCGATGGGGTTAACAGCATGGGAAACAGCCTGAATAAAACAGCCACCGAGATATCAACCGTTGCCAGTGCCCAGGCCTCTGGCCTTGAAGAAATATCATCGGCCATGGAAGAAATGGCCGCCAATATAGAAGCCAACAGCCAGAACGCCATGGCCACCAAAGACAATTCAAAACAAGCCAGTGTTTCGGTTGATGAAAGTTTTACCAGTACGCAACAAGCGTTAATTGCCATGCAGCAAATCAATGAAAAAATACAAGTCATCGACGAAATAGCTGTTCAAACGAACCTGCTGGCGCTGAATGCCGCTGTTGAAGCATCAAGAGCAGGTGAAGAGGGAAAAGGCTTTGCAGTGGTGGCTGGTGAAGTAAGGAAGCTGGCAGAACGAAGCAAGCAGGCGGCTAAAGATATTGAGGATTTCGCCAAACACGGAAACGAAGTAGCTGAAACAGCTCTTCAAAAACTTGAGCATACCCTGCCATTAATTAAAAAAAATGCCGAGTTAATTGCCGAGATCGCTACATCCAGTGAAGAACAAAATTCAGGGGCTTCCCAAATCAATAATGCCCTACAGGAAATTAACCGTTCAACACAGAATAATGCAGCTATTTCAGAGGAAATGAGCTCTAATTCAAGTCAGATGGTTGAACAGGCTGAATCATTGTCCCATAAACTCAAGTTCTTCAATCTCCGATCATAAATTATAGCCCGACACCATATTTCCATTCGTGTTTATTACTTTTATGCCAGGAAATAAAAGTGTGAAAAACGAACAGATAATTGACATACCACAGCTGGGGAAAGTTACGATACGACAAAGTGCAAAAGCAAGTCGTATCAGCATACGCTTAAAACCATTCAACGGTGTAAGCCTGATCATACCCCAACATGGAGACCTGAAAGATGGGATTCGCTTTTTACATGAAAAGCGTGAATGGATACAAAAAAACCTGCGTAAACTGGAAGAGAAAGAACAGAAACTCACCATTTTTGATGAGCAAACACGTTTTCAGACACGCTCATTTGCCCTGCGTATCAGCAAACATACCAACCCAAAGGTCAGGCTGCTGCTTAAAGATGGTATCCTGCAGGTTTATTACCCATCCAATATGCCCGTTTCTTCTCCTGAAATACAGGAAACGATTCGTTATGGTATTGAAGAAGCATTAAGAATGGAAGCCAAACGCTTTTTACCCGGACGACTGGCCTGGCTTGCCAAGGAACACAACATTCGCTATCAAAACGTTACAATTAAAAACCTCAAGTCACGATGGGGTTCCTGCTCAGCCACCAACAATATAAACCTGAATCTTCATTTGATGCGCCTGCCCGCTGAATTGATAGATTATGTACTTTTGCACGAATTATGCCATGTGCATGAGAAAAACCATGGCCCGCATTTTTGGGCACGCCTTGACATTATGTGTAATGGTAAGGCCAGGCAACTTGATAAGGCCATGAAAGATTATCAAACAAAAATTTACTAAGATGAATTGGGAGCAATTATTATCGACCATACGTACAGGACAAGAAGACAGAAAAGAAATAAAGCACGACAGAACCCAGTTTCAACGTGATTATGATCGATTAATTTTCTCTTCACCATTTCGTCGACTACAAGATAAAACACAGGTATTCCCATTACCCGGAAGCGTTTTTGTTCATAATCGACTAACACACAGTCTTGAGGTTGCAAGTGTTGGCCGTTCACTGGGAAATAATATTTCTGCCCGCCTGCTGGATGCTGATATGGGTAACCCTGATTTAGTAGCCGAGATTGGCTCGGTTGTGGCTGCCGCCTGCCTGGCACATGATCTGGGCAACCCTCCTTTTGGCCATTCAGGCGAGGAAGCCATCAGCCATTATTTTACCAACGGCGAAGGCTTGAAATTTAAAGATGAACTAACGCCATCTCAATGGACAGACATCACCCGCTTTGAAGGTAATGCAAATGCTCTGCGTATGTTGACACATGCCTTTAAAGGGCGACGCAAAGGTGGGTTTGCAATGACTTATACAACCATTGCCTCAATTTTAAAATATCCATATGAATCAGGCATTGGCTTAAAAAAGTATGGCTACTTCCAGTCAGAAAAATCAACCTTTGAGCATATTGCCAACAGCCTCGGGTTTAAAAAAATAGATGAAGAAAAAGGAATATACGCCCGTCACCCACTTGTGTATTTGGTTGAAGCAGCTGATGATATTTGTTACCAGGTGATGGATATTGAAGATGCACACAAGCTGAAAATACTATCGTACGAAGAAACATACGACTTGCTTACCGGTTTTTTTGATAAAGAATCTGAAGCGCATGAGTTCACCAAGATCAATGAAATATTTACTGAGGTAAGTGATAAAAATGAGCAGATGGCCTTTTTACGGGCCAAAGTAATTGGTAAGTTAGTTAACCGTTGTACCGATATTTTCTGGAATAATCATCAAACGATATTGGATGGTCAATTTTCCGGTAGCCTTATTGACCATTTAAGTGGAATTGAACATACAGCAATGGAAACCTGCAAGAAAACGGCATTTAAACGCATCTATAAACATCCTTCAGTGGTTGAAATTGAGATTGCAGGTTACCGCATTTTAGGCACCTTACTTGAAGAGTTTATCAAAGCAGTTACTAATCCAAAGGATTTCTATTCAAAAATGCTTCTGCCTTTTATTCCTGAACAGTTTACAACCGATGAAGCAACTCCCTTGTATGAGAAAATTCAATCGGTGCTTGACTTTATTTCAGGTATGACCGATGTATACGCTCTTGATCTGTATAAGAAGATCAGTGGTATTGGCTTAAAATAAACTCTAAGCCGGCATTTTTAATACATCTTTGGGTGAGATGCCTTTTACTTTCTTGAACATGGAGGAGAATTTGGATAGATTTTGATAACCCAGATCATATCCTACCTCCATAACGGAGTATTCGCCCGACTTTAGACGGCGATAAGCCTCATCCATTTTGGCATGCGTATAGAACTGATAAATAGAACAGTCGTATAAACTTTTGAAATCACGTTTTAATTTCGACGCACTGATGCCATATTCGAGTGCAATATCCTCGATAACGATCTTCTGATCAAAACTGCCCAATAATTTTTCCTTGATCTGCAGCAATCGTTTATAATCATCAACATGCAAACCATTTAAATCATTATTGGCATTTTGATTTTTAGCCATCATCCATAAAGCAGTAAAAGCTTCCAGGCCCCTGGCCATCACCAATGATCTGTTTCCAAAATCACATTCTCTGAAGTAAAAAATATCGTCTGTAATGCGTTCAATTTCCTTGGGCAGACTGGCGTGATAAGTAATTGGTTTATGATCCCCAAACAGGGCTTCATAGGTTTCCATGGCTTCGGGCATCAGTTCCATTAAAGCATCTTTATGAAACTTAAATCCGATCGATTTAAAACTATGATTGGCAGGAAATTCAGCCACCAATGGAAACATCCCATTGTGAGCAAATACACCCTTTGTGGTTCCTGCTTCTACATGTTCTTTTTTTGAAGAATAATGACGTGTTAACTGTCCTTCTTTAAATATATTGATATGAATATAATCCGGATAATCATCAGGGATATGCCTGGCTTCCAATATCTTGTTATACAAACCCTCTGTCACAACCAGTTCAAGCCCTTTATGAATTTCATAAGTCGTCAAATGGCATGCTATGGAAGCTATATTAATCGAATAAGTATTTGATGTTCGTTGCCCGCCAAACTTCTGATGCAGCGCTTCAATATAGTTACTGGCCGGTCCTTCCTGTATATTAAGTACTTCTCTGTCCAATCTTATTGATTTATATGAATAATGATAAATTTAATGCAATTCACTTTTTATTCAAAAAAAATGAAAAGAGCTGATCGGGATAGTACATGACTCATTTGGGATAAAATACACGACCACTTCGCTGCATCTTTGTAATGTAATAATTAAACAATTAATCATTTAAAATTTTGAGTCATGAAAACTTTAAAATCAATTTTCGCAGTCAGTCTTTTTATCGTAGGTCTTAGTTTAACCTCATGCAGTAGTGATGACAAATACATTGAGCCTGATAAACCAGTTCATTTACCATCTGATGACAGGCCAACTCATCCTATTGAAGTTGAGCCATCACCATTCTGAAAATAATCCCCGGGTCGATATTCGTGACTCCGTATATATTAAAAGGCTGCCAGTTGTTATGACTGGCGGCTTTTTTTGTATCTGCACTTGTCAACGTATTACCAGGTAGAGAGGACAAGTTCCTTCAATGTTCGTTCAATGTTCGTTCAATTAAAATCGAATAATCATTGCTTGTAATATGAATGAGTAATTATTGAATGCAACAGATATACATAAGTAAATCCAAATAATGCTTCCAGGCGCATCCCTGCTAAATTCCCTGTCTCACAAACCATTTTTCCCCTGCTTTCATCAGCGTGTTCCTATCAACCAGCTCCAACTTGTCCAGGCTCAGAAGGGAGACAGGCCAACGCTCTCTCAAAACCATCGCTCTGAGTAGAGCAGTTTAACTTATAATTGGTCTCATGGCAGGTGTTTAAATACATCGGTGCAGAAAAAATGCCCTGGATTAATACACATACAACGAATAGCTGTCCCGGGATGGTATTATCTAAATAGAAGATGTAGTTCATCTGCAAATGAATCACTTCCGAAGTAAGGATATGAGCTGATCGGGATAGCACATGACTCATTTGGGATAAAATACACGACCACTTCGCTGCATCTTTGTAATGTAATAATTAAACAATTAATCATTTAAAATTTTGAGTCATGAAAACTTTAAAATCAATTTTCGCAGTCAGTCTTTTTATTGTAGGTCTTAGTTTAACCTCATGCAGTAGTGATGACAAATACATTGAGCCTGATGGTTCACCTGAAAATCCAATTTACAACGAAAAACCTGCTCATCTTCCTGAAGGAGATCCGGTTCATCCTCTTCCTCCTGAAATAGGTCCTAAATAAAGATAATCCCTGAGTCGATATTCGTGACTCCGTATATATTAAAAGGCTGCCAGTTGTTATGACTGGCGGCTTTTTTTGTATCTGCACTTGTCAACGTAATATTACCAGGTATATATTCTTACCAATTAGTATCATGTTCCTTCGATGTTCCTTCGATTTTCGTTCGATGTTCGTTCGATGTTTGTTTAATTATCATCGAATAATCATTGGGTGTGATATGGATGAATAATTATTGGATGCAGCAGAGATATAAGAGTGAATCCAATTAATGCTTCCAGGTGCATCCCTGATAAATTTTCCTGTCTCTCCGGCCATTTTTCCCCTGCTTTCATCAGCGTGTTACCATCAATCCGATCCCGCTTGTTCAGCCTGAGACGGGAGGCAGGCCAAGGCACTGTCAAAACCATCGTTCTGAGTGGGGACTTCTAAGCTATAATTGGGTTCATGGCAGTTGTACAAATAGCATGTTGCAGCTAAAAAAGTCCTGGTGTAATGCACATACAACGGAGAGCCATCCTGGGATGGCTTTATTGGAACAGAAGCTGCAAACCATCTGCATATTAATCACTTCCGCAGCATTCATATGAACTGATCGGGATAGCACATGACACAATTGGGATAAAATACATGATCACATCACTGCATCTTTGTAATGTAATATTTAAACAATTAATCATTTAAAATTTTGAGTCATGAAAACTTTAAAATCAATTTTCGCAGTCAGTCTTTTTATTGTTGGTCTAAGTTTAACCTCATGTAGTAGTGATGATAAATTCATCGAGCCAGCTCCTCCTATTGCTCCTCCAATTGAGGCAGAAGTACAAAACCCTATTTACGATTATGATATGGATCATCCTATTGAGCGACCTGAAATTGAAAATCCTGTAATACCAGAACCGGTTAACCCGATAGAACAGATTCCATCCAATCCGATCGAACCAGGTAAAGAGCCTCGTTAATTTTTACAGAAAACTTCCCGGGTCTTAACGACTCCTTAAATACAAAAGGCTGCCAGTTACAACAACTGGCGGCTTTTTTATTTTATTCTACTTAACACTTGTTATTCAACTAATCTTTTAGTTATATTTGAATGAATTTAAAACCTAATTTATGAAAACATGCTTTTTGATTACCTGTCTGACAATGCTTTTGCATCTTAACAGTACAGCACAAAGTGATGTGCAGCTCTTATTAGCGGAGTCGAGATATAATGATGTTATTGAACAACTTGCTCCTACTTCCAACACTTTATCGTTAAATAACGCCTACTACCTGGCAATTGCCTATCAGCAAAGCGGCTATCCGCAAAAAGCAATTGACTGTTTAGTTAAAGATTCCGCCAGGCTCTCAACTCAGCATTTTGATCTGTTAAGCAGATGTTATATGAGTAGCGGTAATTACAGTAAAGCCCTGCCTATTTGCAAAAACCGCTATAATACAGAACCAAATAATGTTAGCAACCTCTTGCGATATGCTGAAATCAATAACTTTTACAGGGAATATGATGCAAACATTAATTTGCTCAAGACATATGCAGAATACGATTCAACCAACCTCAGCGTTAATTCCCTGCTTGCCGAAACCTATGAAAAAGCCAATGTTAAAGATGCTGCCATATCCATTTATAAAATGATATTGGAACAACATCCAAATAACCAGAAGATTGCGCTAAAACTGGCCCGTGTTTACCTGGGCAGTAAAATGTATGTTGAATGCCACGACCTGTGTGTACCATTTATTGAGAAACTTGAGAATAACAAAAACTTCCTGTTGGTTGCCGGCTTAGCCAATTTCAAGAATGGCTCCAACAATAATGTTCTGGTTATGTTCAGGCGTCTCGAAGCACAGGGCGATAGTTCTTTCCTGACAAAAAAACACCTGGGCATCGCTTCTTATCGACTTGATAATTTTGACAATGCTACCAGGTATCTTAAATCGGCTTACCACATAAAGGGCGATGATCCTGAAGTGGCTTTCTTTCTCGGCGCTTCTCTGGGGCAATCAAACCAGCCTCAAAAGGGCATCATGTATTTATACCTGGCCCAGCAATTGATTAAACCCTCACCGGTATTAATGGAAAAAACACATGTTAAACTGGCCATGATCTATTTTGACATGGGTGAATACAAGGTAGCTATTAACCATTACCATTCTGCTTATAAGTATGACAATAAGCCACAGTATTTATACCGACAAGCATCTATATACGATTATCAGTTGAAAGATCATGCCCAGGCTAAACAGAACTATGAACTCTTCATTAGTGTTTTGCCTGAAGAACTAAATCCTAAAAAGGGTAATGACCGATACGCCATTAAACTAAAAGAGGTGGCTGAAAAGAGGTTAACGACTCTGACTGAGGAGGACTTCTTTAAGAATGGCATTTAACTGCTTTTTAGGAATCCTATCCTAAAGTGGGATCTGATTCAAAATTCATGCCTCGACCCTGAATTTGGTTGCGATCCCTTTTTAGTCAGTGAAAGTAGAAGTTAGAGAAAATAAAAAGAGCTGTATCATTCGATGATACAGCTCTTTTTTTGAATAAAACTAAACAACTAATTATATTATAAAGCTTTTAAGGCTGCATCATAATCAGGCTCGTTTACAATATCATCAACCTGCTCGCTGTGTGAAACTTTTCCATTCTCATCAACAACTACTACAGCACGTGATAATAATCCGGCCAATGGTCCGTCAATCATTTTAACACCATAATTCTGGCTGAATACTTCGTCTTTGTATTCAGATAAAGATACCACATCTTCCAGCCCCTCAGCACCACAAAAACGAGCATGGGCGAAAGGAAGATCACGTGAAACGCAAAGCACAACAGTATTATCCTGTTTTGAAGCTTCTGCGTTAAATCGACGAACAGAAGCCGCGCATACGCCGGTATCAACACTTGGGAAAATATTCAGTACGACTTTTTTACCTTTATAATCGGCTAACGACACTTCGCTTAAGTCGGTTTTTACTAATGAAAATTCAGGGGCCTCAGCTCCTACTCGTGGAAGATCTCCGGCTGTACTAACCGGATTTCCTTTGAATGTTATTTTTGCCATTTTGTTCTATAATTTTGTTATGCATCCTAAACAATGGCTTTGACCATTTTGTTTGCGGAAACTTAAATAAAAATGGCTGAAAACATCCCTGTTTCCAGCCATCTGTATGATAATGTTATACTTAGTATTTAAAATAATTTATTCGTTCTTTTCATCTTCACTCAAGGCCTTCTGTACTTTTGACTCATTGTAGTAGGCAAAAAATGAAACCACTGCTACCACCACTATCGTGTAGTAGACAAAAGACGGGATAGGAACCGGATCTCCTTTTGCATAGGAATGCATTCCAGCCAGGTAATAGTTAACCCCAAGGTAAGTCATCAGTACTGAACTAAAGCTGATCAATGACCAGAAGTTAAATGTGGTCAGACCTTTCATGCCTGGAATAAAACGCATGTGCAGAACAAAAGCGTAGACCACTATGGTCACAGCCGACCATGTTTCCTTTGGATCCCAGCCCCAATAGCGTCCCCACGATTCATTGGCCCAGACACCACCTAAAAAGGCTCCTATTGTCAGGAAATAAAGTCCTACGGTCATCGACATTTCTGCTATACCTGATAATTCCTCAATGGTCAATGAAAAAGCCTTATTGTTTTTAGGTGACTTTACGCCAAATAAAACAAGATTTAAAAAGCCCAGGAGAGCTCCCAGGGCAAGGAAACCGTAACTGGCTGTAATAATTGCCACGTGGATCGTTAACCAGTAAGATTTTAATACCGGCACCAGGTTGGTAATCTCCGGATTCATCCAGCTTAAGTGAGCTACCATCAGAATGATACCTGCAAAGAATGAGGTTACAGATAGTGCAATAGGACTTTGCTTGCTGAATAGTAAACCTGCAAGTAAGGTACTCCATCCAATGTATAACATGGACTCATAACCGTTACTCCATGGCGCATGCCCCGATATATACCATCGTAAAGCCAAACCAAGGGTATAAGCCGTAAAGGCCAGAACGATGAGGAACAGCCCACCCCTTACGATCCATTTGAACTGCCACTTCGGATTAACCAGGGTTGTTAACTGAAAAAACAATAGTACCAACCCTAATACCAAAAAGTAAGGCATCAGGCTCATGAACAAGGAGCTGTTGTTATAGAAAATCTCTATTTTCTTTTTGGTCTCCGATGGCAGAATGTCACGCCCGTATTTGTATTGATAATCGGCAATGGCCTTAACATATGTAGCTTCTTCGGCTTTATTGCCCGATGATAAGGCTTCGAGATACATTCCAAATAAGTTGCGTACCAACAGGCTGTCATCCTGGGAAACACCTTCAGCCTTGGCTCCTGGCGCTAACCAGCTGGCCTGTGCATCGGCAGGTTGGGGAAACAGCTTAAGAAAGCTTCCCATTTGCGACATGTAAAATACATTGATCTGCTCATCAACCTTAACAGCTTCCTGCTCCAGCTTGTTCCTATAAGCAGGGCGCTTGCGATACGAATCTTCAACAAGCTTTCGTATCTTATACTGACCATTGGCCGTGAAAAAGTCCTTAAAAGCAGCCTTTTTCCCACTGATCTGAAGCATACCTTTCAACTCATCGTGCTTAACGGTAATCATTGGAACCGTTTGCCAGTATGATGCATCGATCATCATGCTAAGAACCACCTTATCGGCCGACCAGCCTTTGAAGGTGTGGTGCTTAGCCAGTTTACGGACTACCTCACTGTTCATGGTATTAAGCGGTTTCATCCTTCCCCCGTTATCCTGCACCCACAGTTGCCCGAAGGCGTCAGCACTTTCCTGGCTGATTTTATGTGGTGGATTTAGATCACTGGCCCAGGCCGATGAGCTTATTAAGGCCACCAGCAATAAGGTCAGTGTTTGCTTTTTCTTATAAATTTCTGATGTACGCTTAATCAATTGACGGAAACGAGTGTTTGGCGCTATTAACGCGGCAAACATACCCAATGACAATAAAAAGTATCCCAGGTATGTTAACAAGGTACCCCACCAATCACGGTTAACCGACAAAATAGTTCCTTTCTCATCCAGGTCATATGACGATTGAAAGAAACGGTAGCCATGATAATTAAGAATATTATTCATAAAAATACGTCTGTCTTCCTTTAAACCGGTACGTTCATCAACAAGTGTTACTTCACTGGCAAATGAACTAGGGCTTTCACTTCCCGGATACCTTTCTAATTCGAATTTATTAAGCTTCAGTGAAAAGGGTATTTGAATGATTTTGGCTCCATAGCTCACACTGAATTGAACCCCGTCAATCTCTTCAGTAAATACGTTGCCCAGCACATCTTTTTGTCCAAACACAAAAAAGTCTTTCCGTTTATCACCCAGCTCTGCCACAAATTTAATGGCATCGGGTAAACCTCTGCCCTGGTTACCTTCAACTGAAACAGGCTCAACACCGGCACTTTCAACATAGTTGGTTAAGACCATTCTCAGATCACCAATACTATACAAAACACCATTATATAATTGGTGCACGGAATCAGCCGCAAAGGTCTGGCTTGTGCCTGTTTGCATTTGCATCATACTGGCCTCTATCGAAGGTTTATAATGTGGCATGCCATCTTTCACGCTTAAAACAATAGTCTGACCATCTTCCCTGGCTGGATTAAAAGCCACACGGTAATCACCCACAGTCACTTCATCTCCCTCGAACAATGAGAACTCCTGACGCCCGGAGGCAGCTGATAAAACAAGATTTATAGCAGGTCTGCCTCCCGGTTTTTCAACCGTACGCGAAACGGCTTGCGGAATGTAAATGTCGCTTCGAAGCTTTAAGGTACCTTTAGGTGTAGAAAAACTGGCGGAATATTCATTGGGACTTACTATTGAATAGAGAACACTTTCTTCATCAGAGTCGGAATAGTCACCTGAGTTTACTGTAACATTGACATATTGCTCACTTGACAATATTTTATTGGATGACTCGCCTTCACGAATGTGCATCATTCCTTCATAACCAACATAACGGGTAATTGCAGCTCCAACTATAATGATCAAAAAGGCAAGGTGAAATACCAGGCCCGGCAACTTCTTAATATTAAAACTATTGAACTTTATCAGATTGCCTGTCATATTTATGGCCAATAACACAAATACCAATTCGAACCACCAGGCATTGTAAACAAGTGCTTTAGAAGCATTGGTGCCAAAATCATTTTCTATAAATGTGGCTACTCCAAGCACAGCACCTAAAAATAGCAGTAAACTACCCATTAACCAGTAAGCAGTTAAGAACTCAAATAATTTCTTCATATTATAACGATTGGATTTTATATACCTTATCTAACATCTTGTTTGATAATAGAACGAACAACACAATAAATAATTGGTTGCTCAAAATAGTAAATAAGACCAAGAAATCTGAAATTTAACGTGATATTTTTTACCATTTTCGCAGATCTGTTTAATTTTTAGTAAAAGAGGTGCTAACAGCGTATGGAGGACAGCTTGTTAGCCGTAATTGCCACTATAAGGGAATCCACAGTGTAAAAGGTAACTATATCATACAGGTTTGTCCGGGTCATAATTACATAGGAAGTTATTATACAGACATGACATTTATACCTTATCGCAGTGCAGATTAAACCATTTTATTCCTAATCTTAAAGGACATTAAATGGGGCATCACTAATTTATTATAATTCTAAATTCGAGTTGTACATCAGTCAATCTACCAGCACCAATCAGGCCAATTAGTCTGATTACTTACCATTTACAAAGTTAAACAAGCACAATAAATAAAGCCTGAATGATAACTTTTCCCGGCAGTCTTCGTAATTGATAATCTATTTACTAATCTATATTGAGTGTGTTATGAAAATTACAACGAAAATTATCTTTTTTTCGTTGGGGATGTTGTTGGTACTGGCATTGGCTATTACCATTCCTTCGAACTATATCAACTATAAAACCCAACAGAAAGACCTGGTTGCCCTCGAGCAAATGCTTCGGAATAATTTTGATGAACTAGTGAAGCAGGAAGTACAAACTGTTATTAGCTTACTTGAAGAAGTTAATGCACAGATAGAAAAGGACAGTATCAGCTATGAAGAAGGCATTGTACTGGCTGCCAACCTTGTTCGTGAGTTAAAGTATGGACAAGATGGCTATTTTTGGGTAGATACCAAAGAAGGCATCAACGTTGTATTGCTTGGCAGAGAAGATGTTGAAGGAAAAAGTCGCTGGGATCTTCAGGATGAAAAAGGCAATTATTTAATTCAAAACATCATAAAAGCGGCCACTGCAGGCGATGGATACTCGGAATATTGGTTTGCCCGCCCCGGTGAAACAGTGGCATCACCCAAAAGAAGTTATGCTGCCTACTTCGAGCCTTTTAACTGGGTAGTGGGAACAGGCAATTACATTGATGATATTGACAAGGCGATACTGGCCGAGAGTGAAGTGAAGATGTCACAGATGCGTAGCAGTATCATCACCAGTGCCCTGATCACATTTTTGGTTCTGCTTGTTTTTGCCGGTCTCATCATTTTTGTAGGAAGACGCTTTGCCACTAACATTATCACACTTTCAAAAACAACAGAAGAAATTGCCAACGGTAATCTTATGGTTGATATTGAGAAAACACAGAATGATGAAATAGGGACATTACAGGAGTCTTTGGTTAAAACCGTTAACAAGCTCAAACAAATTATGGGCGAAATCATTGATGGTTCGGGCAATGTACTTGCCGCCAGTGAGCAGATGGCACAATCTGCCGAACACATCTCCAATGGAGCAACATCGCAGGCGGCCTCAACGGAAGAAATTTCTTCTTCCATTGAAGAAATGGTATCCAATATACAGTCCAATGCCAATAACGCCACACGCACTGAAGTGACAGCCGGGAAAGCTGAAAAAGGCATCAATGAACTTCAGGAAACAGTGAAGAAGAACCTGGAAGCTATGCAGAGTATTACCTCCAAGGTAGCTGTGATCAAAGAAATTGCCGTACAAACCAATCTCCTGGCTCTTAATGCCTCGGTTGAAGCGGCACGGGCAGGAGAAGCAGGACGTGGGTTCTCTGTCGTTGCAGGTGAAGTGCGCAAGTTGTCGGAGGTAACCCAGGCAGCAGCTGGTGATATTGACGAGTTATCGGTCAATAGTCTGGAAATTGCTGAAAAGTCATGGCAGGCCATGGAAGAATTACTACCTGAGATTGCTAATATCATACAGATGATACGTGAAATTCTGGCTTCAAGTAAAGAGCAGGAAGCGGGAGCCAATCATATTAACGGAGCTATTCAGTCACTGGTAAGTATAACATCTGAATACTCAGCATCATCGGAAGAAATGGCATCCAGTTCAGAGGAACTTTCACGCCAGTCGGAAATGCTGAATGAAACAATCGCATTCTTTAAAATTAAATAATACCAAAACTCATTATTATATGCTGTGCAGTAACTTGCACAGCTTGGTGCTTTTTTGTTGCTTTGCAGCGTTTAAAAAGAACATTACTTAGGTTGATAATTATAAAATGAAAAAAATTCTTACTACACTAATGCTGGCTGTTATAACCACATTAGTGATTGCTCAGGAGAAAAAACCATTTAAAGTTGAAATACATGGTTTTGTTGGCGTTAACGCCTATTTAGACACACGCCAGAGTGCGACAGCACGAAACGGAAACATATACTTATTTCCAAAGCCGGCAGACTTTGATGCGGAAGGCAATGATCTGAACGATAAAGCCTATTCTGATATTGATGCTGCATTTAGCCGCTTTAGCATTGGAGTATCAGGGCCTGACATGTTTGGTGCCAAAAGTTTCGCATTTATGGAAGGTGACTTCTTAGGCGATAAGAGTCCTGATCATCAGGATGTTAACTTCCGTTTACGTCATGCATTTATCAGACTTAACTGGGATAAAACAAGTCTATTGGTTGGTCAGTACTGGCATCCGCTATTTATTACCGAGAACTTTGCCAATACAGTTAACTTGAGCTGTGGTACTCCGTATCACCCGCTTAACCGACAGCCGATGGTTCGCTTAGGCTATAAGCTACATGAAAAAGTAGAGGCAATCGGATTCTTAATGCACCAAAATGACTTTTTGGATAAAGGCATGCATGATGCTTCTGAAAACTCACTGATCCCTGAGACAGCTTTACAGTTAAAGTATAAATCAGAGGGATTTTTTGCTGCTTTAACCGGAGGATACAAGGTACTTCAGCCAGCATTGTCTGATCCTAACACCGGAATAAAAACGGATGCAAAAGCCAAAGGCGGATACTTTACCGGTTCGGTGAAAAAAGACTTCGGTGCTATCACAGTAAAAACAGAGGCTCTGTTTACTGCCGGAATGACCAATGTGGTGATGTTAGGTGGCTTTGCCGAAAAAGATAATGATACTGAAGAACGTGAATATACTGCTCTTAGAAACTTTTCATGGTGGGCCGATGTTGAGTCTAATTCCCAGAAGGTAAAGCCTGGTATTTTATTTGGTTACACCGAAAACATGGGCGCATTTGATAAGGCTAAACCATTGGCAGGCTATACAATTGGAGGTAACATTGCCAACATGTATTCAATTGTTCCACGTGTTAAGTTTATGGCAACTCCAAAAATATGGTTCGGTGTTGAATGGATGTATGTTGTGGCTGCCTATGGTGGTTCATATGACGAATATGCCAAGCCAATCGACACGACCAGTTACACCAATAATCGCTTAACAGCGAGCATGCGTTATACTTTTTAAGACTTAAACTGATGAAACAAAAACTGGCAGTTACCGCAATTCTAATGATTATAGCCGGCTTTGGAATGATACACAGCACCCAGGGCACAATGGAAATAATCAGCATGCTATTAATTGGCATAGGTTGTGCTTATCTGCTATTTTTGTTACTCAGTAACAAATCGGGATCTGACAATAAAAAGTCTGGCGACGAATAAACACACACAAGCATGTTTTCGAAAGAGGAGGCAAAGGAAATAAGACAGTTATTCTGGCATAAACTGGAAAACCGCACGCGACGGATTCCAGGTCAGAAAGGCAAAAAGATTAAGTGGATCTTTGACGAAACCAATATCAAGGGTTTAGATCTTCGTTTTGATATCAATCGTCAGCGCGCCATTGTGGCCCTGGAGATAAACCACCGCAGCGAAGATCGCCGCCTGCAACTGTACGAAAAACTCGAAGCCTGTAAATCCATCTTCGAAACAGAATATGGCGGGGCATTAACCTGGGATTACCTTTATTCGAAAGAAGAAGGACGGGAAGTATGTCGCGTTTATGAGATGCTATCGCCCGCCGACATGTATCGTCAGGAACAATGGCCCGAAATTATGAAGTTTATGATAGACCGAATGATTCGACTTGAAAAGGCCTTTTTAGAAGTGAAAGACTTTTTACTACACGATGAATTAGGCGGCTAAAATACAGACTGGTAACAGGTCAGGACTATGTATCAGAATTTCAATGCTAAGATCCTCTGACACATAATCAGGATCAAAGGCTTATCCACTTGGGTAAGCCTTTTTTGTATACCAGGCACACATGTTCACTGTTGGAAAAATGGCGCCCTATTTCATCAGAATAATAGGGAAATTCCAATGTAAGATTAGAACCGGCATTATGATCCAGAATGTGGTAAATAATAGCTAAAACCCCCTTGAAATTATCCGAAACATCAGCACAGTGAATGAGTGAAAGCTTCTTATCTGATTTTAACAGAAAACAGCCTGCTATAATCTGGTTTCGCTCATCGTATGCTGCATATAAACCGGCACTTTTATAGCGTAAAGCAAAACCGATGAGCTTCAGTAAAACAGGCTGCTCCTCGCTATTTGCAATGACACCAGGGCTATTTACAAACTTCAGGTAATCGCTTGTATCCATGGCACGAACAACGCTTATTTTCTTCTTTTTATATAAATCAATAACAGGTTTAACAGCCGCGCTAAACAACTTCTCCATTCTTGATATTTCTGTAATCAGGTCCAACACCGCATAGCGGCGTGATTCGCATTTTAAGGCTTTCATGCCCGGAAGCTTATTGTGGGTGCCCATTACAAGATCAATATTTAAACACGGCACGGCATGCAACATATCCATGACGTCTTGCCTGCTTACAGGTTTTCGATTGATAACACCAAGGTATGGCGTCCAGTGTGGTGTATAAACACACCTGAATAACTGGCGTTTAAAAGGCACCGGCAATACTGCTTCATAATCGTCTGCGACGACAGCATGCCAGTCATCACAAACAATATCGAGATACCATGTATAGGCAAACACATGACCATTGGCCGAATGATTAATGCAATCATCCCATTTTTTATCGTTTATATCATTCCGCTTTAGCCACTTTAACTCCATAGATCTATATCATCCCTTCATCAGAATAAGAAAAATACGAATTCTCAGTTACAACAACGTGATCAAGAACAGGAATATCCATTATTCGCCCGGCTTCACTCATCTTTTTGGTAATCCTGGAATCAGCTTCACTGGGTTGCCTGTTACCACTTGGATGATTGTGGACTAATATAATTGATGATGCCAGGTGATCGATAGCAGACTTAAGTATCAGGCGCACATCAATTACTGTTCCGGAAATACCTCCCTGGCTGACCTTGTTTTTTGCAATTACTTTATTGGAGCGGTTCAGCATCAGTACCCAAAACTCTTCATGTGGCAGATCGCCCAATATGGGTTGAAAAATATCGCTCACATCTTTACTTGTAGAGATCTTTTGGCGCTCTTCACTCTCCTGTAACTTCCTGCGTCGCCCTAATTCAAGAGAAGCCACAATACAAATAGCTTTGGCATCCCCAATGCCATGGTAGCTTGTTTTCAGGTCTTTAACCGTTTTCTTGCCCAGGGCGTTGAGGTTGTTATTGCAATCGCGCAATATCTTTCTTGATAGCTCTACGGCACTTTCCCTGGCACTGCCCGAACCAATAAGTATAGCAAGCAATTCGGCATCGGATAAAGATGCCAGTCCTTTGTAAATTAGTTTTTCACGCGGCCGGTCTTCTAAAGCCCATTCTTTAATACTGAGGTGTTGGTTGTCATCCATCTTTTCTTTTATCAGAAAAGATAAAGAGGCTAAATGAAAAAGTAAATATCAGATACAAAAAAAGCTCTTCAGTTTTGAAGAGCTTTATGCAGTCCCTAGGAGAATCGAACTCCTGTTTCAAGGATGAAAACCTTGCGTCCTAACCACTAGACGAAGGGACCTCAGGCCTTATTCAGGCGTAAGTTATAGTTGCAGTCCCTAGGAGAATCGAACTCCTGTTTCAAGGATGAAAACCTTGCGTCCTAACCACTAGACGAAGGGACCGTATGCTTTTTCTTAAAGCGCGTTAACGTGCTTAGTTAACTTTGACTTTAAGTTAGCAGCCTTATTCTTGTGAATAATGTTTTTCTTAGCTAATTTATCAAGCATTGAAGCTACTTTTGGAAGTAATTCCTGAGCTGCCTCTTTTTCAGATGTACCTTTCAATACTTTCACAGCATTACGAGCGGTTTTTGCATAGTAACGATTGTGAACTCTTCTCTTCTCTATCTGACGAATGCGCTTTTTAGCTGATTGATGATTTGCCATCTTCCTACAATTAAAAATTGTTATTCTTTATATCTTAGCAGTCCCTAGGAGAATCGAACTCCTGTTTCAAGGATGAAAACCTTGCGTCCTAACCACTAGACGAAGGGACCTTTTTGCCTTTGGACCTTGTTATCTGTCTCAATTGCGGATGCAAAGATATATCAAATTCATATCCCTCCAAATTTTTTATTGAAAAAAGATGCAAAAAATTTCACCCTTCATCTCGCAGCAATACCTACCCTTTTATATATCTGCATATTACAAAGAAATAAAAATACAATCAAGACAAAATACTCTTAATTAATTTGCACACCTTTTTATTATTCCTTTAATTTGCACCTAGTGAAAAGTGGAAGGATTTGGCTGATTGCAACCACTTAAAAAAAGTGCTAAAACGCATATTTCGTTTGTACTTCCCTCCTTTTCACATATCAACTTTTTTTTAATGATTAATCTGTATTATACGATTACAGAGTATTTTTTTAAATGATATGGGATATTTATTTACATCAGAATCGGTTTCTGAAGGACATCCTGATAAAGTATCTGATCAGATTTCAGATGCCTTACTGGATAATTTTTTAGCTTTTGATCCTAATTCAAAAGTTGCTTGCGAAACATTGGTTACAACAGGCCAGGTTGTTTTGGCCGGTGAGGTTCATTCCAAGCACTATGTAGATGTGCAGGAAGTAGCGCGCCGCGTGATCAACCGCATTGGTTATACAAAAAGTGAATATCGCTTTGATGGTGACTCATGCGGGGTACTGTCGGCTATCCATGAACAATCGGCAGACATCAACCAGGGTGTTGACCGTGAAGAGAAGATGGAACAAGGTGCCGGAGATCAGGGAATGATGTTTGGTTACGCTTCTAAAGAAACAGACGATTACATGCCTATCTCGCTTGAATTATCACACCGTTTATTAATGGATATGGCTGATATTCGTCGCGAAGGTAAAGAAATGACTTATCTGCGCCCTGATTCAAAAAGCCAGGTTACCATTGAATATGGTGATGACAACCAGCCAAAGCGCGTTCATACAATTGTAGTGTCTACTCAGCACGATGAGTTTGATGCTGACGAACCAATGTTGGCTAAGATTAAGGATGATGTGCGTAATATATTAATACCACGTACAGTTTCACAATTACCGGAGCGTGTTCAGGCATTATTTGATGATGAGTACATTCTTCATGTTAATCCGACCGGTAAATTTGTAATTGGCGGTCCTCATGGAGACACCGGATTAACAGGTCGTAAGATCATTGTTGATACCTATGGAGGAAAAGGAGCTCATGGTGGAGGTGCTTTCTCTGGTAAAGACCCAAGTAAGGTAGACCGCTCTGCAGCTTATGCATCACGCCACATGGCTAAAAACATGGTTGCTGCCGGATTAGCCGATGAAGTACTGGTTCAGTTATCTTATGCCATTGGTGTTGCTAAGCCGGTTGGTGTGTTTGTTGATACATATGGTACTTCGAAAGTTGACTTAAGCGATGGTGAAATTGCTGTTAAGATCGCTGAAGTATTCGACCTTCGCCCGGCTGCCATCGAAGAGCGCTTAAAACTGCGTAATCCTATGTATGAAGAAACAGCGGCTTACGGTCATATGGGACGAACTCCTAAAACCGTTAGAAAGACCTTCGTTTCGCCATACTTTGGTAAGAAAGATTATGAAGTGGAATTATTTACCTGGGAAAAGTTAGATTACGTTGATGCTGTTAAATCCGCATTTGGCTTATAAGATCAGTTATCTCAGATAATTAAAATACAAAGGCCTTAAGTTTAAAATAACTTAAGGCCTTTTTTATATGGATAATACAATTTTACCTTTTAAAATATGCTATCGTCTCTTTTAGCTTCTCTGCCAATTGTGTCAGGTATTCTGAGTTATTTGTAAAAATAGAAGCCGATCCTGAGTTTTGCTGTGTAACTTCATTTAATTCCTGGATCGCTCTGTTCACTTGTTCTGCTCCACTTTGCTGCTCATAGCTGGACGCTGTAATTTCCTGTACCAGCTGGGTTGTTTTCTCTATCTCCGGAATTATGGCTTCCAGTTGTTGCCCTGATCTTTCAGCGGCTTCAACACCATGCTGTGTTAAGTCAATAATTTCAACAGCGGCTTTTTGAGAACGCTCAGCCAACTTTTTCACTTCAGCTGCCACCACGGCAAAACCTCTACCCTGCTCACCTGCCCTTGCTGCTTCCACAGCCGCATTCAAGGCCAGTATATTTGTTTGCTTGGCAATTTCTTCAATAATGGTAATCTTCTCAGAGATCTCCTGCATGGATTGCGTCGTGGCCTTTGAGCTCTCATAACTCTCTTTGATGCCATTGGCCGATTGCAAGGCAATGGTTTCTGTTTGTTTGGAGTTCTCACTATTCTGTTGAATGGTAGCTACCATCTCTTCCATCGATGATGAGATTTCTTCAGAAGAGGCTGCCTGATTCGATGCACCGGCCGATAACTCATTGGATGAACCTGCCAGTTCGACACTGGCTGAATTGATCGCATCGGAGCTTTCGACTATTTCATTGATGATGTTTTTTAAATTATCAACCATATCCTTCAGCGCTCTCCCCAGATCACCGGCCTCATCCCTTTGGTCATCGTTCACATCAATCTCTACATTCAGGTTACCATCAGCTATCTGTCGTGATATGAGGGCACTTTTATTAATGGGACGAATAATACTACCGGCTGTTATGTATACTATTATATATAGTATAACAAGTCCCAGAAACCCGATCAGGATACTGCGGTAGAAAATTCGGTTGGCATTGGCTAAAATGACTTCTTTAGGCACCTCAATTCCAAGTGTCCATGTCGTTTCAATTCCTGTAAATTCAACAGGCGTATAGGATACGTAGTAATCAACCTCATCTGATGGGTTGACATATTCAAACCCAAAATCCTTGGATTCCAGTGTTTGCTGAAGCCCTGTTTTGAATTCTTCCGACTCAAACTGTATGGCTTCAAACAGTTTTTTCGAGGTCAGTTCAGCATTAGTGTGTGCAACGATACTTGTATCGCGCGAAACCAGGTAGGCCACTGCACCCTCATACGGATCCATGCTTGAAATAATTTTAGACATATTATTTAAGCTGATATCCACACCAACCATTCCTAAAAATCCTCCATTAACATCCTGTAAAGGAGCGATAATTGATGTCATTAGAATTCCTGCAAGCTCTTTGGTAACCACATCGTAATAAGGATCCCATATATCTGCCTTATTGGACTGACGTGCTTGATAATACAGACTTGTCAGATTATCATTATTCATATCAACATCTTCTGATGTCTGGGTCAGTTTACCCCCTAAACGAAAAACCACATTTCTGCGACGGCCATTTTTCAAAGCATATGTTTCATCAAGGGCTTTCATTTCCCATATCTGCCACGTTGATAAAAGATCAGGATTACTCTCCAGCCACCCGTACAATAGCCTGTCGTATACCTCATCTCTGTAAGACTCGTCAGTTGATAAATAATGATCGTAATTATCCCTGGTAGTATTAACAGCTGTTATAACCTGGTTAATATCATTTTGAATCAGGTTGCGGGATGCTTTCAGGTTCGCATCAATGATGGCTTTTGAATCGGCCAATGCGTTATTCTTCAAACTGATACTAATATATCCTAAAGTTGCACCATAAATCACTGTAAATGATACCAGAATATAAAGTAACAGCTTACTTTTTAAGCGTAGATTTAATTTATTCACTTCGGTTGTTTTTGGCGTTTGTAGGATTTAGCTATCAGCTTATCCAGTTTACGTGTAAAACAAACAAAAGTTATATTTTCGAACAATGATTTTTAACAACTTTAAACAAATGAGTCCGACTTTAGGTCGGACTCTCTAAAAATTAAGGTCATATAATTAGTTAATAAAAATCTGAATCAACAGGCAGTTTACACTTTTATCATCAAAGAACAACCACTTTGAAAGCCAGTTCAAACTCATCATAAATCATTTTATCCCCAAGGTTGTCGAAGAATTTACCGGAACCATAGCGAACATCAAATTTAGTACGGTCCACAACAAGTTTTCCTTCGAACGTATTACCACTGTTGCTGACGTGAAAGCTAACAGGATGTGTTTTACCCTTAATGGTCAGGTCACCATGTACCTCGTAACCGTCGCCCTTGGCTTTCACTTTTTTGAGTTTTAACTTACTAACAGGATGTGTTTCAACTCCAAAGAAATCATCAGATTTAAGGTGCCCTACCAACTTGGCATTGTAATCATCATTCTCAATATCGGTACAGGTTATCGTGCCCATATCAACAACAAACTCACCACCCACCAGCTTTTTGTCCTGCATTTCAAGACTACCTGACTTAAAAGTAATTTTTCCTGTGTGTTCCCCGGTTACTTTTTTACCTAACCAGGTAATATCGCTCGTTTTGACATCTACCGATTTAGTTTGAGCAACCATGCTGACCGAAGCAAACATCACGATAGTAAAAAATAATACAGTCCTTTTCATATCTATGGGTTTTTAAAGTAAGTAATTAACAAGAAAACATAGACTTGCATTGAAAAGTTCAAAGATCACCCTGTTAAAACTTTGTTAACTCACAATCAAATTAGTTGGTCGTATGTTCATACCCACCCCGGCAAAAAAAGCGGACAAACAGCCCCTAACTACTGTTTATCTGAATATTACACCCAACACTATGCTATCATTGAGATAACATCGGTCAATCCATTCACTGGCAAAACACCTGCTTGATTGCTATTTTTACTATGACAACATCTAAGCAATTACCACTATGAAAACTTCCACATGGACATTCGTCCTGTTGTTGCTTTTTGCGCTTAACAAAGCAGGTGCCCAAAGCAGCATGTATAAAACCAACTGGATTGATTTTAACAAGAACGGACAAAAAGATGTTTATGAAGATCCCGATGCCCCTATTGATGAAAGGGTAGAGAACCTATTAAGTCAGATGACCATTGAGGAAAAAACCTGTCAGATGGTGACCCTGTATGGCTATGGCCGGGTGGCCAAGGATGAATTACCGACCAAAGAATGGGCCAGTGAGCTGTGGAAAGATGGTTTGGGAAACATTGATGAAGCCTCTAACGGCGTATATGAAGCAGCTAAATATAAGTACCCCTATGACAGGCATGTATGGGCACTTAACGAAATTCAGAAGTTTTTCATAGAACAAACACGTTTAGGAATTCCTGTGGAATTTACGAACGAAGGGATACGCGGTCTCAACCATTATAAAGCAACCTCCTTTCCGGCACAAATAGGCATGGGATGTACATGGAATAAAGACCTTCTCCTCAGTGTGGGAGAATGTATTGGTGCAGAAGGGCGTGCTTTGGCTTACAACAATATTTACTCCCCGGTTCTGGATGTTGCGCGCGATCAGCGCTGGGGACGCATTGTGGAAAGCTTTGGCGAAGATCCCTTTTTGGTTACGGAGCTGGGCATGCAGATAACAAAAGGCATTCAATCAAATGGTTTAAGCAGTACGCTAAAGCATTTTGCCATATACTCAGCGCCCAAGGGCGGGCGCGATGGACATGTGCGCCTTGACCCTCATATTTCGTTACGTGAAATGCATATGATTTACCTGTATCCATTCAGGCGTACCATACAGGAGGTAGGTGCTTTAGGCATTATGAGTTCTTACAACGATTACGATGGCATCCCGGTTACAGGCAGTCATTATTTCTTATATGACCTACTGCGAAAACAATATGGTTTTAAAGGTTATGTGGTATCTGACAGTGATGCTGTAGCCTGGATCTACAGTAAACACAGGGTCGCCGATTCATACAAAGATGCCGTCAGGCAAGCGGTTGAAGCGGGGCTTAATATTCGAACCACCTTTAATCACCCCGAAAACTTCGTCAATCCACTTCGCGAACTCATTCATGAAGAAACCCTGTCCATTGAGTTGATCAATGAACGGGTGAAGGATGTATTGTATGTCAAATTTAAAGAGGGCCTTTTTGACACCCCATACAAAGATGAGAAGCTTGTTAAGGCTGTGGTAAGGTCAGACGAGCATCTGGAATTAGCGAAAAAAGCATCACGCCAGTCACTTGTATTACTTAAAAACAACAACGTCTTACCACTTGATGCTACAAAAATGAAGCATGTCCTGGTTGTTGGTCCCAATGCCATGGCAGAAAGCAGTTCGATCAGCCGATACGGAGCCCTCGGCATTGATATCATCTCGCCGCTTGAAGGCATCAGACAATTCATCGGGGATAAGGTTAAGGTCGACTATTCGCCAGGTTGCAATCTGCACGATAAACACTGGCCACACTCCGAGGTGATAGATTACCCTTTAAGCTCAGAAGAAAGCGCGATGATCAATGAGGCTGTCGATAAATCAAGAAACAGTGATGCCATTATTGTTGTATTGGGTGAAGATGAAACAATGGTTGGTGAAAACCTGAGCAGAACATCGCTTAATTTACCCGGGCGTCAGCGCGATTTGCTCAAAGCACTAAAAGCAACGGGCAAACCGCTTGTTGTGGTGCTGATCCATGGACGCCCCCTTTCGATTAACTATGCTGAACAGGAAGCAGATGCCATATTGGCGGCCTGGTTTCCCGGTGAATATGGCGGACAAGCTATTGCAGAAGCTCTGTTTGGACAATACAACCCCGGTGGAAAATTATCGACTACCTGGCCCGCATCAGTCGGACAAATACCGCATAACTTCCCCTATAAACCATTCTCTCAGGCCGGACAAGCCAAAGAAGGTCCCAACGGAACCGGTGAAAGCCGTATAGTTGATCCTTTATATCCCTTTGGATTTGGCCTGTCCTATACAACATTTGAATACAGTGACCTGAAGATTGACAACAGGCTGTCGACAACATCAGGCACATTGACAGTCACCTTTAACATTAAAAACACGGGACAATGGGCAGGCGATGAAGTACCACAGCTATACTTTAATGATGAGTTCAGCTCTGTGATCACCTATGAGTGGCAGCTACGTGCCTTTGAAAGGGTGCACCTTCAGGCAGGGGAAAGCAAGACAATAACATTCAGACTTAAACCGGAGCATTTCGCCCTCTTAAACCGTAATATGGAAGAGGTAACTGAAAAGGGAATATTCCAGTTAGCCATAGGATCTTCATCAACTGATATCAGGTTAAAGGAGAAGTTTGAAACAAAGTAGATACCAAGACATTTGAATGGCCTGGCCATTCGATCTGTATAAATGAGCATATAATATGAAACGAAGAAATTTTATCAAACGATCAGGCATGTTGGTGGGCGGTGCGCTTCTGGCACCACCAATAATGACAGCTATGGATAAGACAATCAATTTTGAGTCAATGAGACCTGTTACAAGTAAACGCTGTTTTACAAGTAAATCGGTTGAAAAGCTCATTGATAAGGTAAAAACAACCATGGCCGATCATGAACTGGCCTGGATGTTTGAAAACTGCTTTCCTAACACCCTTGACACAACAGTAGACTTTGAATACATAGATGGTAAACCCGACACTTTTGTAATTACAGGAGACATTGATGCCATGTGGTTACGGGACAGTACTGCGCAGGTTTGGCCCTATATGCCACTGATAAAAAAAGACAAAGACCTGCGGGAACTCATTAAAGGCCTCGTCTTTCGTCAGACCAAGTGCATTATACTTGACCCTTATGCCAATGCGTTTTATAAAGATGTCACCAAAGTATCAAAATGGAAAAGTGACAAAACCCAGATGCTGCCGGGTATTCATGAACGCAAGTGGGAGATCGACTCACTTTGCTATGCCGTTCGACTGGCCAACGAATATTACCAGATTACCGGAGATAACAGCATTTTTGATGATGACTGGCAGGAAGCCGCACGCTTAATTGTGCAAACCTTTAAAGCAGAACAGCGAAAAGACAAAACAACGCCTTATACCTTTAACCGCACAACAGGTCAAATGCTCGACAGCCCTGTACATTGGGGTTTAGGGCGGCCAATAAAAGCAACAGGACTTATCTGCTCTATGTTCCGCCCTTCCGATGACGCCACCTTATTTCCATTTCTGATTCCTTCCAATGTTTTTGCTGTGCTGAGCCTGCGACAAATGGCTGAGATCCATGCCGGACTGCTCAATGACCAAAGCTTTGCCGACGAATGTAACAGTCTTGCCGATGAAGTAGATGAAGCCATTAAACAATATGCCATCGTGGAGCATATGCATTTTGGTAAGATCTATGCCTATGAAGTGGATGGTTTTGGCAATAAAGTGTTTATGGATGATGCCAATGTGCCATCATTAATGTCTCTGGCCTACCTTGGAGCGCATCAGCCTGATGACGACTTGTACAAACGCACAAGGGCTTTCCTGTTAAGCAACAACAATCCTTACTTTTTAAAAGGTAAAGCCGCTGAAGGACAGGCCAGTCCCCATACGGGACAGGATAATATCTGGCCCATGGGCATCATACTGCGTGCCATGACAAGCACTGATGATGATGAGATAATAAAATGCCTGAAGATGCTGAAAGAGACCCATGCCGGAACAGGCTTTATGCACGAGAGCTTTCATAAAGATGATGCTAAGAAATATACACGCGACTGGTTTGCATGGGCCAATACACTATTTGGCGAATTGATCGTTAAGCTGCATCATGAGCGTCCGCATATACTAAAGGTCACTGTTTAGATAAAAACAAAAAAGCTCTTCAACATCCTAAAACCCATCTGGTATGCTGAAGAGCTTACACCTAAGCGACAATTATCATTAAAACTCTATGCGATAGTTAATAACCGGAAACAATGCCCACTGATAGCCTTCCTCCACTATCTCCTTATTAGGATTCCAGTAGTCGTATGCAACTGCCTGAGCATTGCTTACATTCTGAATATCCAACTCCAGGGTCTGCGTACTCTTCTTTCTGTTGATCCGATAACTCAGTTTCAGGTCAACTTTGTAAAAAGTATCTCGCTGCTTACTAAAGGCGGTTTCATCGGGACGAACCGTATAGCCTTTTTCAAAGGATTCATCCACATCAATTGGAGAATAATAATTACCACCTGCGACAACTGTTCTAAGATTGACTCCCAGGGTTTTATTGTTTTCCGACCCTAAGGGGAAATCCTTTCCTCCTGTGAAATTAATCACGTAACCATTATTAAAGCGCGTATTGCGTTCCTTCTTATCAAAGGCTTTATACTTTGAATCAAATACTGAAGTAGTCAGTAAGAAATAGGTATTGTTACTCAGATACTTCTCCAAAGTAGCCTCAACACCATAGTTTTTACCTGTACCATCATTATTCAACTGATCAGTGATATATCCTGACATATCGTTGAGAATAGAATAGGAAGAACCTTCTTCCATCTCAACAGGTACATCGTACAGGTACTGATAATAGGCTTCAAGTTTAAAAAGCAGGTTGCGATGAATGCGGTTCTCATATCCAACAACATACTGCATGGACTTCATCAGCTCCAAATGTTTGTTATACTGCTCAATACTGCCATCTTCCAATAAGGTTCGAGCCAGATAGATGGATGTATTTTCAGCTTTGGAGTGAAGACCGGCACCGGCAGTAAAGGCCTGGTCGTCCCTGAATTGCCAGCGCAAACCAAGTCGCGGATCAACCGAGTAATTACCGTTTATATTCATATACTGCGCATGAATACCTCCTGTCAGCGTCAATGTGGGCAGAGGCCTCCACTTAACACTGCCATAGCCGTTGACAAATCCTGCCGACCCCTGATCATTTAATGAGGTATATATTTGTTGTAATTCATCATCATATATCTCCATGTTCATGTCGTAGAACTGATGATTATAAAAGGCTCCTCCTTTAAAAGTCAGTTGTGAATTTAATTTATGCGTCAGCTCACTCCCTGCCCTCAAGGTATGGTAAACAAAGCGATCGCGTCCCCTGAATTCATACGCATCATTGTCCTTTATATACTCTTCGTAATACCACTTATTAAATGTTCCGGTATATGATACACTTGACTTCAGGTAGGTCTGGTCATTTAAGGGACACAGGTAATTCAAACCCGTTACCCACATATCTGCTTCAAAGTCCTGTTTATAATCTTCTTCATCAGCAGTGATATAACTGTATCCGGCTACGCCAAACAATTGCAGCTTACCTTTTTTACATCCCGGTAAATTAATATTAAACGAGGCATCAGCATATTGAGGCACTGCTTCACCAGCTACTTTCACTCCCATGTTTTTTAGTAAGGCCAGGGACGAATAACGACCGTTAACCAGGTATGAACCACCCTTTGCCATGGGACCTTCTGCAGCGGCATCGATGCCTAAGATACCTCCCTGAACGACATACTCGCGTTTTTGATCATTACCCTTTCGCAAGTCAATATCAAATACCCCTGATACGGCATTTCCAAACTCGGCGGGGAAGGCACTGGTGTAAAAATCTGAATTACTAAGAATAGAACTATTCAAGATACCAATGGCTCCACCTGTTGCCCCTTCATTGGCAAAATGATTGGGATTAGCTACAGGCACACCTTCGATACGCCATAATAAACCGCGAGGTGAATTTCCACGGACAATTATTTCGTTATTCCCTGTGGGATCGGCTATGACCCCTGCATAAGAAGCGACCATACGTGCGGGATCATTAAAACCACCCGCATACCGTTGCGTCTCCTCAACAGTAAAGGAACGGGCACTGATCATGGCCATTGAATTGGAAGCCTTTCCCTTCTGCTTCGATCCTGTGACCTTGATCTCCTGCAAGTCAGTAACTGATTCTCGCATCTCAACTTTCAACACAACTTCTTTACCAGAAGAAAGCAGCACATTGGGTAGTTCAAGGGGTTCATATCCCAGAAACCGAAAAGCCAGATCGTAGCGATCAACAGGCATGGGCTCAAAAGCAAAATCTCCATTTAAATCAGTAATAGTGCCAATTACCGGATCGGAACCATTAATAACGACAGCCACTCCTACCAATGGCATTTGTGTATCTTCATCGACCACCTTACCCCTGATAATATTATCAGCTGATGGATTATTTGCCCTGGCAATAAGGCATAGCATTCCCACGACACATAGTGCCCATTTTTTTGATAAAAACATGACTTGATGATTGATTAGTTAATTCACCCTTAAAGACATCTAATAAATTTCAGGGATGCATCACAGAAAAAAAAACTCAAAATTATCAATCATTTCTTAATTTGTTTTGTTGTACTTTTACGCGTTTACGTTTATATAATAATTAAGCTTTAGCCATAACTATGAAACAAATTAAGAAAAGGTATTATGTACTTATCACCTTAGCACTAATTGTTTTCCTCGTACTTTTTTTCCTGTCTACTTTCATAAAGAACTACATTAATAAAAACAGCCTTGAGTTAACCGGCAGAAAGATCGAACTCGGGGACTTACATATCAATTATTTTAAAGTCGCTGTCAGTGCATCTGATCTAATGGTTTATGAAACCAATCAGGTCGACACCTTTGCCGGTTTCAGAGAATTATCCGTCAATTTTGACCCAACAAAACTATTTCGCAATACCTATTCTTTTTCCAGTATTTTAGTTGATAGCCTGTTTGTCAACACCATTATGGATGAAAATGGCTTTAATTTTGATGACCTGATGCCGGTAGCAGACTCAAGTGCAACGGAAACGGCTGATACGATCCCTTCCAGCCCCTTCCGTTTTGCCATTCATGATATCAGATTTATACATGGTCACTTTAACTTCATTGACAAAACGGTTGACAATGAAATTAAACTGGTAGACTTCTCACTTAATTTACCTTTGATCGCCTGGGACAGCGAATCCTCCGATGTGGGTATTGATTTTAACCTTGGTGAAAAAGGAAAAGTATTTGTGGGAGCCCGGGTTGACCAGATCAATCAGAAATATGCCATTGATCTTAAGGTCGATAAGTTTAGCTTAAAAGACATATCGAGCTATGCTGAAAATGCTATTAATATTGGAGGAATAAATGGCTATGTAAACACCGATTTGCGCATCAGAGGCAGCATGGAAAATACCATGGAAGTGTATGTAAGTGGTTACAGCAGTTTAGACTCTGTA
Organism: Carboxylicivirga agarovorans; assembly: GCF_050589845.1. Classification (NCBI taxonomy): domain Bacteria; kingdom Pseudomonadati; phylum Bacteroidota; class Bacteroidia; order Marinilabiliales; family Marinilabiliaceae; genus Carboxylicivirga; species Carboxylicivirga agarovorans. Next base: position 31,250 of record NZ_JBNGPA010000033.1, on the reverse strand, counting down.
TACTTATGGGAGCCTGATGGTACTGATCTATTCCGCCTGCAACATGCTAAAGTGACACTCGATACTCTTGACATAGACGATCAGCGATATAACATCTCAGAAATTCTTGTCAAAAAGCCGGTTATTACTGCAAGCCTTTATAAAGACATGAGTAATTTCGAACGTGTTTTATTGCCGCTTATGGCCACCGACAGCCTTCAACAGGACTCCATAGCCCAAGTTGATACTACTGCTGCTGAAACACCGCTGAATTACAAGGTGACTAAGTTTAAGCTTGTTGATGGTGAGGTGTTGTTTGCCGACAATACTTTATATCGTCCGTTCTTATATGATTTGAAAAACATCAATATTGAGCTTAATGATATCGCCAATGATCATGAGCATATTCCTGTATCGTTTTCGATCAACCTCAATGACCAGGGGAGACTGGCCGGGCAATCATTTATCAACATGGTAAATCCTCTCATCTTCAGCCTTGATGCCAATTTTGAAAAAATGCAGCTATTGAGTTTCTCACCCTATTCTGAATATCATATTGCCCGTCCTGTTACCCAGGGCGATTTAAATTACCACCTGAACATTGATATGCAACCAACCCAAATGGTCAATACGAATAACATTGTGATCAATGAATTGGAAATAGGTGAAAAAACACAAAATGAAGCAAAGGTAAAAGCTCCTGTTAAACTCGGGCTTTACCTGATGAAAGATCCGAAAGATGTCATTAAAATTGATATGCCTGTTGAGGGTAACCCTTCCGATCCTAATTTCAGCGTCAGCAAATTGATATGGAAAGCCTTATCTAATTTGCTTGTTAAAGCAGCGGCGTCGCCCTTTAACGCATTGGGTAATCTTGTGGGTACACGCCCTGAGGAATTAGAATATATACCGATGCCATATGCACAGGATTCCATTGCTCTTGAGCAGAAGAAAACACTGGATAAGATTGCTCACATACTTGAAAAGAAACCACAGCTTGTCTTTAAATTTGCTCAACGCACCGACCCTGATACTGAGAAAGATGTCATGGCAGTGGCGATTGCCAAAAAGCAAATGCTGACGGAATCAATGCCAATGAACAGTGAACAACAAATTGAACGATACAGGGAACGTCTGTCAGCAATGGAAGACAAGGACCCTGATTTTATTGCATACCTCAGGTCGAAAGTCCCCGGTTCGGAAGGCATGTCGGTTACTGCTGCCTCGCGAAAATTAATTGGGGAAGATCAACTGGATGATGCTTTTACCAAGCTCCTTATTAACCGTAACGAGAACATCAGTTATTACCTTACCCAGGAGAAGGGTGTGGATTCAACGAGTATAGAGGTCAGAACAGCAGACCTTCGAAATTTACCGGAACAATTAAAGAGCTGCAATTACAAGGTAGAGGTATCGATAAAGTAAGTAGCTACAGAAATACAAAAGCCCTGGAATTTACCTTACACAATAAATTCCAGGGCTTTTTATTTGCACTTAGCTAATTCTTTAAGCCAGGAAAAACAATGTAACAACCCAACAATACTTCAGTGACATACCTTGTCTGTTTGTTTTTGTCTTCATATTGCCGGTATGTTAAGCGACCTTCAATGGCAAGTTCATCGCCTTTCTTCAAATACTTTTGAGCAACTTCTGCCAGTTTGCCCCAGGCGATCACAGTGTGCCAATGAGTTTCTGTTTTCTCCTTTCCGTTGACATCAAAAAAGGTTTCATTGGTGGCCAATGTAAATTTGGATCGTTTATGCCCACTGTCAAACGTCTTGGTCTCCGGGTCCATGCCCAAATTCCCTACTAATTGTACTCTGTTCTTTAAGATTGTCATAATGAATGTATTTAATGATTAATATTTTGTTGATAAAGTTCCTGAATGCCAGCTACGTTGTCTAAGCTGACGGGTAGTGGTATTGCCATTAGTGTCGATTAATTGGTAGGCTGTTTCTTTCTTTTCATTGTGGCTTAATCCCTCGTAAGTCACATTGTTATTTCTCAACCCAATCCATGCAAAGTCATCATATATCTGTTTTGAATGTTTTCCGTTATCAAAACTTTCAATAAGATCGGAAAGGGTGTCAATGTAGTGGGCTGCCATCATCTCATGCTGTGCATCAGAAGCAGGTGTTCCATTGGGTGTATCCCATTCATATATTTTATAGTAATCATAAATCCCTGGAAAATTCCTTTTGATAAAAAGCGCCATGAATAGTTTCATGCATAATTATTTTGCTTCACCTTAATCATCTTTATTAAGTTTCGGTGGTGGCGGAAGGATTTTCTCCTTGAAAAAGCCTGTTGTATCACTTGTTATATATTCTACTAGTTTTGTTGAAATAAGATCATATTCGTATGAACTACCATAAGAAAACCACCATAAACGATCATATAATACTCCATACTCATCAGTGAAAAATATATCTTCTTCTTCATCACTGCTTTGTTCGTCATTATAGACGTATTTATACACAGTATAATTGGCTCCATTTATTTTGTATACCTTTGTTTTGTGAAGCTCGAAAATCACATTTTGACCAACTAGTATTGAATCATTATGATATGACTTCCTAACTTTCATCACATGATTCTTTTTGGGAATTTGAGTAACATAAAAGATTGAATCTCCAGTGATTATTCTTTGAGTTCTTACTGTATCGACTACTGACATTCCTCGATGGCTATGATCCTTTTCATAACCAATCAGCAGGTTGTTTTTATTTTCTATTTTAGCGCACGATAGCATAAACAAGAAAATAATGATGATTTGTGTTATCTTTACCAAGTACATTCTTTTTCTCCTTTATTAAATTCTTCTGTTTTATCAAATATATCATCCCTCTCATCCTGTGTCATCGATTTCCATTCATAAGAATCATCCAATCCACTCCAACTAATAGCTGTGTAATAATCTATTGAATACTTGTTATTATCCAATAGTGCTAATGTTTTGGCTAATTTAGGCACATAGTGTCTTGCCATATATTTATGATGATAGTCGGTTCCATAATGATTATAATAAGCAAAAAGTTGTTCAAAACTATTTGGGTCAAGTTGATCTAACCCACCTGCTGCAGCTACTTTTTGATATATTGCTGCATGTATGGTTTCATGGATAATGGTTTTGGCAATAAAAACAGGTACATTTTTGTCAAAATAATGTGAATTAATCAGTATTGTCCATCTATTGCCATCGGGAATTATTTTACCGTATGCATTGTTTCCATTTCGAGCTATCAACTCAGGCACAACCTTATAAGTAACATCATAAATATCAGAACCAACAAACTCTTTAAGTAGTTCTTTCATTAGCCCAGTGTTTTTAATTTTATCATATACACACTCTGCCTTAGTATCTTCAAATGATTGATCTATTATAATATCAGGTATGGGACTTACAACACTGGCACCAACACCCCCTTTCGGTTTGTCGTCATTTTTTTCATCATTTGTGATAAAATCAGTACATCCATTAGGCATTGTGTACCAGGTATAATTATAATATTCAGGGAAGTAATAACCCAATGGTTCATAGCTATTGGATAATACCTGGATGAACCTTTGCATTACCGCATACATTATTTCTGAATAATATTCAAAAAGTAACCATTTATCATCTTTAAAAAGTTCATGATATCCACAAGATACATAAATAAAAGCCTCATCAGCGTTTCCATAACTTTTGCGGTAATCAAATATTTCTTCTCCCTCATAGAAGTTATATAGCCATAGAACGCCCTGAAGGTCTTGAGTTATTCTTTGATGACTTAAATCTACTGCGGTATTGCCACGTGATACGCGTGGCAAATAAAAGCCTACATGAACACGATTATATCCCTGATAATTTTTTGCTTTCAACTTCTCCTCCGGCTCAACCTTTATATCTTCAATAGGCCCTTCTGCCTCCAGGCAATTGACAGCGAACTCTTCCAAACAGTCATCAATAAAATAACCTTGCTTTTTGAGCTTGTGGAACTTAAGGCTTGAAAAAAACTTATCAGAAAAATAGGCTTGTTCCAGATAGGCCTCGTCAATGATAATGGGTTGCAGACTATTGTCTCCGGCTTGTGGTTCTTTGTAACACACAATGGTTTGAATAATGTCATCCTTTATAAACGGTATAACATAGCGTGTATTTTCATTGTGGCCCTCAATATAGGCTGTTTCCCACAGGGCCTGTCCATAGAGTTGTTGCAGGTCGGTAAAACCGTTGTCGGGTACCTTGTTGAGTTGCTCAATAATGTAGTGAGCGTCATTATTTTGCACCGCTGTGCTGATTGTCGGTAAGGGCGTTTCTTTTTGGCAGTGCCAGCAGGTGATGGCAACAAGCAAGAACAGGCTGGTTGTTGTCAAACAATTGTTTTTCATTGCTTTCAGATTTTAGTTAAGGAATAATTGAAGGGGGATGACCGGTAACAGAAGACCGGTGGTCGGGGGCTGTAGTGTGTGGGTGAAATCCCCATCCCCACACCTGCGGTATGGTACTTCCTCTTTTCCACTTGTAAAAAAGGAAGAATCGACCTGAATGATAACACGCAGTCAAGCGATGAATGTGGTGGAGGTACTAACATGGTAATGTGAGAGGCACTAACACGGTAATGTGAGAGGCACTAACATGGTAATGGTACTAATCTCCAATTGCATCTATAACATGCATGAAACGAACAAGACGAGCTTGTTTTAACAAGTTGGTGCCATTAGAATACTGCGTACACACCTCCACACAATTTGAACCTTCTGTTGTTTATTGGGAACAGTGAAAGTTGATTGCCCATGATCGTTGGTGACCAATTGTTGTGTTGTTACTTTTAAAAATGAAGTTGCCATATGTAAAGATTTAGTTGTAAATAATAGCCAGGTCAACACCTGGTTACAAAGACAATTTCATTAGAAAAATCAGTAATTGATATGGGGAAAATTAGTATTTATCACCTATGTTAAGCAGAGTTTGAAAATCGCTTATTAAGCACATCTATACGCCTAATTAACAAGCTATTAAAAAACCTTCAAATGTTTCCATTTAGCTGTAAAGGCAGGCTGGAGCGTATTGCAAAAAAATAATTGAGAAAGTCAATGGGAAAAATAAGTATTTTTAAATTGAGAGGATTAGGTGTTAAAGGTGATTGCTGCGCACCAGAGATGGATGTATTGTTTCAGGCATCAGCATCGCGGTTCAAGCGATGTTTGTATATCAGCGTATAAACAACAATATAGGTAAAGAGTAGCTTATTAAGATCATCTATTATCAACCCATTATTACAAGGCTTTACCAATAGTATACATCAGGCTTGTGTATTCTTTATCACCTGTTGCTCCCAGGCGAACCATTACCAGGTTTTTATCAGGATCGACATAGAGTACTTGCTTCATTATGCCCAATGCATAAAACTGACCGGTATAAATTTGCAGGCCCCACTTGTATTCTGCCGCATCACTCCAGAGTTTATCCCTGTATCCTTCCCTGTAATTGGCTTTAACTATTTTACGGATGTAATAATCTGAATATTTTTCCTGGTATTCTTGTTCCCATAGTTCCTGAACTGCATTGCTATCATCAAAATATTTGGTGTTTAAACTATCACGTCCATAGCCCGAAAAACTATACCATTGATTTTGATAACCATCATTCCCGGTATTAGGAGTAGTGGCGCTTGTCACCCACTCTTCAGAAACAATTTGTTTCCCGTTCCAATTGCCCTTCTTCAAATACAAACTGCCGATCTTAGCCAGGTCGATAGCTGTTGCATTGAGACCACAATAGGCTTTTGCCGAACGATGGTGCTTGTCATCCACGCTCCAGGTCGCGCTATTTTCCATTCCCATAGGAATCCAGACTTTTTCTTCCAGGTATTGGCCCAATTCTTTGCCGCTGGCTTTTTCAATGGCTATACCCAGCAGTGCTGTACTCGAACTTTGGTAATCGTGAACTGTTCCCGGCTCATGCTCAAACTCCAGGCGCTTGAGTTGAGCGAACTGATTACGCCCATAATACAATTTAGCCATATGCGAGAATGGATTACCATATGACTCATTGAATTCCATACCTGAACGCATGTCCAACAAATGCTGCAGGGTCAGACGTTCGTATTCAGGAGCCCTGCCTTTTAATTCGGGTATGTATTTAACAATCGGATCATTGACATCATCAATATAGCCCTCATCAATGGCAATACCCATAAGCAATGAAGTTACCGACTTAGATACCGAGAAGAATGTTGATATATCATCGGACTGATAAGCTTCGTAGTACTTTTCAAACAACACACTGTCGTTTCTGATGACCACAAAGGCATGGGTGCTGGACGCTTCCAGCATATCCGCTAATAATATGGCCGAATCTTTACCAAAGGTGATCTTAAGGGTATCAAAAAGAGCCCTGTTACCCTTGTGATAGTGCCAGGGCTTATCACCGGTATTGACTTCTGTATAAGGAAAAATCTTATGGTCGGTAACATCGGCCTGGTAATAAACCGCCTCACGATACAGCAGTTGGCACGATGACAATACTACAAAAAGGGTTAAGGTCAGGATCTTGAATTGCATACTCTAGTTTCTTAAGTCAGATAAATGTCTATTGTACGGTAGCTTCAACAGGTTCTTTCACAACACGTCCGTCTTTTAAGCGGATGACGCGTTTACCATATTGGGCAAATTCCTCGTTGTGGGTGACCTGCACAATGGTTGTTCCTTCTTTATTCAGTTCTTTCAGTATATCCATGATCATGCGTCCCTGCTCTGAATGAAGATTACCGGTTGGCTCATCGGCCAATAAAAGCCTGGGTTTGGCTGCTATGGCCCGGGCAATGCCCACCAACTGCTGTTGACCACCTGATAACTGGGCCGGAAACAGGTCTTTTTTACCCACCATATTGAAGCGGTCCAACAGATCGGCCACAATTGCCTGGCGTTCTTTTCGCTTAATACCTTTATAGACCAATGACGTTTCTATGTTTTCTGCAACGGTCATCTCATCGATCAGATGATAGGCCTGGAAAATAAAACCAATATAGTTGCGATGGTATTCAACACGCTTCTTCTCTTTTAAAGTCGTCATCTCTTCGTCAAAGAAATGATATTCTCCTTCATTGGCTTCATCGAGTAAACCAATGATATTAAGCAGTGTGGACTTACCCGCTCCTGATGGTCCCATTATACTTACAAAATCACCTTCTTCAATGGTGATATTTACATCCTTAAGAACGTAGGATCTTTGTGATTTGTGGTTGAAATATTTAAAAATGTTGTTCAGTGTGATCATGGAACTATAGTTTAAGATGTTAGATAATTAATAGCATATGTTTTATTCGTATCGCAATGCATCGACAGGATTCAATACCGAGGCTTTATAAGCCTGATAGCCACTGGATATGAGCGTGATAAAAACGGACATCAGTAATATCAATGCCACATCGGCAATGGTAAAAGCGTATTTGTACTGACCAGGCATTGAGCGTTGCAGAAAATCGGCCAAGGGATAAACTATGATATTCGCCAGTACAGCCATGACCAGGTACCTTTTGGTTATCAAAGGTAATATTTGCCAGACTTTAGCGCCCTGCACCTTTCTGACCCCAATTTCTTTGATCCGTCTTTGGGCAGCATAATATATCAGTCCGAATAATCCCATTGCTGCGATTACAACAGCCATGACAGTAAAAAACAAAATTGTTTTCTTGGCACTGTTCCATATCTTCAGCTCCAGTCGCTTTAGATTTGTATCGTAGGGGCTGACCTCAAACAACACATCTTTAAAATGCTTATTCATTACCTTATTGATATGTGCCAGACTACCTGCCATACTCTCAGGATGCACCTTAAACGTCAGATCGCCGGCTTGTGACAGATCAGGGTCTTTTAAAAATAGCAAATAAGGAATAATTGGATTATGAACATCCTCAATATTAAAGTCTTTGATTACACCAACAACAGTATAGTCACCTTCACGCTCAAGCTTTTTTCCGATAGGGTCATCCCAGCCAAAGGCACGTGCTGCCGTTTCGTTAATGAGACATGCCTGCTTATCATTGGTGAGCTCATCAGATAAATTCCGTCCCTCAACCAAGGTCATACCCATTGTATTTAAGTAGTTGGAACAGGCCGCATTCCATCGTGCAAAGACTGAATTCTCATTTGACCACCCCTGTGGTATCACCTGGGTGCCCCAGTTGGAATGCAAGGGTGAGTTGATGGATGTTGTCATATTCATGATGCCCGGATACGATAATATTTCATCTCTTAAGGCAAGGTACGAAACTGAACTATTTTGTTGAGGCATGGAGCAATGCAAGAGGTGTTGTTTTTCAAAGCCCAGGTCTTTATTGGTCAGAAACCTGACCTGACGATAGCCCCAAAGACTGACAGTGATTAATATTACTGATAAGAGAAACTGAAAGTAGACCATTGCCTGTAAGCCATTTATCTTATTCTTTTTGACAACATTGATGCGCTTTAACACCACAACCGGTCTGAAGTTAGAAACCACAAATGCAGGATAAGCACCTGATATAAGTCCAGTCAGCAGAACAACTCCCAATAAGAACAAGGTAAAACGATAATCGGCAAACAGATTCAGGTCGATATGACGTTCCACCATGGAATTAAAAACCGGCGACAACAGATAGGCGATAAATACCGCCAACACAAAAGCAACAAGCGAGATAGCCACACTTTCACTTAAAAACTGGATAACAATATTTCGTTTACTGCTTCCTATGCTTTTCCTCACTCCTATTTCCACCTGTCGCAATGACGAAAAAGCAGTTGTCAGGTTCATAAAACTAACACATGCCAGAAGTAAGATCATTAAGCCCATGACTGAGAACAGGTAGATAACCACCCCCCTGTCATCACGTGGATTTTCTTTTAAATGAAGTGTACTGAGCGGATTCAAATAGAGAACACGCCCCTCATTCGGATCGTGCTTAATAAGAACATCTTTAATCTTTTGTGATATATAGGAATTATCAACATTGGGTTTTACCTGCACATATACCTTAAACGAATAATTGTACCAATTATCGTCATAGTTCTTTAAGATCGTGGCATTGGATCGAAAATAGTCAAGTTGCATATGAGATTGCTCCGGTATATCCTGCATGATGCCGGTTACCAGCAATTCATTTTTCTGACCATCATAGATCGTTTTTCCCATGGCATTTTCACCGGGAAAATACCTCTCCGCCATTGACTGACTCAACACGATCGAATTGGGTGCGTCCAGCGATGTTTTTTTATCCCCTTGTACGAGAGGAAAGCTAAACATATCAAAAATATCAGACGGTGCCCAGCATCCATTGTGCTCTTTAAAAACCAACTTGTTATCGGGAGACAAAAACTCAAACCATATTTCACGATATACCAGTGCTTTTTCAACCTCGGGCACATTTGTTTCCAGGTAATTTGCTACCGGAACAGGTATCTGGCTCCAGTCATCCACACGGTCATTGAGCTTGTAGGCCTGCGCCCTGTATATAGTCTTGTAATTGGTATTGAATTTATCAAAGTTCTTTTCATACTGCACATACCGGGCTACCAGAAAGAAAGCCGCCAAACCAATAGCAAGACACAAGACCTGAATAAAAGACAGTGTCTTTTTTCGTTTGAGGTTTCGCCAGGCGATTAACAGGTAATGGTAAAACATAATTTACAGGTTTAAATCTTCAACTATTATTCATAACGCAGGGCTTCAACCGGATTCCGTCTGGCTGCACGCCAGCTTTGCCAGCTCACGGTTAATAAGGCAATACCCATGGCCGCCAATCCCGCCAGGGCGAATATCCACCAGCTAAGCTCTGTTTTATAGACAAAATTCTCCAGCCACCTATCCATAGCATACCAGGCAACCGGACAGGCGATAACAAATGCAATGGCAACCCATTTCACAAAATCTTTATTGAGCATGGCTAGTATCTCTGACACCTTGGCGCCGTTGACTTTTCTAATGCCAATCTCTTTAGTTTTAGTATCGATAATGAAAAAGGTTAAGCCTAACAATCCCAAGCAACTAACCAGTATCGTTAACAAGCCAAAAACTGAAATTAATAACTGCTGACTTGCCTCCTTTTCATACATCTCTGACACCAATAGGTTCATAGGCTTAATCGTAAATGGACCATCTGCCTGCGCTTTTAGAAAATTACTTACACCTGCCTGTACATTGAATACATTAGCAGGATCAGTTTTTATTAGCAAATGATAGGTGCTGGTCGTATTGTAACGGATCACCAGGGGCTCCACTTCAGTATAAAAATCCTCAAACAGAAAGTCACTGCACACGCCTATGATAGTGTATTCTTTAAAATTCTTAAGACGTATATCCATTGCACTGTCAATACCTCCCAACTGCCTGGCAAAGGTCTCATTGATAATAACACTGTTTGACTCATTAAATTTTTCAGGCATGAATGCCCGGCCGGCTAATAATTTAACCTCCATGGTCTCAAACATCTTTTCATCACCTTTATACATCACCTTGTATATTTCCTTTTCACCTTCGGGAGCATCTACCTTATTAAAACTCGTGGTTCGACTACCCAGGCCGTCGAAACTACCATTGGTAAAACTAAAGGACTTGATGTGTGGATTGGATCTAAGGTATTCACTAATAGCGGCTTTATTTTCCTGTAAGGGATAATCCCAGCATTCTGCAACAATTACACCCTGCGGATTATAACCTTTATCACTGGTAGTTGTATAACTCAACTGTCGTTGCATGACGTAGGCTGCAATACAAATGACAATGGCTATACCAAATTGAAAAATCACGAATGCTTTACCTATTGTTGGCCGGCTTGATTTCATATTTACATTGCTGATCAGCTTTTGCCTGGCCTTCACTCCATAGTAAAAACTCGGGTAAACCGAGACGATAAGGGCGATTACGAAAGCTATGACAACATGCATGGCTACGAACCAGCCTGTACCAAATAATTCCAGGGGATTCAATTGAAAAGACCTTGAAATAATGGGTAATATCTGTATGCTGATCAAAACAGATAAGCACATCGCGATGAAGGCATAAACCGCGATCTCCAACCAGCAATCCATGATATAGTTAAAACGGGTGGCACCTAAAAAGCCTTTTACAGCCATTTGTTTTTGACGACGGCCAAGGCTGGCAACCAACAAATTAACAAAGTTTAAACACGACACCATCAAAACCAGTATTCCGCTTAAAAACACCAATAATACATGCCCCTTGAGAGACGGTTCTCCAGGATGATCTAAATGCAATTTGTTAAGCGGATAAAAAGACAAGGTCATATCAAACTGATGATCTTCTTCAAATACCACATTGAGCTTTTCTTCGAGAGCATGAACAGGCGTTTGGGGCTTGATCCTGGCTAAGGAATAATAACAAAAGTTATCCCATCTGTTACAAGGCTTGAATAGCTCTTCGCTGAGTTCAAATAAACAAAGTGATGTTGGCTTAAAGCTAGAATTGGATGGAAAATCCTTATACACAGCTCCTACGACTGCGTTCACCGAATCTGCCACCACAATATTGTTACCAATACAGTCGACAGTGCCAAACAATTTATTGGCTATTGTTTCGCAGATAATGATATCATTACCTGTCTCAAACAACCCGGGTTTAGATGCTATAAAGTTGAAATCCAGAATATTCAGAATTCCTCTTTCCGTTGTATTAATCTCTTCAAACAGAATATTCTCCCCGGCTTTTATTTTCGTTTTGTCAGGCCAGTATTGATAGGTTACAACCGACTCCACCTCGGGATATTTATCCCTGATATAACCCGCCAGTTGGAAAGGAACCACCAAATCAGACTCCTGAGACTCATTATCCACCCACTCAATCAAATACACCTCATCATGGTGTTCAAAATTCTTGTCGTAGGAAAAATGCGTATAGGTCCATATTGAGATCAGAATAAAGCTACTCATGCCAATGGTGAGCCCGATAACATTAAATAAGGCAATATGCTTGAGTGCTAATATGTTTCTGATGGTTTGATGTAATTTCTTCATAGGTATTGGGTCGTTTGTTCTATCTGTGAGGCTTCCCTGTTTATTTTTACAGCGATTGACTCTCTTATAATGACACTAACTACATGCCAAAAACTTATCTCTCTATATTACTGTCACATACATACAAACAGCCGCTTATGACATGTTGGAATTTCCAACACTCGTGTCTTGATTTCCAACAATATTAGTAAGGCATCTTACTCATACCTTAGCGCCTCAACAGGATTCCTGGTGGCAGCTTTCCAACTCTGCCAGCTGACGGTTAAAAGTGCGATGCTTAAAGTAAAAACACCGGCAAGGGCAAATATCCACCAATCAAGTGTGATCTTATAAGCAAAGCCATCAAGCCACCTGTTCATTGCATACCAGGCGACCGGCACCGCTATGACAAAAGCTGCAACAATCAGTTTAAAGGTACTTCGGTTCATATTAATAACCAGGCGAATACTTTTTGCTCCATTCACTTTTCTGATCGCTATTTCTTTTGTTCTTTTCTGAACAGCAAAAACTGTCAATATAAAAAGGCCTAAACATGATATGATAATGGCAAACAGGCTAAGAATTGGCATCAGGCTCTGAAATTCAATTTCCTGCTTATACATGTTATTGTATATATCATCGATATAGGAGTACTCGAATAGTTTATCGGGAAATACCTCATTAAAAACCTGCTCAACAGCAGCAATGGTTTTATCGGAGTGGTTCTCATCCAGTTGTATATAGTAATCGCCCCAGCTGCTGCGTACCGGATACACAATCAAAGGAAGAATCTCATCATGTAAAGAAGAGATATTAAAATCCTTAAGAACACCGATAATTTTTATATCATTAGTGGATTCAATATAGCTTTCAAGAGGGATGTTATTGTTGATTTTCGAAGCTGCTGTTTCGTTGATGATACAAACGCCCGCTGTTTCCTCCTGTTTAAACACGCGCCCCTCCTTCATTTGAATCTCAAAGGTTTCAAATAATTCAGGCGATGCATAAAGCACCTTGAAAAATACATTCTCATCTTCTCCCTTGAAGCGCATGGTAGAAAACTCACCCACCTTAACAGGGTTGTTTTTGGAGAAGCAAACACTTTCAAATCCCTCAATTTCGGATAGCTTATCTTTAAAAACGTCGAGCTTTTTTAAGGCCTGGTTATTGCCACTGATTTTAATAATATTGTCTTTTTGCAAGCCGGTATCATAGGTGAGTATGTGCTTATTCTGAAGATGAATAACAAGTATGGCGATGGTGACCATAAGCGTTCCGCTAAACTGCAATAATGTTAAGGACTGCCTTACCCTTAAAGCCATTTTTGAGGTTTTATTCTTTTGAGGAAGGGCATTGATACGCGATAAAATAACTGCAGGGTAAAAGCCACTGATCACCCCAACAAGAACAGGTATACCAATAAAAATCAACAACAATGTAGTAATTGAAAAATCAATTGACACCGGTTTGGCTATCACTTGTGAAAAGTAGGATGCCAGGAATTGTGCGATAAGAAAACCAAAGACCATGGATACAAACACCGTGATAATGGCTTCACTGATGATTTCTAATCCCAATGCAAAACGCTTTGCGCCAAAGGATTTCTTAACTGCCATTGATTTGGCAAATTCAAATGACCTTACCGTTGCAATATTAATATAGTTGACAATCGTAATAAGCAGGATAAATAAGGCGAGCAAAGCATAAATGGTTATCTTTTTCTTATTGGCAGTTTTAAGGTTACTATATTGAGTTATATTGAAATGCGCATCTTTGAATGGCAATAGCTCAATGTGTGCATAGTTGGAAAAGTCTTCTTCCGGATATATGCTCGACAGACGTTTGCGAATGCGCTCATCCAGGTGGGCTGCCAGTGACTGGTTATCGGCATCTTCCTGTAGCAACAGATAGGTTTCAAAGTTATTGCTTCCAAAGTTGTTAAACATACCCTTCCAACCCCACAGTTGTTCAAGCACTTTCACATTGACCAGTACATCAAACTCAAATACTGACTCGTATGGATAGTCCTCTATAACAGCTGTTACTTCCAGTTCTATGTTTTCACCAGTTAATATTTCTCCAACAGGATTTCTATCCCCGAAGATGCGTTGCGCTGTCGATGCGTTTAAAACAATACTATTGGGTTGCTCTAAACAGGTTTCGGCATTACCCAATATTGTTTTTAGTTCAAAAAAGCGATTCCACGTTGAATCAACGAAAAACACATCCGTCTTAAACATGTTGTAGTTTCCTTTTTCATCAACGGAATTTAACTGGGCATCAAACTTAAGTGTTCGTAGATAGGTGTCAACATCAGCGCTTTCATCACTGAAAAACGGTCCGTATGCCGGTGGGGTTATCGCTCCGAAGCCATGGTGAATACGCACGATTCGATGGGCATTGGTCTGGAAATCATCAAAGCTTAATTCACTGTATATATGAGTGCTGATCAGCAACAGAATTGCCATAGACAAGCTCATACCTACTGAATTAACGATAAAGATCATCGGGCGTTTTCTGATTCGGTTTATTATTTCTCTTATGTTGGTCATGATAACAATCTTTCAATAGTGGTTCAATAATATCATCTCTTCAGCACGGTTTGTGTCACTCACACTGCAATCATAGTCGGGTGCCTGCAGGCTTTATTATTCATACCTCAGGGCCTCAACAGGATTTCGGCGGGCCGCCCGCCAGCTTTGCCAGCTGACAGTGATCAGGGCAATGGCCATCGCTGATATTCCAGCCAGGGCAAAAACCCACCAGCTTAAATCCGCTTTATAGGCAAAATTATTCAACCACTGGTGCATGGTCAACCATGCTATTGGACAGGCTATGATAAAGGCCACAATAACCAGGCGAACAAAATCTTTATTGAGCAGTGTTAATATCTCTGAAACATTGGCACCATTTACTTTCCGAACGCCTATCTCTTTAATACGCGATTCTATAACAAAGAAGGTCAAACCAATTAAACCAAGGCATGACAAGAAAATAGAGATAAAAGTTGTGAAGGATATAATGGTCTGAAACTGTTTGTCTTTATGATAATACTCCTCCCATCTAACATCTAAAAAGTGATATTCAAAGGGAAAATCTGGTGAAACTTCATTCCAGGCTTTATCAATGGCTAACATAGTCTGTTTAACGGTCTCATCCTTTGAGTTAATGAGTTTCATGTAAATTACCTCATCACAATCGTCAGAGCACATATAGGCTGCAGAGCGAATCGGCACATGGAGCGATTCAAAATTGTAATTTTCAATAACACCAACTACCTGACCTTGTTCAGGTTTGGCACAGGCCATTTGTGCCTCACGAATGTCATCTATGCCAAATTCAAGGGTTGCAGCTTTATTAAATATGAATTCCTGATTTTTCCTGGAGTTCTCATTAAATGTTCTGCCTTCGAGCAGATTAATATTGAAGAAATCAAAGAAGTTGGGCGCTACCGATAGCTTTGAGAAATGAATGTCTTCCCGCTTTCCTTTAATTAATATATCTCTGCCCCAATTCTCACCATTGTCCACAATGACGTTTTCAGCGACTGTAAATTCTGCAACTCCAGGTATTTGATTCAAAGCATCTTTAAAAGCATCAATCCTGTCATAGATAGCAGCATTGGTGTTGGCATAAATAACACATTCCTTATCAAAGCCCAGGTTCTGCTGCTGCATATAACGCGTTTGCTTATTTATCATTATTATGGAGGCAATAAGTGCTATGGTTACCGTAAACTGAAATATCAACAGACCGTTTCGTAAATACTGTTTGTCGTTGCGCTTATTTGTTTTTTTTATCAGTGACAATGGCACTTTTAAACCGAAAAGAACGCCGGGTAAAATGCCCGTTACCATTACCATAACAATAGCAACGCCCAGCATTAATGCAATGTGTTTGAAACTGAATACATCCACTATTGAATAATTAAGAGATGTAAGCTGGTTAAAAACAGGAAGCAACTGAATAACAATCAATAATGTTAAAATAAATGCAACAGCTACCTGTATCAGTGATTCAATGGTCACCATCTGAATGATCTTTTGGTATCCGGCCCCTAATATTTTAACAATGCCCATGTTCCGGAACCTTTTCTCCCGCTGGGCTGTCACCATATTAATATAGTTGATGCAGGCCAGCAACAAAACAAGAAAACCCAGCACTCCTATAATGGTTACTGTTAATCGGTTTCCATGCTTTAAAAAAGACAGTTCGTGCAAATCGAAATACACATCCTCATACTTAAAAAGTGAAAGCTTAAAGTCCTCTTTATAGCCCTCAGGCACCTTATCCAGGGATATGTTGCTTAACTGAGTCAATGCCTGTTGTTCATTAATGCTTTCCAACCTGACAAAAGCCTTGTAGTTATTCGTACCCCAGCTTTTCATATTATTGACATACCAATCGATATGATAGTTGGTTTCAAAGGATAAAACAGCTTCAAAATCCCACGCTGAGTTATTGGGTAAATTCTCTATTACACCAACAATCTCCAGCAACTCTCCCTGTAAATAAGTAGCATTGTAAGTCACCGACTGACCTACGGGGTTTTCATCGCCAAATATTTTTTCAGACAGCGAGCGAGTGATAACCAGTTTGTTCTTTCCACCAAAGGCCTTTGAAGGATCCCCGTACAGCGTCTCGAATCCAAAGACACGAAAAAAACATGAGTCGGCCGTCAACATCTTTTCAATATGCCAGGACTGCTCATTAGTCTTAAGAAAAATTTGTGGTGACCAATCTTCACTTACATAGGTGAGTTTTTCCAGATCAGGTATTTCATCCTTAACAAGGTTTATTTTGCTTTGTGACAAATAGGTTGATCCGTTAATGGTCACGCAATAAATATCTTCAACCTGCGGAAAGAACTGGTCAATACTTTTTTGGTTGATCACAAAAATAAAGATGAACAAGCTTAGTGATAAGCCAATCGTCAATCCTGCTATATTTAAAACACTCACAACCTTGTTTTTTAACAAGCTGCGAATAACCAGTGTAAAATTTGTAAAGTGATTCATCTCTGTCCGGGTAATGTTTGCTGTTTGTTTATTCGTATCTAAGCGCCTCAACAGGATTTCGGCGGGCTGCCCGCCAGCTTTGCCAGCTGACTGTCATTAGTGTAATTGAAAGTGTTACAATAGCAGTTAAGGCAAAAATCCACCAGCTGACTTCTGTTTTGTAGGCAAAACCTTCGAGCCATTGTTGCATGACATACCAGGCTACAGGACATGCAATAACCAGGGCAATAATTGTTTGTATTACAAAAGATCTGTTTATCAATTGTACTATTTCAACCACAGAGGCGCCGTTTGTTTTTCGTATGCCAACTTCTTTAATGCGGTATTCGCACGAAAAGATGACCATACCAAGCGTACCTATGGCAGCTATAATTATGGCAACGATGCATGCGAAAGATATTAGCTCGGCTTGCTTTTCAGACTGCTTATATTGCATATCCAGATCTTTATCCAGAAATGCGTAATCAATGGGATAATTCGTTTCAAAACTGCTATAGACCTGCTTGACATGTTTTATGGTTTGTGATACATTTTCTCCTGAAATCCTTAAGCTGATCTTATTATGTCGCTCGGTCGTCAGCCAGAAACACATGGGTTCAACCTCATCGTACAAAGAGGCATATTTCATGTCTTTTACCACACCCACTATCTCTCCCTGAAAACCCATGCCCGGAATTTGCTTTCCTATAACTTCACCTTCCCATCCAAAGGTTTTCACTGCGGCTTCATTAAATATGAACTTATTCTCGTCTGCTTTGATATTGCTTGAAAAGGGTCTTCCCTCAATGATCTCAAAGTCCATAAAATCCATGTATCGTTCGTCAACAGGCCATGATTTGAAGTTAACATCTTTGCCATCTACTTCGCGTCCCCAACCCATACCTACACCGCCAGGTACGAATTGCGAGAAAGCATAATCGGTGATATTCGGACTTTTCAGCAATTCATTGACAAAAGCCTGTTCCTGCTTCCTGATATTACCGGTGGTTGATACGACCAGGATATTTTCTTTATCAAATCCCAGGTCATAGTTTTTCACATAGTCTATTTGCTTATTAATCAACACGACACCAGCTATTAATACAGCTGCAACCACATATTGAAGTACGGGCAGTATATGCCTTGACTTCCCTGATTTGACCGAAAAAGGTACAATACTTTTAAGACCCAGTGCCGGTTCAATTACCAGTAATAATCGGGTAGGAAAAAATGTAACAACAGCACCAATCAATAATAGTAACAAATAGGACAGGAACAGTACCAACTTGTAATCACTTAAAACGATAGCATACCCATATACATCAGGATAGATCTTTAAAATGGTTAATGCGATACCAATACCTACGACATATGCGATGGATATCAATAAGGCAGTATCTGCAAAGCCCTGCAAAAAGATTTCATGGTTACTGGCACCACTGATTTTACGCAGACTAATGGCTTTTACCTTTTTAGGTAAGCTGGCTATTGAAAAATTCAGGAAGTTTACAAAAGCCATAATAATCAGTAGAAAAGCAACAACCAATAGTGTTTGCGCTAACTTTTCATTACCCCTGCCGATCATACTGTTAAAACGTACATCGGGCATGGCAGTGAGATGCAATGTGCGTATTAAATTGCCGTTACTATCAAACGACTTCTCCTTAATCTCTTTTATTTCGCTAATCTTTTTCTCAACAACCGCTTTATCAACATTTGGTGGCAGGTATAAATAGGTAAAAAAGCTCCATTCACTCCAGTCATTTACCCAGTTGTAATCAATAAAACTGCATATCCCATCCAAATTATGCAATGAGTTATTGACCGGCAGATCTTCATATACCGCTGTAACAGTAGCAGGCTCTTTAAATCCCCGCATTAATACCTGTCCTATCGGATCAGCTTCACCAAATATTTTTTCGGCACAGGATTCTGACAATACGATTGTGTTCTTTTGCTGAAATGGTGACCGGTTTCCCTTAACGATATTAAGCGTAAACAATTCAGTGAAGGTTGAATCAGCCGTATACAGGTTGAGCCCGTAAGTCTTGTCCGGATAATCTTTTATTGAATAAGTTCCTCCCCAGGATTTTAATGTACAATGACTTTGAATCTCAGGAATGTTGCTCTCAAGTAAATCACCTATTGGATTGGGCAAAAACGGGTGTTGTAAGTCACGGCTTATCTCATGGCTTTCAAGCAGGTATAATTGATCAGCTCTTTTATTGTAGCTATCATAAGTATATTCGTTAAACAGGTATACTGCCAATAGCATAAATACCGCGAAAGAAATACTTAATCCAACCAGGTTAAAAGCAGTGGTCCGCCCTGTTGAGCGTAAACCGGTAAGAATAGATTTGAAGTAATTCATAGTTTTCCAGTTAGAGGTATAGAATGTTAGTATCTTTATTCATAACGAAGCGCTTCAACAGGATTTCTGTTAGCAGCTTTCCAGCTTTGCCAGCTAACGGTGATCAGGGCAATGGCCAGGGCCACAATACCTGCTAAAGCAAATATCCACCAGCTTATACCTGTTTTGTAAGCGAAGTTCTCGAGCCACCTATCCATGGCCAGCCAGGCCAGCGGACAAGCAATTACAAATGCAATAAGCACCCATTTAATAAAATCGACATTGAGCAATGCCAGAATCTCGAGAACCTTGGCACCGTTTACTTTTCGTATTCCTATTTCTTTGACGCGATCGCGGGCCACAAAGATCATTAAACCGAGAATACCTGCTATGGCCAGCAGCACGCACCATATTGCAATAAACTCAATAAAGCGAGCCGTCTTTTCTTCTTTCTGATACTGGCGCTGCAGTTCTTCTTCCAAAAACTTGACTTCACCCAGGTATTGGGGATCAAACTGCAGAGCAATTTGTCTGATACCTTGAATGGCCTGTGTGTAATTACCGGGCTTCAGGCGCAATAGAAGTACGTCCTTGCGCTCTTCTGTTCGCCAGAATACCATTGGCTGCATTTCATCCTTTAACGATGAGAAATTAATATCATTTGCTACACCGACAACCTGACCGGCCTTATCGAATCCTTCAATATTACGCTCTAATGGATTGTCCCATTTAAAAATCTCAACGGCCTTTTGATTAAGAATAAAATTATTGATGTCAGTTTTATTGTTCTCGGAGAAAGAACGCCCTTCGGCTATTTCTATATCAAAGAAATCAATGAAATTATTATCAACCGGCCATACCATAAACTGTATGAACTGGCCATCTACTTCGCGTCCCCAACCCATGCCAACCTGTCCCGGTGCAAACTGAGTGTAGGCGTATTCATCAAGCATATCTGTCATAAGAAGTTCATCAACAAAGGCCTGGTGATGTTCTTTCAATTCATCATTGGTATGCAGGTATACAACATGCTCTTTATTAATGCCCAGGTCATAATTGCGCCAGTAGTTAAGCTGTTTTTCAACTGTAAAAGCCGACACGATTAAAACAATGGTAAATACAAACTGCAGAGTGACCAGGCTGTTACGAATACCCCTTCCTTTGCCCCTGAAGTAGGCATTACCTTTCACAGACTGAAAGACAGGTGACGAAGTGATATAAATGGATGGGTACAAGCCTGCTATAATGCCATACAGTATGGCGAATAATCCAAAGCCCAATAAAAAGCGCGGGCGTCCTTCCAGTGACAGGCCATCTATGCCGAAAAAGGATTCCAGGAAGCGGTAAATACCATTGTAAAAAACAAAGGAGATGACCATGGCGATAAGCGATACCACGATGGACTCCAATATTAGTTGTTGCATGGAGTTGATTCGACTGGCACCCATCACCTGTGATATGGAAAGAGCTTTAGCGCGAAGAGGTGCCTGTGCAGTGGAGAAATTAATAAAATTGACAATGCCCATTATGGCCAGTATTACGATCAGAAACAGCAGTATATCGATGATAATGGGATTGATCGTCACATAATTACTACTCAGGTTGCCTTGCTGGTAATGAATATCAGCTAAGGGTGTCAGTTTAAAAAATGTTTGCCCAGGATACTGTTCTTTAAGCCCGCCAAATATCTCAGGCAGTTTATCCGATGTATCAATCTTCCTTGCAATTTCCTGGTAATGGCTTCTTGCCGATGTTTTAAGAAAAATGTTAAAAGACCAATCTTCCCATGAATCAACACCTTTGCTCTTATCCTGTATGATGGTGGCAAATGAGAAAAGACAATCAGCTTTAAAAGAAGAGTTTTCAGGGATGTCGTACATCACCGCCTCTACCCTAAACGGCCTTTTCTCGTATAGCAATGTTTCACCAAGCGGATTACGGTCGCCGTATAACTTATAGGCCATCGATTCACTCAAAACTACTGTATTGGGCTCAGTCAGCACAGTATTAATATTCCCTTCTTTCAAGGGGAAAGAAAATAAGTGGAACAGTGAATTTTGAGCTGTGATAAGTGTACTTGAAATACAAATATTCTGTTCATTTAAACTTGGGGTTGTCACAGCATCATGTCCATCAAAACAAAATACTGTCAAATCTTCTACCTCCGGAATATCTTTCTCAACAAAGTCGGCCAGCTGGGCCGGCAGGTTATTGGCATACATCACTGTCTCCAGGCGGTAGAGCTGATCTTTGTTGTCATGAAAATCATCGAAACTCCACTCATGGGATATGTAAAGAGCGAGTATGATAATTCCTGAGAATGAGACCAGGAGACTAAGAAGCGTAAGTCCGGTATGGGTCTTATACTTAAGAATCGATTTGAATATTTGTTTGTAATAGATCATGACAGCTTATTATGGTTTGGGGTGCTTCTATTCGTATCGCAGTGCTTTTACCGGGTTTTGGTTAGCAATCCTCACATAGTTATATACTGCAATAGCCGACGCCACGATGAGAATACCCAGGCTGCAAATCGCAAACAAGCTCCAGTGCAGCGGAACCTTCTCACTGAAATTATGCATCCAGATCTGAACAGTATACCAGGCCCCCAACAGACCGATTGCCACTGCGGGCACAACGATAAACTGCAGGTCTAAAACAAACACCTGAATGATGTTTGATAAGGTGGCCCCGTTAATGCGACGAATGGCCAGTTCTTTTTGACGACGTGTGGCTTCGTTGGTGGTATAGCCCAGCAAACCGATAATGGTAATCAACAGAACTATCATATTGCCGGCCATCATGGCATTTCTAAAACCCCTGGCTTCTGAGTAGGCCATCACCTGCTCAGTCTCCAGACTCGTCACTTCAGCGTCATTTTGTGGCATGGCTATATCAAATACCGTTTTTAACTTTGCCATGATACCTCGCTCCATGCCATCACGCACCTTAAGGACAATAACAAATGTTTCAGACGGGTCATCAATCATCAGCTTTTTAAAACGTTCTTCTGGTGTATAGAAAAAGACCGATGGCCTTTCATCGGGATTGGCGATTGAACCAATTACAAAATCAGGAAAGATACCTTGAATTGTCGATTCGCCATGTTCACTGATTCTTATAAACTCACCTGTCACACCATTTTGCCATTGGGTGTTAAGGCGTAACATGTCAGCTCCCTTTTTGCTGATAAGAACATCGCCCTCAGCGGCTGTTTTGGCACTAAAAGCATTGCCTTGTGTAACAGGAATATTGAGTATTGACAGGTAATTTTCATCAATGGAATAAAAGTCAGCAACATTAAAATAATCCCGCTTCCGATCGGGCGACATCACATTATTACCGGAAGCACCATGTACAGGAACCCTGTCACCCATGCCTACTTTTTCAACTTCAGGCAGCTTACGAAGCTCGTCGATGACCATTGGTAGTTTACTTCCTTCCATTCCTGAAGTCGAACAGTAATATATACCTTTGGACTGGTATCCGTGGTTGGCGTTGACCATCGCATCGTATTGAAGCGTAACGACTACCAATACTGTTACAATAAAAGATGCCACTATAAACTGTACCGATAAAAGCGCCAGCTTCCATTTGTTCTTACCTTGTTTATACTGTCTGAGTGCTGAGGATACGGGTATAGATGCAAAGAAGCGTGCCGGAAAATAACTGGTAAGGACCACCAACAGAATCAAGACTGCCAAAACGGGCAAGACCACATAAGGAGTAAATACAGCCATTAACTGATGTCCCAGGTATACTTCAGCATAGGGCTTTACACTCCAGATGATGATAGCTGCCAGTAATATGGAAGCTATAAAAAACAGCAGGCTTTCTGAGAAAATAAGCCCTTTAACATCGCCGCCCTGCGCACCACATGTTTTATGGATGGCCGATGTTTTTGACCTGTTAATCAATGAACTTAAACTCAACAGGACATAATTCAACAAGGATACAAGAAGCACTGCAAAAGCAATGGTTAGCAGTACAATGATCTTATCTTTCACATTGTTGGAATAAATCTCTTTGATCGGCTGAAAGGTATATCTAAGAAACTCACCACCCTGATCCATCTCCAACTTGACAATATCCTGGTGCTTTTCCTGCATTTTCCTCACAGCCGGCCCCAAACTTTTGGTATCAACACCTGGTGTCAATTTTACAAATGCCTTGTAACGGTCGTTTCCTAACCAGTTTACAGAACCATCCCATGAATAGAATTCTGTGATGGATACCATTGAAACCAAGATGTCGTAATTGAAATTGGTATTTTCAGGCAGCGCTTCAAAAACACCTTTTATCGTTAACTCTTTTCCGGGATATTTTTTTAGCTCAATCACTTCACCTACCACATTGCCTCCCATGGCATCTGCTATAGTGCTTGACACCATACAGTTCAGGTTGGTTTGCAATATTTCAACTGAATTACCTCTGATCATGGGTCGGGGAATAACCTCAGCCCAATGCTCATCGGCCAACATAACTCTTGCAGTGAACCGTTGCTTATCTGAGTTATAAAAAACATGATTGCCTATTGGGTTAAGACGAGTGGCAGCTTCCACTCCCGGCACTTCAGCTTTCATACCGGGTGCAATAGCACCGCTAACACTTGGGTAATCCTCAAAATCAGATTGTGACTTATCAGATTTAAAACTGGAATGAATGGCATAAACCCTGTCGGCATCCGGATAAAAACTATCGTAGCTATGGAAGTAAAAGACCTCGGCTAACAATAGAATTCCAAATGCCAGACCTGCAGCCAGTGAAATGATACGAGGCAAGGTATATTGTCCTTTTTTGAAGAAGCTGCGAAATGCCAGTTTTAATGAATACATCTTAATGTTGTTTTTTAGTTAATGGTGTCTATTATTCGTATCGAAGTGCTTTAACCGGGTTTTGGCTGGCTGCCCTGTATGCCTGGACTGTTACTGTAAAAACCGTTATCAATAAAGCTATCAGGCCCGTAACAAGAAAATGTCGTATAAATAGTCTCAGACTCTTCATAGAAAGTGATTATGCTTCGTTGTTTACAGGATTAGACAAAAGGCATGAGACGAAAGACTTGGGCCTTAGTTTGTTTTTATTGCCGCCGGGGCATGCCAGATATTGAGGCTTTCCCCTCTTATTGATCGTTTGTATCCTGTAAACCAGGTTTGGTTAGGTTAAATAGTGTGTTAGATGATCTCTCCAACCGGCGACTCTTTATAGATCTTTTCGGTTACCACATGACCATCAAACAAGTTTATGACGCGGTGTGCATATTCAGCATGCTCGGCCGAGTGCGTTACCATAACAATGGTGGTTCCATCCTCATTTAACTGACGAAGCAGGTTCATTACTTCGGCACCATTCTTTGAATCAAGGTTACCGGTCGGCTCATCGGCCAATATCAACTTAGGATTAGCTACCACGGCACGGGCAAAGGCAACACGCTGCTGCTGACCACCTGACAACTGCTGAGGGAAGTGCTTGGCACGGTGTGCGATCTGCATGCGTTCCATCACTTTTTGAACACGCTCTTTACGTTCCCTGGCCGACATCTTCAAATACACCAATGGCATTTCAATATTCTCAAATACATTTAACTCATCGATCAGGTTAAAACTCTGGAATACAAAGCCAATATTACCTTTTCGCAGATTGGTGCGCTGACGTTCTTTGAATGAAGCGATCTCCTGTCCGTCGAAATACAGTTCACCATCGCTTGGGTTATCCAGTAAACCGATGATGTTTAACAGGGTTGATTTGCCGCAGCCCGAAGGTCCCATAATGGCAACAAACTCTCCTTTTTGCACATGAATATTAACATTGTTTAATGCGGTAGTCTCTACCTCTTCTGTTCTGAAGACTTTCTTAAGGTTATTAGTTCGTAACATATGAATTAGTTATTAGTGCCAGGCACTTAGTTTTTGATTATTCTGTTTCTTAACAGGCTTATGCTCCGATAGCCATGCGTCAACACGGTCTTAACGTCACATTAGTTAAGCACCACCACTTCATTATCACCAAAGATTTCGTATCCCGAAGTTATCACTTCTTCGCCCGGATTCAAGCCCTCCAGTACTTCAAAGTATTTAGGGTTTTGACGACCAATGGTTACTTCGCGCTTGTAAGCTGCTGTGCGGTCTTCATTAAGTACAAACACCCACTGACCGCCTGTACTTTGGAAGAAACTGCCACGCGACAACAACACCGCCTGGTTGGAGTTACCCAGTTCAAGCTTCACATGGCTGGTTTGCCCAATTCGCAACTGTTGGTTATTAGCATTATCAAACTCCAGATCAACTGTAAAACGGCCATCAACGACCTCGGCATATATCTTGCTTACGACGGCATCAATTTGTCCGGCAGGGAATTTACAGCTTGCTTTCAAGCCTTTTTTAACCCGCGAAATATAGTGCTCATCTACCTCGGCCTTTAGCTTGAAACGCTCCAATATATTTACTTTACCGATACGGGTTCCGTAGTTGATCACCTGCCCCTCTTCAAGGTTTAAAGAAGCCAGCTGCCCCTTAACAGGTGCCTTGATGGTTAAGTTATCTAAACGTTGACGTATAATACCCTGATTTTCTTCCATGCGATCAGCTGAACTTTCAAGGGTTTCAATCTGTATACCGCGATAAATAGAATCACGTTTAAAGCTCTCTTTCAACAAGTTCATCTGACGGTACGAGGCTTCGTAACTGGTTTTATCTTTTAAATACTCATCTTCAGAGATAAGGCCTTCTTTGAAAAAGGCGCACGAATTATCGTATTTACGTTTCTGAATAAATAAATCTCCTTCGAGCTGAACGATCTGATTTTGAAGCTCCATGGCATTCATTTCCATTTGCAGGCGTGCGGTTCTCAATTCGTTGATGGCACGCGCCACGTTGGCTTCGTTGTTTGATATCTCCAGTATAAGATTGGTATTACTCAGTTCGGCAATCGGATCTCCCTTTTGTACCATGCTGCCTTCTTCCAGCAGAATACGTTCTACACGACCACCTTCAATGGCATCAAGATATATGGTTTTAATGGGTTCAACAGTTGCGGTCACACTGATATAATCCTGGAAATCATTCTGCATCACAGTTGAAATGGTCAGGCGCTCACTATCCATTTTAACCTGACTGCGGTGATCGGCAAAAGCTATAAAATAAATACACCATGCAATAAAGATAAATGCTGCTATCAACCATTTTATATTTTTCTTCCACCAGGGCTTTTTTTGTATTTGTCTATCCATAGTTTTAGTCTTTCAATGGCTACTGTGCCAAAGCCGTGCCTAAATTAATACTAACTGATTATCTGCAACTTACAATTCATACCTTTTTCACTTGTGTCGGATATTCCAACACTCATGTATGGATTTCCAACAATAAAGAAGTATTTTGTAGTCCTGAACAAACCCAACAGACTATATTATGCCTAAAGACGGAAACATATTAATTGTTGACGACAATAAAGAATTGTTGTTAGCACTTAAGCTTTACCTGAAACCTCATTTCAAGCAGATAAAGACTGAACACAATCCCAATCGCATTAAAGAGCATTTGCAAAAGGAAGCGTTTGATATTGTTATGCTCGATATGAACTTCAAGGCCGGCATCAATAATGGCAACGAAGGATTGTACTGGATGCAGGAGGTACATAACATTGATGCCGACATGCCCGTTGTGTTCATTACGGGCTACAGTGATGTTGAGCTGGCTGTTAAAGCCATTAAAAAGGGTGCCGCCGATTTCATCGAAAAGTCATGGGACGAAAATAAAATACTGTCAACACTGCGTTCGGTGTATGAATTACAAAAATCCAAACGCGCCATCAGTGGTTTAAAAAAGAAACAGGAGCACCTTAAAGCATGTATTAATGCCGACAACAATGTGTTTATAGGTCAGTCGGAAGCCATGCAGAAGATCATGAACCTCATCAATAAGGTAGCTCCTACTGATGTTAACGTTCTGATATTAGGTGAAAACGGAACAGGTAAAGAGGTGATGGCACGCACCATCCACCAGTCATCTGAACGTAAAGATGAAATGTTTGTATCGGTTGACCTGGGTGCTATTCATGAGAATTTGTTTGAAAGCGAGTTATTCGGGCATAAAAAAGGGGCCTTTACCGATGCAAAGACAGACCGAACAGGACGATTTGAGCTAGCCGATGGCGGCACCTTGTTTTTAGATGAGATCGGCAATTTGTCGCTTGCGGCACAGGCCAAATTACTGGCCGCTCTTCAAAACAGGGAAATAACGCCGGTTGGAGGCTCACGCCCCATAAAAGTGGATATCCGCCTCATATGCGCCACTAATATGCCACTACAGCAAATGGTGGTCGAAGGGCGTTTCCGTGAAGACTTATTATACCGCATCAATACCATTTCAATGGAACTGCCGGCGCTTAGAGACAGAAAAGAGGATATTGGCGGTTTAGCTACCTTCTTTCTCAATAAGCAGGCCGATAAATATAACAAAGGTCAAATGTCCTTTTCGGCCGGGGCCCTTAAAGAACTAAAGTCACAAAACTGGCCGGGTAATGTAAGGGAGCTGGAGCATGCCATTGAAAAAGCGGTCATACTATCGGACAAAGATCTTATTGAAGTCGAGGGCTTATTTCTTTTGAATCAGCCAGGCAACATACCCGATGCCGATTGTTTTAACCTGATTGAGCATGAGCGGCTGCTGATCGAAAAGGCCATTTCCAACTGTAAGGGCAACATGAGTAAGGCTGCTAAAAAATTAGGCATTAACCGTTCTACTTTATACGATAAAATTAAAAAGTATGAGCTATAAGCATTTCTCAGTCAGCATTGTCATTCAGGCGTGCCTGCTAGCTCTAACACCACTTATCGTATTACTGATATGGCCATACGAAAAGTTTTTTGTGTTCAGGTACCTTCTTGCTGTAACCTATATTGTACAGGTTATACTGCTTATTCGGCGGGTCAGAAAAACCAATCGGGAGCTGGCACGATTTATTGAATCATTCGGCTTTGGCGATACCACTATTCATTTTCATACCAGCGATCAGGACGGCTCCTTTCAGGATTTATTTGAATCATTTAACCAGGTTGTTAAAGCTTTCAGGCAACTAAAGCTTGATAAGGAAAAGGAATACCTGTTTTTTGAAACTGCCTTAAAGAAAATTGGCGTGGCCATTATTGTGGTTAATGAGCATGGTAATGTGACGATGACGAATGATGCCTTACTTCGCCTGCTGAATATTAATTACCTTCACCGGATAGACAGGCTTAATACCTTTAAGCCTGGGCTGGCAGATGAACTGATGCAATTGCAACCCAACCAGCAAAAACTGATCGAATTAATGGTGGATAACCGGATGCTGCAGGTTGCATTGACGTCAGTAATGATGAAGAAGGAAGATAAAACACTGCGCCTGCTGGCTTTCCAGGATATCAGAAGCGAGATAGAGCAGAAAGAGCTGGAATCGTGGCAGAAGCTGATTCGTGTGCTTACACACGAGGTCATGAACTCTTTAAGTCCCATCAATATCTTGTCGGCCGGATTAAAGAACCGCTTTCAAAGCTCAGAAACACCTGTTACCATTGATGATGATGAGCGCCTTGAAATGATTGAAGGGCTCAATGCCATTCATACCCGAAGCAAAGGTTTAACCAGTTTTGTTGAAAGCTACCGCAGTATGGCCGGCCTTAAAAGCGCACAAACCAAAAGCTGTAATATTTATGATCTGCTGACGCGCATACAAGCCCTGTATACAAATAATGGAGATGCCTTTGACCTGAGAGTAGACTGCGATAAACAACTCAACTATTTTATTGATGAAAAACTATTGGAGCAATCGCTTATTAACCTGGTAAAAAACAGTATCGAGGCACTGGATAAAGATGAAGCACGTATTAGCGTAAAGGCACAACTACAAGCCCATAAACTTGAGATCAGGGTGAGTGATAACGGCAAAGGCATACCCAGGGAAGAACTGGACAAGGTATGTGTTCCGTTTTATACCACACGCACTGGTGGCAGCGGAATAGGCCTGGCCCTTTCACAACAGGTTATGCGCTTACATGGCGGACAGCTTAAAATTCAATCTGAAGAGGGCAAAGGAACGGTTGTTAGTTTGCTGTTTTAGTTTATTAACAATTGATGAATTGTGGAATCGTTGAATTGTGAAACTGTCGAATTGATGAATTGTCGAATTGCCTAACAACTTTGCATTCCCTATTCCGGTGCATGGAGTTGAAGCGCAGGGAATAACAATTGATGTTGCACCGGTTTATATTTGCATTATAAACCCGGGTTGGCCTTTATTTCAAATTGGGGGCAGCCCTTAACCCAAACAAGCCACCCCCTGACTCCACGATATAAAACACTAAAAACTTATGGAGCTGCTATTGTTTGTATTACATGTTGAGTAAATTGTTTACCTCTGTTTCTTTGCGCCTCGTTTTTATACTGATTACAGAACAATTATGGATAAGGTAATTGCACTTGTATTGATCAGACAAATAAAAATAAGCAATTCATCTTCTTGAGCTTTGATATTAAGGCGCTTAAACAGAATGAGAAAATCAAAGTTCGGTAACAGCTCTGACTACTATACTCACCTTTTTAGGTCGCAAAAGTAATTGACCTACTTCGATTCCCACCTGTTCTTTTAATACAGGCATTGACGGGCTTTCATCACAGGTATTGAATATCACTCTGCCTGATATGCCTGCATACCATATCTTAATATGTATGCATACCATGTCGTGGTAATTACGCATACCAAGTCGTGGTATGCCTGTATACCATGTCGTGGTAATTCTTATTCAACAACAAACACTCATGTTCGCCTTGCCTGGTCCATTCACAAATTAGTGGCTTCTTTAGGTTTAACAATAAGCTCCACCCCTCCAAAACGGGTTAGCGCAGCGCGTCTGATCTTAATGGCTTTTTCGCTTTTTCGCTTTCCGTTCAATGCCATACTGATCAATGAAGGTCCGCAGTTAAACATGCGGGTCAACTGTTTCTTATCATCCTTTGATACTCCATGAATTTTGGTTAATGCCATATATTGCATTTTTTAATTAATTTTAGAGTTGTGAATTATT
The DNA here is from genome assembly GCF_050589845.1 of Carboxylicivirga agarovorans. Classification (NCBI taxonomy): domain Bacteria; kingdom Pseudomonadati; phylum Bacteroidota; class Bacteroidia; order Marinilabiliales; family Marinilabiliaceae; genus Carboxylicivirga; species Carboxylicivirga agarovorans. Next base: position 895 of record NZ_JBNGPA010000033.1, on the reverse strand, counting down.
CACAATTCACATGTAACTAATAAAGGCATTACAAACATATGTTTTAATTTAAAACCATGCAACCACCTTTAGGTGCAAAATGAGTATTTGTGTAACTTTTTGCATCTCCCTTCGTTTCATGGCGTAACTATTACAGATGGAAGAGAGATTAATCGACAGACTAAAAAAGGCATTTGATGCCAGAAACTACAAGGACTTATCAGCCAAACTTGACACCAATGAAAACACTATCAAATCATGGGTTAACAGAAATTCTTACGACATCCCTTTAATAGTTTCCAAATGCGACCAAAACATTAGTTTGAACTGGCTGCTAAGAGGAGATGGAAAAATGACATTATCTGGTGGGGATACCACCGCAGAACCGTTAAAGCCTTACAATGACCTAACATCAGAAGACCTAAAGCACAAAGACGATCTTATCAAGCGCTTAGAGAATGAATTAAAGGAAGTACGTCACGAATTATTGATTACCAACAGGCAACTGAGCGAATGTTATGCCGAACAAATAAAGCTTCAAAAAGACTATATAAAACTAATGAAGGCTGAGAGCAAATAAGCAGTTGGAGATGCACTTGGCAACCACTTCTGTTCATTTGATCAAAATCAGCCAATAAAAGTTTCATAATTGGTCTGCCTGGTGTTGTCGAATTGATGAACTGTCGAATTGATGAATCGTCGAATTGCCTTCGCGCATCAGCACCGTGGTGTTGAATAACAATTGCTGTTGCACCGGTATTTATTTACATGACACACCCCCAGGGCGTCGCTGCGCTTTGCCTTTTAGTGTTCGAAAAGAAGTTTTATAAACGTATAGATCTATGCATCATGTAAATCAGCTCTCCTCCTTACAAAAAGCTACTCTTTACTGTTATTATTGTTCAATATGCTCATA
>NZ_JBNGPA010000032.1:0-69798 GCF_050589845.1 Carboxylicivirga agarovorans | reverse complement strand
AAAACTCTTTGAGTTTACAACAGTTCCAACAGCTCATCATTATCATCATGATTTAGCTGTTTGTAGAACTAAAAGTATCTCTTAATTTTAAGCTTCAATTTGTCCAATAAGTTTTGACGTCAAACACCATCAAATAAAGAAAGGTAAAAAGTGGGTTCACCCGTATTTTGGAAAAGTTGCTCAAGTTTACCTCTTTGAGTTCGGCCTGCCTATTATTATAAGGAACAATGTTGTAGGAATTGTTTACACTGATTATGACTATAATATATTCGAAAATATAAACCTCGGAATATCCACAAGTCATAGCTATATAGTATCAGAGGAATGCAAATTTATATATAAGGAGAATATGGAACTCCCAACGGGAGGGCAACTAAATGATCTAAAAAAAATTGCAGAAACACAAAAAGACGATGGTAACCTATTAAAGTTTTGTAGAAATATTGTCGAAAATAGATCTGACACGTCAGGAGTTGAACCATATCGTGATTTAACTCTATTAGGACAAGAGCATTGGCGCATATTCTCAAAGATTAAAAATCCTAATTGGACTATGGTTTGGATTTATTACAAAAATGACATAAAACTTAAATCTCATGAATTATTGGCAAATAAACTGTTACTAATATTTTTCATCTGGTTACTTCTTATTTGCACTACCTATATTTTTTATCAATGTATACCCAGCAGTTTTTTAAAGTTTAAACATATCTCTATAACCAAAAACATTTGGATCTTTAGTCATGCAGTTTCTATCTATTCGATACTAATTTTAATATGGATTATCTTTGAGGTCGACCTTCACACTCCTTATGTAGAAAAGGAAAAAAATAATACAAGATATACTCAAATCATTAACTACAGTGGAGCAATCGGATATTTAGATAAAAAATTTGGCATATACCCTAAACTTTTAACCTTAACTGAAGATTCAATCCTAAAATTAAGATCAGCGTCCCATTACCAAAAAAACATCAAGGACCCTCAAAATGAATTATTTCAACTACATTTAAATATAAATGCTATTGAACTTATTGAATCTAACTATTTTCAAATAGCAGGAGAAATACGAGTAAAACACCCTAAGAGGGATTCTAAAATAGATCAACAAGTAATCTCCCCTCCTTTTTACTTCCCTGATGCAGTAGTACAAGAATATAGTTTACTAGATGAATCTATTAAGAGAGAGAGAAAACGTCTTCAAGGCGATTCTGAATTGGATACTTTTAAAATTTCAGATTGGAAATTTTCGTGTAAAGTTCACCAAGGCTTTATCTACAATAAATATCCGTTTGATTATAAAAGATTTAAACTAAGGATTTCGCACATCGACCGAAGTAAAGAGTTTTTTATACCAGACTTTGATACCTATTTCAATAATGTAAAATATATACTGAATAAAAGTTTAGATGAGAAAGAATTACTATTAGCTGAACGGAAAAAACAAGGTCTTAAAGGGAACATCATTATTCCTGATTGGAAGATTAAATCAGCAAGTTTTAATATTGGTGAAACAGATAATATATCCATTATTTCTAATAAGGATTCAGCAACTCTACCTGAGCTCGTCTACGTTTTAGAAGCTAAAAGAATATTGACAGAACCTTTAATCGCAAACATATTACCTATCTATGTAATTTCCTTAATCATATACTTGATCTTATTACAAATGAAAGATCTCAAAATGGGGGGAGTAATTGGAACTGTTGTAGCGTTGTTTTTTAGTTTGTTGTTATCTCATTATAAATTAAGAGACGATTTACAATTTAACTCTTTAGTTTTCATTGAATTTTATTATTTCATTTTATACGTAGCACTTATCATAAGCGTATTTAATAAATACTATTATCTTTCAAAGTCAAGAAATTATGCCATTATAGACTATAAAGACAACCTCATAGCAAAAGTGACATATTGGCCAACCCTTCTATCTATGGTTATCGTTTTTACTATCTGTTATTTCCTATACCCCTAGATAATAATTCTGAGCAATAAAATATAAGTATGTCTATAGAGTGTAAATGACGAGTTGGTTCGATCCTTTATTATGAACGCCTAAGCAACTGTTGAGCAGTGAAGATTGTGTGAAGCTGTGTGAAGAATTAAAAGGAAGAAAAAGCGAAAAATTCGAATAGTTGGAGAAATTGGTACAAGTGCAAATTATTAGATTTTTTACTATATAATTAAATTGCCTAAGAAATTATTAGTTTTTACAAACAACATAACTAGAGTAGAAAACCTTATTATTCCCCCCTTTTTCTTTCGTTTTTCCAGGATCACACAACACAGGGTTTGAGGAAATTGATTTAAAAATCAGCTTACACTCAAAAAGTGTTAGATAAATTTTGTAAAATATCACAACCTAAATAGGTATTAATTTCACTTGAATAACACTCAAAGTCTTCTTAACTTGCATTCAAGTTTTTACAGACTTTCTACAATCACTTTTCGGGATAAAGCAAATGGTCAGAACTAGTACTCTGACCATCTAATACTCATTAAAGGTAATCACCTATTACGTTTAATCTCGAAACGTTTTGTTTAACCATAAAGTTAATTTGTCCCAAATTGCCAATATTTTTCGTCTAACATTAAGTATTCATGCATGCTATTCTTATATGGCTATACATGTTATAAACCGCTAACATCGCATAACAAGTGATTAATGTCAGATCAGTTTACCAAATACCTTAGTTAAATATTTGAAGTACGTCAGTAGAGTATTAAAGAAGTCTAAATCACACATGACATTGTATTATGGATCAGGAAATTGTGGTTAATCAGGATTTTGTAAACATCAGATTGTCCAATATAAACAAAAAGTCTAGAGATCAGGATGATCACTTCATGGTAGGTGATGTATCCTCCTATGCGATACATTCAAGGCTGAGAAGGTATGTAGAAAAAATTGTTTTTTTTCGATTGAATAAAAATATCTGCAAATATTCACTCAGGCCTTTCCCTATAGGTTTAGTAGAATGGATAGTTCTTAGTGATAGTAGCTATATCACCGTTGTAGATAAAGGGAAACAACTCATGAATGACTCTTTTATAATAGGATTATATGAGAGTCATAATTCACATTTCATGAAATTTCATTGTTCAGGTGATTATTTCGAAGGAGTATCAGTTATTTTAACTTTGGAGGGAATTAAATCATTAACAGGCATTTATCCTTGCCACTTTAAAAATTCGATGGTGACCTATAGCCAGTTAACTCCTTGCTTGCAGGTAGCTACCCAAAAGCTAAAAAGCTTTGAAACAAGCTTATCTAAATTCACATTTTTATACCAGATTCTAAAGAATAGGTTTCTCTCTAAAGAACAATCAGGGTATGATTCCTTTTCCTTTCCCGGTTCATATAATCCTTCCAATAATTATAGTGCAGTAAACCTTGCCGAAGAACTTGGCTTATCATACAGGACACTGCACAGGCACTTCAACAACAAAGTCGGAATATCTCCCAAAGAATATCTAAAACTCATAAGGATAGACAATACATGCAAACTAATCGCGCATACACCTGATTTTAGCTGGAGCAACATAATGGACAAAGGAGGCTACTATGACCAGGCCCATTTTATACGGGAGTTTAAACAAATGATGGGCATGACACCGTCCAACTGGCATAAAAACAACCGTAACGGACTTTATATTAACCGGTTCTATTCTATTGAGACATAAGTAAAGCTTAAAATGGAACTTATATCATAAATTTTCAAGATCCATTTACATTAAAAAATTTCAACTCTAGATGCCAAATTTGGCAGATTTTTACAATACACTAAATAAATCTTATCATAGCTTAGCTTACGTAATTAAAAGAAATAAACACAATGAGATAAAGATGGTATCTAAAGTTGGTTTTACGTTCATGGATTTTACTTTAAATACGTGATTTCCATGGAGTCCAACTTTACATTATAGAATATTAGGAACTTAGATAATTCTTATAACAAATCTAACCACTCTTTCTCATGATAATAAAGAATTAGAAACTTAGGATTTTAACTGTATGGTATATCATACTGAAGGTGACTAATTTAAGCAACAAACTTGAAAAGCAACTTTTTAAATCTAATCTATTATGATTAAACTCTCTGCAAATCATATCAAACGATTGGCTGAAATTAATTGTTTCGCCATACCAAAAAACGAAATGTTTTTCTTCGGACTCAGAGGATGCATTCCTGTTTCAGATGACTCCCAAGAGTTTAAAAATGAACATTTTATTGAATTAATTACCTACGATCACATTCATCCCAGATGTACAATTGGTCAATTTCATCACGAAAAAGGCATTGCACTATTCCCTGGAAGTACCGTGCCACATCAGCGTAACATCAAAAGATCACTGGAAAGAGGCGGCAACGGAGCAAATATGTTGCTGACAGGGTATTATAATGATTATAGGAAGGGCAGGCATAAGGCAGGGAAGCCAACAGGTCACAATGCATTCAGGCAGGATAATAAACTACCTGTTCGCCGAACGGCAGATGATTTGGATTACGATAATGATGACAGGGTAGAATACACTCGCCCTTATGACAACTTGCATGCAGGTTGGTGTATGGGTACAGATCATGATTATTTTGCCAGCGCAGGCTGTCAGGTCATTGCTGGTTATCCCAAATGTACTAAACGAAATGATTCACCAGATACCGGCCCATGGAGAACTTTTAAAAGCAATGCTTACTCCCTGGACCAACAAAACTTCAATTACATGCTACTTAATGGGCGTGACGCACAAAAAATCACATGTTCGAATGGGCAAAAACAGCCAGCCAGATTGCGCTTTGGATCAAAAGGAAAACTTGTTAGTACCGTCCAGCAAAAACTAAAAGATTTGGAGTATTACGAAGGTAAACTAGACGATGATTTTGGACCTCGAACTTTACACGCCTTATTAGAATTCCAGGAAGATTATTTTGGACACGATGCAGATGATGGGATTGTTGGCCAGATTACTGCTTCAGCGTTAAAAATCTCATGGCCATTAATCTAATTTGCAGTAAATAACATTCATTGAATATTTGCTTATTAAGTCAAGGCTATTGTGTTATTACACAACACATAGTAAACAGTCGTATTTTTTATTACTCGCTATACAAGGTATAACATGCAAGTCCAACAGAAATAATATTTATCAGTAAAATTAGTAATACTATTAGATGTCAAATAAGTCAGAATTCAGACAGGTAATCAAAGACCTAACACAGGATTTACTTACCAACGAGGTAGCAATATGTGATACTTCTTCTGAAGATAAGCGGAAGATAACAATAGTAAGCTATAGTAGACAAGAACTGGAAGGTGATGCAGTTAGTGTCATAAACCATGATTCCCAAGCTATTGCACAACTACACAGCTCTCTGGTAAAATCCTCAATTAAAAACCGAAGTTCCATTTGGAGACTCATTAGCAAAGCTTTACGTTAAACAATAAAATAATTTATCATGGCTATTAATTTTGACAATATTAAAAAAGCGATTCAGGATGTTTCAAGTCTGGAAGTGGCAACCCTAACCAATCCCGGTACAGGACAAATTGATTTAACCAATGATGGCAATCAGGAAATTTTTGCAAAAATCAGGAAAAACCTTGGACAAGCGGATTTAGTGGCATATACAAAATTTGAATTAGATGGAGATGCCGTCAACTTTGTGAATAAAGGAGATGAAGTAACTGCATTGGTGGATGAACATGCCTTAATGGTTAAGTCAGCCCTTGAAACCAGAAAAACACTTTTTGATACCATTTTCGAAGCTGTTGGCCACTTACTATGATTAGATATTGACAGATGCAAATTCAATGAAGCCAAAACAAATAAAATTCTTTTTTCATCAGTGTAAAATAAACATACAGGAAGTTTCTTTTTCTGCCCGCAAGGTAGGTGAAAAACTGAAAGGTCTTCAAAAGCAAAAAACACCTTTCTTAACCGGCGATGAAAGAAACCTTCCTGAATGCATTTACCATCACCGTTTCACCAAAATCATATTCGCTACGTTTATTGATTGGTTAAAATTTATTCGTTTAAATGAACCTGATAAAGATGGAAATAGTTGAAGTTTTTAATAACAAATTTGTAAGCTCTGCTTCTGAAGAGAAATTCAGCAAGATCCATAAAATTGAATGCGAAGAAGTTTTGGACAACCTGGGTTATATCTCCTTGAATAGAAATAGTATCGATGCCAGTGCTACAGATAAAGAAATTAATAATGGGGTTGCAGAGTTCCGTAAAGAGCTAGAAATAAGCAAAGATGTATTTAAAGATCTTTATCCCCATATGAAAGACAATGAGACGAACTATCTTAATGAAAACGAGTTGGACTTTCTGCATCAAATCTCCTCCCTTGAGGGGGAATTTCATCTACACCAATATTCATTAAACGAGATAGCTAAAAATCCAATTCTTTCTAGGATACTCAACTGGCGTCTTTTTATCTTATCAATATTTAACGATAGCATTTCACCAAAATTATCACCTGCAGTAAATAAGCAATTAAATAAAATAGGTAAATGGTGTGGAATAAATGAGACACATGAGATAATAGAAGTTCTGGGTGATTGTGAAAAACTATCAACAATCCTTGTAAAACAGAACTCATATCCGAACGCCAAATATGAACACATTATTTTCTTTAAGAATACGCGTCAAAAAATACGAAAGGAGGGTATTGACTTTAAAAATGATGTAACGCAGTTCAGATCCAGACTCGTTTTCTTGCCGGAAGAAAGCAAAAATAGCTTTCATAATAAGGCTAAAAACCTTGACAAAGTCGAATTTATCATGAAAGATGAGTTACACCAATTAATGACAAGATTGGTTCAAATTAGATTGTGGCTGTTTGGAACTTATCAGGGCAATCTTGATAATGATCTTGGACCATTAAGCCTGAAGGCAATAGACTCATTTATTTCATACATCCATGAAAATTACGGAGGAGAGACTGGATACAAAATGACCGATTTAGTTATAAATCTGAAAAAAAATTATTGGGCACTCAATGTGCAATTCTTATTTACGGCACTTCTGCCTGTGATTACAAGAATGGAAGAATCCAAAAGAAGTGAAACGGTTTCTGAAGAAATTGGAAAGTTGCTTATCAAACTAAATAATGATTCAGATAGAAAACAGGTTATTAAGGAGATCGGTAAACAAATAGAAGGTGATCAAATGATACCGCAGGGCAGAAACTCTAAAACCAGGGGTGGTAAATTGTTTTTAAAATCCATTGGCAGGTTCTTTAAACGAATTGGCAGTTATATCAAGAAAGGCATTAACTGGATTATAAAATCAATTAAAAATCTGTTTAAATGGATTAAAAATGGTGTCAAAATTCTTTTGCGTGAATTGAAAAAGATGTTTAGTATGATCAAAACAGCATTTTCTTTTTTCTTTTCTAAGAGAGTGATCAAAACAATGTTGGGCGATAAACAAATCATCACCGATTACGACTTTAATTTTGATAACATCACAAGCATCCACAACATCGATGCTGAGCTTGTGATCAAACACATTAATAAAAATGATGCGATTACACAGGCATTACATGAAGTTGCTGAATTTCTTGGCACCGCTCTTCACATCGCCATTAAAATAGCAAAAGGCCCTGTAGGCTGGATACAGTTAGGTATCCAAATGATCAAGGCCTTATCCGACAATAAATTTGAGTACAACAGGCTATCGTTTACATTTGTTGAATAAGTTGGCTTCCTGTCAGGGTGTCTCAACGTATCACAAAAGCTGTTTTCCCTTTCTTTAAAACTAAATATGTACTTTAATTTAAGTAGTCCACAAGTCACCAACCTTACGTGTAAACTTCCCTATATGTGGCATAAGATTTTTGGGCGCATATTTGGTGATACCATCTTGCTGTCTATTTAATACGCTATCGTGCACATATACTTTTTGCGACCCGCCATTGTTAAACATTATATCCCTGTAAAAACGGGGCTTGGATCGATAAATGTGTTTTCTTGATTGATGAATCTTTGCTGCATAGTGTCCCTTCAATCCATTCCTAAGATAACCTTCGATCTCAAGTCCGGCCTTTCCTGCTTCATCAATCATCCAGCTTAAGGGGATATCAGACAGATGCACTTGCTGTTGTAAATCCTTTTTCAACAGCAGGTGTATATACTTTCACTTTTGACAATCCATATACATTGATTAAATCTTTATTTACTCCTGCACAACTAAATAGCAACAATAAAAAAACATATAGGAATTTCATATTTATAATAATTGAGGTAAATATTATGAGTATAACATAGGCCTTCACATCTGATAAATTAGCTAAAGCGCCAAAAAGCATAAGCAATATTTTCCAAAGTACTGTTAATCCCTTAGGAAGCCTGATGCCTGTTAAAGCCCGGCGTTGGCAAGGCCATACGCCGAACTATAAGTATGTATTGTAATTCAATCCATTCAACTACAAATCAGACATTATTTCCTTAATTGCCTTAACATCTTCAGGTAAGGTAATTATGTATTCGATTCTGGCGGCTACATCAATTATTAAGATTGAATGCTTAAAAACCATCATTGCCACTTTGAATTCAATATTAGAATGTTTATTAAATACAAACTCTCCTAAAAAAAGACCTGACCCAAATTTCTGTTGTATGTGTCTCTTTTTCTTAGACCTTATTAAAACACCCTCCAGTTTATCAACTTCATTACTTGATAAAATTGTATATTCTGAATTCTCAACTTTATTAAAATAAGCGATAACTCCTCCTGTTGATAACCCAACTGGGACTGGGGTATGATACAATTTTACAGTCTTTAAACCTGAGGATATTAGTTCATTCTTTTTAAAAGTTGCACAACTTCCAATTGCTATAAATAATAGAATGTATATTGCTTTCATTATTGATCTATTTTAATGTAAATAATATGAATATAACATAGGTCTTCACATCTGATAAATTAGCTAAAGCGCCAAAGGCATATCCATATTTTCCAAAGTACAGTTAATCCCTTAGGAAGCCTGATGCCTGTTAAAGCCCGGCGTTGGCAAAGCCATACGCCGAACTATAAGTATGTATTGTAATTCAATCCATTCAACTACAAATCAGACATTATTTCCTTTATTGCCTTAACATCCTCAGGTAAGGTAATTATGTATTCGATTCGTTGCGATAAATCAATAATTAAAATTGATTCACCTGCACTCTGAATAATGGCTTTAAATTGAATACCAGTTTCAATTGGAGCGTATAAAACACAGAAGAAGTTTCTCATTCCGACTTTCCGTTGGCGATGCTTCTCCTTTTTTGCCTTAAACAATGCAGATTCTATCTTAGTAGTTTCATCTTTTGTCAATATTGTAAAAGCAGATTTCTCTAGTTTATTAAAATATGAAGATGCACTTGCTGTTGTAAATCCTTTTTCAACTGCAGGTGTATATACTTTCACTTTTGACAATCCATATACTTTGATTAAATCTTTATTTACTCCTGCACAACTAAATAGCAACAATAAAAAAACATATAGGAATTTCATAATTATATATTTTAATGTAAATAATATGAATATATCATAGGTCTTCACATCTGATAAATTAAGTAAAGCGCCCAAATGCATATGCAATATTTTCCAAAGTACAGTTAATCCCTTAGGAAGCCTGATGTTTGTTAAAGCCCGGCGTTGCTGAATCGGCTAACAAGATAGAAAAAGTGAACAATGAAGATAAAACACATATCCTTCATGTTCTGGACGGCTTCATCAAATCCGTAAAACCTAAAAAATATTGCTATTCTATAAATGTAAAAAAGCCCGGACTTGCCGGGCAGCTTGTCTATTACTAATCTTCGTTTTTTAGCGTAAAATTTAATATCCTACACCTACTATCAGGGTAGTGCACTTTTATATTTATGCTTCTACACTGTTCAAACTTAATCCATTTTTTCATCTCTTTAGGCAGAATACTTCGAGCCACTAACTCAATGGTTTCTTTATTCTGAAATTGATAATCTTTGTATTTTCTAGAAATATTATACATACCATCATTTCGCACACCATATATTTCCTCAAGCGTAAGATCTTCTTTAACCTCCAGCAACTCGCAAGGAAGAGAATCTTTTCCATGGTAATAAAATGCTGAAATATAAACATCTCTATCTTTTGCACTTATGAAATCATAAACCTTGATGGTAATGTAATCAGATAATACAATTTCACCATTAGTATTAGTGGTTTGTTCCATTGGAACAATATTTATATCAGCTTTTATATTATTGGTTTCATGAGGAACGTACTCTCGTAATTTTATACGATTATACAAGAGAGGACTACCACATTCGCACGAAACAAAAACTATGGATATAAAAAAAATATAATATTTATTCATTATAATTCAAAACCATATTTCTTTAATATTGGATAACACATGTAAATGGAAAACTTATGAAATAGAGATTTTCTAAATTCCTTCTTATAAACTTTAGGTGCCTCATCTCCAAAAATAAATGAAATAGCCTCTTTATTGTTTAAAAACTGGATAACAAGGCAGTATCTATCAACTTTATCTTTAGTATAAACTTGTAAATATTTTTGACTTAATCCATCAAGGTCCTCACTTGTGACATTCTTTTTGAACTTATCAATAAGTCTTTGCGATATTTTATTCGTACTAATTCTCTCAGTTCTTGTTAAAACAGGTGTAATGCTATCAGTACTAAAGTGGCGATAAAGTAATTCAGTGGTATTGTCTAAGTTAAGATAGAATTCTAATAAATCATTTTTACTATAGCTATAAAAATACACCTTAATACAATTTGATAAATCTTTATAGTTGTGATAATTATCTACATTCCCTAACATATAAGACATTTCTATCAAAGCACGTTGACTGGTTAAGTCTGAAGTGTTAATTTCGTTAAATCTTCCATATAGAGTATCAACCTCATTTATTAATGAATAACTCTCAGTATAATAAAAACTCTTTTTTATTTTATTTTTAGGATTATACGTCTGTCTCACTCCATAATATACGGTAGTATCACAAAATTTTTGATCTATACTATTAACTGAAAATGAGAAATTTCCAGACCTTGAAAGAAATTGGCTTACCTCATATGTATTATTACCATTGCAATAAAACCAGTTCTTAACAATAACTGTATCAAGATTCTTATTATATAATCGCCATAATGAATCTGTGATAAACTTTTGTTCTTTAATTTGAGCTTCAAGCATTAAGGCTACTAATAACAATAATGATATACAAAAGCTATGTTTTTTAAAAAGTACCATATTAATTCTTTTAAAATTGAATAATTCTAATTCCAAATAAATTTTCAAATTGAAACCCTTTATTCACGGATTGGCTTACATACCTTGTTCCAAATAATTGAACATCAAATTGTGTGACAAAATCAAATACTTCAATTTGCATTGCCTTACCATTATTTAAAATTGAGCTTTTTGCGTAACTGACATTTGATTTAATACTTGTATAACCTTTAATACCTCTGGGTTTGCGAATTGTAACCTGATAGTTTCCATCTATTGTTGTTTGGATATCAATTAAAGGGTTAGTATTATTATTTATTTGGTCTTAAAGATAAATACTCAAAACGGTTCGCGAGGTAGTAGTTTTCCCCATATCGTATGGGGAAAATTAGTATTTTTCACCTATGTTAAACAGAGTGTTTATTTAGCTTCCCCCTACCCGCTTAAATCGAAACAGAGCTTTGAAGGCCTGAAAGCCAATGATATGAGTGGATATTGTGTAATGGCGGCTTTGACGAAGGAAAATGGAAGCCTGAAGCAACAAATCCATCTCTGGTGCGCAGCATTCACCTTCGCGTGGGCTGACCATACCAAGCGTTTCAGACCTACGGCCTGCTATTTACAGCTTGGGAATCAAATCCGAAGGATTTAATCGATGTAATCTGTTTACCCCAATGGCTATCGGGGCGTGGTCAAAAGAAGTAAAGTATAGTACAAACCAATGATTTAAATAAAAAAAAAGAACCACGAATTACACGAATTACACGAATTGTGCAATCGCTACGCGATTGCTATGGCGCAGCCATAATCCGTTAAATCCGATTACCCCAATGGCTATCGGGGTACACGAATTATTGACTGGACCATTTGATTATTGTTACAACTAATCGCTAAGCGATTAGATAATCCGTGTAATCCGTGAAATTCGTGGTCAAAAGGAAGAAATCCGTGGTTACAAAAGAGCAGTTCAACAATTCGACAATTCGACAATTCAACAATTCAACAATTCGACAATGTAACAGTTCGACAAAAGTGCATTTCAACTACTGAAGGCACTATTTCTTCGGTAATGGTTGCAGTCACCTTCGGAACCGCTTCGACTCCTGTTCGGTAATCCTTCGGTAATTGTTCGGTAATTGTTCGCTACGCGCGTAGACGATGAAATACCGAATGATTACCGAAGAACTACCAATAAAGACCCGAATATGGTCCGATTATGGCCCTAAAAAGGTTCAAACGGGCCGTAAAAGTGACAATTTTGTATCATTTTTTATGTTTTTTGGTCAAAACAGGCATTTTCCCTAACGTCCTTTGTATACTGTTTTTAACATATATCTCACAAAAAACCACTTAAGTATCATGTAATGTGCAACATAGGCATCTAGCCAAATTACAATGCATGCATTGTAATTGTAATGCGCTTGTAATCGCTGTATGTTTGTTGAAAATTGAACTCAAAAAACAAATAGCATGAATTTGACAAAATCGAATAAGTACCTGTGTGGCTGTACCAATAAAAATGTGCAGGCTTGCTGTTTGGATGTACCGCTTATACCAGAAAAAGCGTCTTCCCTGATAAAAATAAATGAGCATGCCTTGATTTCTCGTTATCTTTGGCAAAAACAACTAGCATAGTATGAGTAGCATCTCCAAATATTTTCAGGATATCCAGGAAGAAATGGTTCATTGGCGCCGCCTTATTCATCAATATCCGGAGCCGGCCTGGTGTGAGTTCGGGACAGCTGCGTTTGTCGCTCAGTCGCTTAAGCAATGGGACTTTACGGTTTATATGGGCGAAGAATTGATATGTGATGAACGCATGAACTTACCTGCTAATGAAAGTCTGGATAAGTTCTATACGCAAGCCATGGAGCGCGCAGACCTGGATCAAGAGATACTTGAAAAAACCAAAGGAGGCTACACTGCTGTTGCCGGTGTTATTGACCGTGGCGATGGTCCGGTGAAAGTATTTCGTTTTGATATGGATGCCCTCCCCGTTTCTGAAAGCCGGTCAAACGAACATTTCCCCTTTGCAAATAATTTTACATCGGCTTATAATGGCTATATGCATGCCTGTGGTCATGATGTCCACTCCGCTATAGGTTTGGGTTTCGCCAAATACCTGGCTGAACACAAAGATAATTTCAAGGGTAGAATAATACTCTTGTTTCAACCTGCTGAAGAGGGTTTGGGTGGAATGGCTGCCGTCGTGAAACATCCACTATTCAGCAATGTTGATGAAGCATACGGCTTCCATGTATGGGCCAACAAAGAGCAAGGTGAGTTTATTTGTGGAACCTATGGACAGCTCGCCAGTAAAAAGTTTGATGTGACAATTACAGGTAAGGCTTCTCATGCGGCTCTGGCCCCTGAAAAGGGTATCAATGCCATGCTTCCCGCTGCTGAAATTATCTTAAGCCTGGAGAAGTTAAAAAGCGAATTCCCGAGGCATATCAGGCTAAATGTCGGACAGATGCAGGCAGGTACAGCACGCAACATCGTGTGCCCTGAAGCACAACTAAAAATTGAAACCCGTGCCGGCGACACCAAAACACGTGATCAACTCTACTCTGCCTCTATCAAAACGATTGAAGCTATATCAAAGAAATACGCTTGCCAATGTAAGGTGAATTTGGTAGGTGAAGCCGAAAGTGCTGCCAGCTCTGTTGACCTTGCCCAAAGCATTCAGCAGATGGCAAGAGCTGCAGGTTTATTCACTAACTGTCTCGAAGGAGAATTACACAATACCTACAGTGAAGATTTCTGTACCTTAATGAATCATGTCCAGAATACCGGGGGGAAAGCAGTATTTATGGGTATAGGTGCATCCAATGATTCAGGAACCCATCACCAAACCAACTTTGATATAAGCGAAGAAGTTATGTGGAAGATGGCCAGTGTATTGGCTAATGTTGTGTCCTGAAACAGTATGACACCATACTATCTCAGAATGCCTCTGTCATATTAAAATAGATCAGCGTATTACCGTCGATGGGATTATGCCCGGCATCAATTCTGAAATTCATCCTTGGCTGCACCTCAATGCGCAATCCCAGACCGAAATTAGGTAAGACAGCTTCTATATTCCCAAGGTCGGGCCCCATAAAACCGACACCACCCCAGGTGGCAAAGCCAAAGCGGTTAAAAAGCCGGCTCCAGAAATCAGTCTGATCGGTGTTAAACATATGTCTGTATTCGAGCAAACCAAAATGCGCTGATTTATCCCTGTACTGCCCCAGGTAATATCCCCTGATATCAAAAGGTGAGCCTATCATTTGCATACGCGTTACAGGCACATCGCCAAAGCTGTTGCTTGTTTTCAACATCCAGCCCAAAGAACGCCTTGGCCCCATAAATTCGAGTAATGTAAACTGACGGTACTCCAGGTTGATCAGTGTATAATCGGAATCGCCACCAAACTCATCGAGAAAAAATGTGGTTTTAAAATCCAGGAGTAAGCCTTTGTAGGCATTGGCAGGTATGTCGCGGGTATCATAAGAGATGGTTAAGCCCAATCCGGTGTTCATCGACAACAAGCCTGATTCATCGCCACCCTGGGCAATATAGTCCGGATCATTTTGCACGCCTTCACTTGGACTCTTCATATAATCCCTGGAAACATCAACCAAGGCTCCTCCGAAGAAATCTGTTTGCCCCATTCGCCATAAAAGAATAGGATTTATCTGCCAGTTACTGGCCCGATACTCCGAGGTCTCTTCGCCTCGTACAATACTGTTATTGGTATCATAACCAACTCCATAATAATTATCCAGGGTATTTTTAAAGATCACCTGTCCAAAAATCCTGAAACGATCATGGTTAAAGAAGAACTGGGGACGACTTATAAGGTTAAAGCCACCGTTGAACATGAAAGCAAAACCAATGGGTACAACAGAGCGATCCAATTCCATATCCTGGGGATCGGTTCTAAAGGTAAACAGCATACTTCCACCTAGTAAGAAGCCAAAATCAGGCGTATAACCCGGTCCGCCAAGTATACTGAACCTTAAGTTTTTATGCTGCTTTGTCGTATCGTTTTTTTCTTTCTCAATGCCGGTGGCATTGCAGTCAATACTGATAATAAAACCAAGTATTATCAGTATATACTTTGATATTTTGCTCATTAATTACTTCATTGTTAATGAAAAATAATGTTGGATGCGATAACTAATGGGTATTGTATTTCGCAGCCTTTGTCATGTATTAAAAACCAAACCGGTACTGCAAGCCTGTCATAAAGAACTTTTGATCATCCCTGTAACCTAATTCCGCCCTGTACATCCAGTTCTCGTTTATTTCCAGGTTAAAGCCAATTTGTGTACTCCAATTGTTAACGATTTCTTTTTTAATGTCGTAATTGATAGCATCTGAATTTTCCAATCTTTCGCTGGCATGGTCCAGCCGCTCTTCCCTGGCATATAATTCATCCAGTTTCTCATCCCTCCCGGGAGTTGATTCAGGCAGGCTTTCCCATAATAGTATTTGCTCATCATTGATGGCTGTTAATCCATCTATCGCCCGTGCTATACCTTCGTCCAGTTCAGGAACGCCAATTGAACCCGTGTTATTTTCTTTATTTACGAAATCGCGATACATGGCACCAATGTAAAATGCCAGTTTCATATCATTCTTTAAACTGACCCTTTTTCCAATGCGGGCCGAACCAACAAAGAAAGCAACAGTTTGCTCCAACAGATCGGAAGTCGACCAGGTCATATTTCCATCAACATTAACAAAATAGTCACTCCATCCATAAACAAGGGTTGAACCAATACCAAATGAATTGGCGGTAAACGTTACCTTATCCACATCTATCGGCTCTTCCAAAGTTCTGATCTCCATCAGGTTTCCATTGGGCCCCAGGTCTTTTTCCACCACCCGCGGTTGAAAAGCCACCTTTGTTGATCCCTGGTTACGTGAATAAATACCGTATACATTAAAAAACGGAAATATCCATGCATCAGCCCTGATGTTTACACCGTTGGTTGTTCCGACTGTTTCGGTAAAGTTCAAAGTTTCAGGATTAATAATATCATCGAGGTTCTCACCATCGTAAAAATTCATGCTGAAATGCGTTAAATCCAAGGTCATTTGATTGTACACATAATTGACATTGATACCGAAAGGCAACTGCATTTTAATGTTGCGATCTGCCACTTTTTGCCCCCATATGGGTAATACATATGGGTATTCAGTTTTAAGCTTTGTACTGTCCTGACTGGATTGAGCTGTTTCACCTTGCCCAAACATGGCTACTGAATTCATACAACTAAAAATCAATAGCAAAGTAAACGTCTTATATGCACCCATAACTCCTCAATTTTATTTAACAGTATAGCCTTTGCCTTCCATGCATGCAGCAAATGCCTTTTTAAACTTTTCTTTCATTTCTTCTTCAGCAGCCGCAGCGGCGGCGTTATTTTGTTGTTGTTCCTGCTGATCACCATACACTTTTGCTCTTCGCCCGCGCAAGGCACCGGCAGTGGCACCTATGGCAGCACCCTTTCCGGCATCACCTGCTATGGCACCAATGGCAGCCCCTGCAGCAGCACCCCTTGCAGCACCCGCTACGGCATGGCCCTCAGGCGCCTTGTTTACTTTCTCAGCTTCAATCTTGGGCAGATTCAAAGGGTCAATTCCTGTTTGCTCCAATGCCCATAAATAGCATTCAAATTCATCATTTTTCTGCTGATGCTTGTCCTGACCTTTCGAAGGAAAGACGACCAGTTCGCCACTTTGTGATATCTGGTTGTATGTCATTTTTGCCGTGTCAGGTAAAACCTGTGTTGTGGGCACATCTGTCTGAGCTAGCGCTAAGGCCGAAGCCACCACAAAAATCAGAAGTAGTATTATTGCTTTCATCCGTATATTCATTTTAATTAATCAACATCTGTTTTCACATACCCGTACCCCAGTTGCCTGTATACATCGGCCTCATTATAGAAGGTATAGGTCTGGACAATTTTTCCATTCTCTATTTTATAGTTGGTATTGGCCCATATGGTAGCCTCATCGCCGCTTTTATAAGTTATCCGGAGTTCTGACCAATTGGCAATCCAGTCGCCTTTATTGGGTCCCTCAGGTATGCGAACAGCTGCGATCTGGTTTCTGGTGTATTTGATATTTTCATACAGGTATTCACAATTGTATTTCCAGCTTTCCACCGCCTCGGCTTTTGTCGTATAATCGGTAAATGACGGTCCGAATCCCTGGTAACTCTCATCAAGAAGTGATTCCATCGTATTGTAGTCCAGATTTTCCACTGCAGATATGTAGCTCTCAACAATGGGGATATTTTTATTTGCTGTTTGCGTACTGTCAGAACAGGAAATACATAAAAGTATGGCGAATAAAACAAGCAATTTTTCCATCTCAAAAGTTTTTAATTTATCGTTAGTTATTGTGGTACCTGATTGACATCCTTATTGGCCTTTCCCTGTACCATACTCCATTATACATCATTTTATAACGCTCCTTTTTTGATGCTTATAGTCACATCTCTATTTTATTTCTTAGCTGGCACATAAGGATCAGCCTGTCCGGCTTTAATAGGAGGATTTTCTTTCAGAGAAGCAACATGTTCTGTTAACTGTTGCAGTGCAGCTTTAGGCACCCAGGTATGTGGAAACAGCACA
Organism: Carboxylicivirga agarovorans; assembly: GCF_050589845.1. Lineage (NCBI taxonomy): Bacteria > Pseudomonadati > Bacteroidota > Bacteroidia > Marinilabiliales > Marinilabiliaceae > Carboxylicivirga > Carboxylicivirga agarovorans. Next base: position 51,921 of record NZ_JBNGPA010000032.1, on the reverse strand, counting down.
TTGTCTTTTTCCTGGGGATCGTTGTATAAGTTATATACACGTGGCATGGTATAGGTTTTTAACTCGCCGTTCCAGGAATCTTGTTCTTTAAAGTGCAATTTCCAGTTTCTCCACTTAACAGCAAATATGTCGTTCCCCATATAAACAATAAAGCCATCCCTTCCTGATTTATCCGTTTTACCAAGGAAGAAATCAGACATATCTATACCATCAATAATCCGGTCGTCAGGAATATTACCACCGGTGATAGCGGCTAAAGTGGGATATAAATCCATGGCATGAACTATTTCATCACTCGATGTACCGGCCTTTATTTTCCCTGGCCAGCGGATGGCAAATGGCACTCGCAAGGCACCTTCAAATCCGGTGAATAAAGTTCCCCTCCATGGGCCTGCTGATCCATGTATTGCTGTTTCAACTGTCATACTGGTATTTCCATAGGACATGGCTTCGGGTCCATTATCGGCAGTGAAAATAAATATGGTATTATCGCTTATTCCCAGGTTATCGATCTTATCCAACAGTTCACCCAGGTAATCATCTATCTGCAACAAGAGATCGACCCATGCTCCTTTCCCTGTTTTTCCCTCATAATCGGGATGTGGCATGGTAGGAAAGTGAGTGGCCGTGTAAGGCAAATACACAAAGAAAGGCTTATCGGCCTTCGCCTGTTTCTCCATAAATTCCATTGCCCTATCAGTCAGGTCACGGTCTATAAGCGGGCGATAATCTAACCTGTATGGCCTAACCTTTTCAGGCACTTTACCTTTTTGGCCCTTCATCACAAACGTTTCATGAAGCTTACTCTCTTCAAAACCAACTAAGGACGAATAGGGTGATTCATCGGTTGAGTTTGGGATTCCGTACCACTCATCAAAGCCCTGATCGGTGGGGAATCTTCCCGGCGTCCGGCCTAAGTGCCACTTCCCAAACATGCCGGTGGCATAACCGTTATCCGCTAACATTTCTGCCATTGTAACTTCCCATTGCAAGAGGCCATAGAGCCCTTCACCTAGAGGAACTGTGGCATTTCCACTACGTATTGCATAGCGCCCGGTCATGAGTGCTGAGCGAGAAGGGGTGCATTGTACTTCCACGTTAAAATTTGTCAGGCGCAATCCCTCTGCCGCAAGCTTATCCATATTAGGAGTTGCGGTTCCCCTTGTTACACCTCCTCCATTGAAGCCGGGTTCTCCCCAACCAAAATTGTCAAGAAATACCAGCACCACGTTTGGTTTATCCTGTGCAATACTGCCAATTATAAGAAAGAACGTAATAAGAAATGTAAAGAGATGTTTCATGGCTATTCAGTTATTGAAAATGTAAAATTCTTCTAATTCAATTATTACAATTTAATAATCAATATTTTAAAGTTCAATAGCAAAATAAAAAGCTTTGGTTCATGCAGACGACATTTGCGTCTTTTGTGTCTATTAAAATACGCTGCAGAAGCAAGTAGCTACCGTGTATTTTCCATCTCTTTTCTTTGTCTATTCGGGGACTAACAAGGACTGTGTAAACTCATCCGATAAGTTGGAATCATTGGAAAAAAGTCCCCCTCATCAAAAAAGTCAGCAGCCATAAATACTTAACAAACAATTAAAAAAAAGGCTATCCGTATTGAATTTGTAGCTATTTTTCTCCAATTTGGTTAAGATATTTGTTACACCGGCAGTTAGCATACTAACAAGGCCTTTTCAATCATATGTTCAGGCGGGATTTACGGGCCATATGATGTATAGTAGTAAGGCATAAATGATTGACTATTAATAGAAAATAAAAACAGCAGATACATTCATTACTATACAATGTATATATATTCATTTCTCTTACCAACTGAGAGTTTAATGCAATAATTACCGTTGACGAATGAAAAGAAGCTTATCATTATTATTTAAATACATCGCATCTGCATGCCTGTTACTTCTTTTGAGCAATGTGAGTTTTGCCACTTCAAAGATCGATACTATCTATTTCCAGGATGGCGACCGAATTACCGGCGAGGTTAAATCACTGGATCATAACATGCTCAATCTTTCAACAGATGATTCAGGTACGATCCATATTGAATGGAGTAAAATTGACAGCGTACATATCAAAAACCCCATGAGAATAATATTAAGCGATGGGCATATCATGTTTGGTATTCTGAAGCCTTCAGGCAAAGTCGGCAGTTGCATAATAGAGGAAGAAGCGGGCACAAAAGACACGATCAGATTATGGAGTATTGTTGAACTGACTCCCCTGGAGAAACGGTTCATCGATCGTGTATCAGGCACGGTCAGCTCGGGCTATAGTTATGTAAAGGCCAGCGATGTGACCAAACTTGATTTCGCCGGTAATCTTAAGTACAGGGGCGAAAAGGTCATTATACAGGTTGACTATAATGTTGTTTTGACCAAAGAATCGATTGGTACCACCCAAAGACAATCGGGAGGTGCATCTTTATACAGGGTCTTACCCAAGAACTGGTCCATTCATGGTGCTGCCCTGGCAGAAAGCAATACTTATTTCGAACTTGACCTGCGTACATCTGTAGCTCTTGGCCCCACCTACTTTCTGATTCGAAATAATAAACAGGATTTATCAGCAGGACTGGGAATCACAGCTAACACTGAATATTCAGGAGAACTGGTAAGGGATAATTTTGAAGGATTGATCCAGTTTAACTACATGTTGTTTTTATTCGACTCCCCTGAAGTATCAATAAATGTAAAAGCCAATTTAATTCCCGGTATATCAGAGCCCGGACGTTTCAGAAATGAAATAGACGCTAATATTAAATGGGAAGCTTTTCATGATTTCTTCCTGAAGTTTACCTATTACAACAGCTTTGACAATGAACCGTTGTCGGGAATCAATGCCGGACATGACTGGGGCAATACAATAGGCCTCGAATACAAATTCTAAAGCAGGGGTAGATTTGCATGAATTTAATTATCAGCACCTAAAGTGTAACATCAAGCATCTATTGGCGTGAGCTCAAATGGTAACTACTTTGTTTTTGATGGCCCAGATTATTAATCCCGCATTATTACGGGTATTGGTTTTTTGCATCAACTTACTTTTATTGGATTCAATTGTTCGTAAACTAACAAACATTTTATCTGCCAGCTGCTGGTTCGTCAAGCCCTGACAAATAAGATTCAATAATTCAGTTTCCCTATCTGACAGTTGAAGCAGTTCTTTTTTGTCCTTAACTATTTCATTCTCCAGCCCATGAATATTGACTATGATTGAATGCAGCAAATCCGGCGAAAAGAAATTTCCATTGGCATGTACATCTCTTATGGCTTTTTCCAGTTCATTGGGGTTTGATTGCTTTAGAACGAAACCTTTAGCTCCTGCTGTTACCATTTGGAAATAATACTTGCGATCATTATGCATTGACAGGGCGATTATTTTTATATCGGGTTTCAGGCTGGTTGCCAGTGTAGTCGCAGCAATTCCATCCATAACGGGCATATCAATATCGGTCAATACGATATCCGCATCCAGGTTAAGGATATCATCTGTAAATTCCTTTCCATTGGAATACTCAGCGACAATTTTAAAATCTTCAACCTGATCTATCAACAGCTTCAGGCCCTCAAGCACCATTGGTAAATCTTCTACAATTGCAATCTTTATCATATACACTTGGTTTTAATTCTTATTTTAACTGTTACGCCTTTACCCGGTTCTGAATAATAGGTAAAGTTTCCACCTAATTTTTCAATCCTGTTCTCCAGGTTTACCAGTCCAAAACCTTTGGCATCATTTTTCTGAGCAGGGTAATCAAATCCTTGCCCGTCATCGGTATAACTTATCAGCAAAACTCCATCCTGATCAATTATATTGATGTGAATAGTTGTGGCATTGGCATATTTAATGGTATTGTTTATCAGCTCAGTCATTATTCTGTATATGGTAAACTCAATTAACTCATCAACGCGACACTTTAGATTGGTTTTGATTGAAAAATTAATGTCCTTAGCAAGTTTCACTTTCTCACAAAAGGAACGTATAGCATGCAACAAGCCATATTTAGCAAGAATATCAGGACTTAAATTGTTAGATATTTCCCTGATACTGGATGCAGCCTCCTCAATCAACTGGTAGGCCCTGGTGGCGTAGTTGCCCGTATTGTGTTTTCCCTGTTTTTTACCAAGGGTATGCAGGTAGATCATGCTTGTTGATAACAAGGGACCTAGTCCGTCGTGCAACTCCTTAGCAAACCTTGACCTTTCAGCCTCTTCTGATCGTACCATGGTTTTAAATATTTCTTCCTCAAGGCTTTTTTTCTCACTCAAATCTCTAACCACGGCCCATACCAGCTCTTTATCATGCTGAATCCGTTTGTAAACCGTCACGTCGGCATAGATCAGATTACCATCCTTGCTCATCCCCTCCATCTCAATGGTTCGGGAATTTAAACGGTTCTGAGCTGCCAGGCTCAGGATAATACTATCCCAGTCGGTTTCTTTATCATGAATTGTGAACTTATAATCCTTTCCGATCAGTTCATCCCTCGTGTATCCTAATAAATCGCAATAACTTTGGTTACATTCACTTATCCTGAGGTTTTCATCTAAGAAAACCATTCCATCGTTACTTCCTTCAAAGATGCTTCTGTATTTAGACTCACTGGCCACCTTTTGTATTTCTGCTTCTTTTTGCTTCGTTATGTCAATTGATATGCTGCCAACAAGCAGTTTATCATCAGGCGTAAATAATGGAAATTTTATCACATCATAACATCTGTAACCTTCATCTTCACGGCAGGTATTCAGTTCCTTCCTAATCGCTTCTTTATCATCAATCACCTTGTTGTCCATTTGATCCAGAACATCTGCTATCTCTTTAGGAAAAACCTCCTCTCGGTGTAAATTCAAAAAATTAATATCGCTGGCGTTTATATACTCCAGGATGGCTTTATTGGCAAACATGAACCTTTTGTTTTCATCTTTTATGGTCACGTGAAACGGATAAGCATCCATAAACAACTGAAACCTGTTTTTTTGAAAATCTATGGCAGCTATTGATTGTTTAAGCTCATTTGAATAGTCAATAGAAGAACCTAAAACCTTTTTGTATAAGCTAAAGAACATATTGAGCATATAGGCAATATAAAACAGGATAAGGCCATACATTATTCCGTGAGCCACCCACATGTAGAAATTGACAAGGTAGCTGTTAAAGTCAGGTGCCGGAACTAACATTTCAGTATGAAACAAAATGGCGATGCCAAAAAAAACTACCAGGTATACAAGGGCGTAAGAAATAGCTAGCCTGAGACTATAGAACACGAGGGGGATAAAAATCATGGCGAAAAACAGGAAAGCGCCACCGGTTAGTGTATATGTGCTTAATGCCGTAACTGATAAAATAAGAACAATGATAACAAGCAAGTGTAATTTTAAGGCTGTTTTCAACTTGTTTTTGACCAAAAGCAGAAAGATGGTGGCACAAAAAATAAGCGTATGGACAACAAATGCGTCATACCAGCCTATAAGGTAGAACCTGATTAGAGATAATACGGCAGATGGAAGTATAACAACAGCAGCCCCCTCAATGGCTTTATTGATGATTCGTTCTCTGCTGATGTTTAGTTCCTGGTTAAAATCCATCACCTGTTGATCAGAAATAATTAAACTCTCTTATGCTGAAAGCGCACTATTCATTTCCGTACCAATAAGCAACATGTGTCTACTCAGGCATTGTATTTTAAAAAGTAAATGGTATGCTTACATGGTCACGGTCGATAGTACAAGTTAACTATCTGAAACATGGTATGCAAATATGATCTGTGGCAGATTTCCTGAGGTCACGGACAGCAAAACCTCATAGATTTGTGATAGAAGTAGCAGGAGAGGAACTTTTTAAGCTTTATAGAAAGAAGCAGTGAGGCAAGCGAGTAAAAGCCATAATTGCCAAGATATCTACACCTTACACCTTCCCCAGTTTTTATATTATGGCATTATTATTTGAATCAACTCATTGATTTATCATTAAAGCCCTTAACATATTCGATTATCACCTTCCAGTCACCTGCATAATCGACATAATACATCTCTTCAATCCCGTTATAATTAAACTTTAAGCCATTATTGATTACCCCCCACTTTTTCAACAATCTGATATCTGAAATATTCTCGATACTATAATTTAGTTGCTTCTGATCCAGAGCTTTAAACAGTAAATTATCCCTGGTCAGAAATAATTTACCCATACAGCTTTTATCCGAATTAAGTCCGGCCGGACCATCGATCAGGATCTTTTCATCATCATGTATATCTGCTGAGAGCTCATAAATCTTTTGATGCATTTTACGATTCAGTAAGGGTTTAAGGGAATATACCACCACAGCTAACATAACACCCAATAACAGACTTACCACCGACCACATAATAACATCAGATTGATCAGATAATAATCCCATGGCCAGTAATACGCCATAAATAAAGATGCCGATGATGATTCCAACTGTTAAAAACCTGTGCTTCATAATTTATAAATTAAGGATAAGACCATATTAAATATGTATGTGTGCTACATCGTTTATTCTACTCTTTTCAATCAGTCATGCATTTTAATGGCTCCAGAGAGAAACTTTTTTCTCCCTGGCGCCATTACAAACCAAAACTCTGTCTATGAAAATATTAATTCTAACATCCGGTAATAAGATTGGAGAGGAGAGTAAAACTCTCCATTCTCCATGAACAACCTAAACCCATTCTTTGAAAAAAACATTGTCCCATTTATTAACTTATTCAGGTTTACTATTTCATCCGTTGATGAAACAGTCAGGATTAAAAATCCTGTATTCAGATTGTCTTATATCAAATTACTTTATTATCATTTTACAAGTACCCATCTGATTCTCATTAATTATCAGGCGACACAAATACATGCCCGACATCATATCTCCCAGCTGGATATTTGTCACGTGTATACCTTCATCAAAGGTACCAAGCTTAATTGTTTGACTTAATTGCCCTTGTAATGTATATACCTGTAAGGTAACATCACCCTCTTCCAGCGTTTTAAATACCACATTTGTATTGTTATCGCATACCGGGTTAGGTAATATCATTACCTGCTTAACTGAATTGATAAATGTTTGACTGATATCATCCAGTGAATATGGGGCTGAATTGGCATCATCCGGACTATTGCTAATCAACACATAACTTCCTACTACCGTGAAACCATCATCATGGCCATCATCGGCTGCAAATACCACGAACCCGGTACCTGTTTGTAAAGGATGTAATGAGATGAAGTCATTACCTAAAGCCATATCAACGATATGTGGTGTATAGTTCCCTGCGTACATACGCATCACATCTTCATCGGGATCAGTAAATAACTGGTTAACCGTAAATGATGTTACATTCGGGTCTGCCATGTTTAACTCAATGACTTCGTACTCCTTATTAAATACAGGAGCCCTGTTTTTATTGAGTACCTGCACACAGATGGTATCGTGAGTCACGTTTCCGCTGGCATCAGCTATTTGTACCGGATAATTATATGTGCCGGCACTTTGATAATCAGTCTTAACAAGCACCTCTGCCAGGTTTGGCCCTTGCTGCACCAATACAGGAACTAATGTATCATTGGTCTGCTCAATAGATATCGTCATGTCCTCACCTTCCGGATCATGGAACAGGTAATTCCAGACAGCCTCTTCTGTCTCTGTTACTTTAAGCTTATCTGTGTATTTGTTGGGCCACATCTTTAATTGTGGACGACCATTTATATTCATGACGAGATCAAATTCATCAACCTTATTGTTGATGTCATTGCTTCGTGTTATGATACGCGCATAATTGCGACCAACATCACCTTTATCAGGAAACAAAGATGCCTTCACCTCTAATGATTCACCACTTGCTATAGTTCCTCCTGATGGATTTAATTGTACCCAACTACCCTCACCGGCAGCCGACAATCCACGGATTTTATTCAAATGGCGCATATGGAAATCATTTGACCATCCACTGTCATCGATGCCAAAAGCATGAATAATTGTGTCATTCACACCATATGTTGCATTGAATGATTTTCTAAGCAACTCATCGCCCTCTTCAGTTTCAGGCATCACATCAAAGCCCATAAAATGAGTGCTGCCGTGAGGGGTGACTTCAATAAAGAATTTTTGACCTGCCGGTATATCGATAACAGTATTTAATGGGAAATACACCCATTCATTCTCTGTATAACGATCAATAATGTAATTTTTATTGAAGAGTGTATCACCTTCCTGTGGGAATCTGCCTCCCAGGTATACTGCCACCTTTACTGTTTTATCCAGTGACGTTAGCTTCACATAGGAGCTGACATGTGACAAGGCAAAACCTTCTTCAGGAGCGGTAAACTCATTCACCCATGCAATACGCTGCCCTGGTCCATGCCAGCTGAAGAAATAGCCATCTGCATTATCTTTATTATCCCATAGTAGTGAATCCATAACTGTTGGCTTCTCCGAGGTGTAATGCCCTATTTCATCAATCTTACCCGGATAAACTCCTATTTCTCCTTGCGCTTTAACAGCCGGGAAAACACCAAACTCCAATGGCGAAGCACCTGTATTTTGAATATTGAATACAAAGGATGTATCCTGGTCCTGCCCTAAATTGAATTCCCTGCTACTATTATCCCAATTGAGCACAGGAGGCTCAACAAAACTTGCTGTAACAGCTATCTGTTTTGTTCCCGCATTGCTGTTTATGGTAATGATACCATTGTCGATATCCTGTTTCTCATTAACAGCTATTCTGACCTTCAATACCTTCTCATCCCATGGTTCTAATGCAAGGACCGGTGACAATTGACCAGAGCCAGACATAACAAGCTCTTTTCCATCGTCAAACAAATCTATGCCATCCAGATTAGCTATTGTCATCGCCGACACCGATAAGCTGCCAACACCAGTATTCCGAAGTAGAATATCCTGTTCGATATAAAACTCAGTTGCGTCAGCATTATAAATTACATCCTCCCACTGCAGGCTATCAGTGACATCAAGCACCGGCTGTCCGCTGTAGTTAATAACCATTGGTAATTCCACCAAGGGTTGAGCTGCGCTATTGGTATGCAGCATCAAGGTATCCTTATAGATTCCATGCACAAATACATTACGACCATCAAGTGCGATCTCAAGCTCCTCAGTTACACCCTTGGGTGTATTACCGGTATATGACGGCACATAAACGATGGTAGTTGAATCCTGAACAGGTGGATCCCAATTATTGATAGTCATCTCACCAATGATGTGTTGCTCATCCGGGCTCTCCAAGCCATAGGTGAAGCCACCTCCAAAGGCCTCAGTAAGGTAGTAGTGACACCAAATATAACCATCATGGGTCAGTTCCAGCTGAAAGGTCACATTGCCCCCACCATCACGTTGATCAGAACTTTTATAACGGGTCCATTGTATCTGTATACTTTTTTCCGATGCCTGGTACCAAACACCATCATCCTTAATTGAAGGTTCCAGACTTGCCACCCATAATGGAGCAATCATACCATTCAGCCCATCATTGGGTGCGAAAAAATTTCGCGTAGCATCGCTGTAAGGTTCATTAACGGTTATATAGCCGTTTTTAGATACCCAGATAGTATCGTAAAGCTCACCATAGAACGGGAACGAGAATGGTAACTCAATCATCTGTTGCCTGTCCTGCAGTATTTTGTACTTCGTTGCTTTACCTTTGATATTATCCCATTTATGAAATACCTTCTGTGAATCACTTACCAACATCTGGTAGTCAAAAACGCCTGCTAATAGTTCATTCACCAATTCGCCTTCTGGTTTTTTACTGTTTGTAACGTTTGCCAATAAGCCATTGGAGAATGCGTAGCTCAATTCATCAGAGTTGGCATCAACAGCCATGCTTAAGGGTATCCTTTGGGGTTCGCCGGCAGTCAGGTCGACATTCAGACTACCATCGACTACATAGGTAAACAGCGGATCGCGCCGGCCTTCTGCTTTTATGACGATTAACTCTTTTGAACCATCCTCAAAAGTAACGGTTAAGAAAGCGTCATGCACTTTTGCTTCAAGGGATTCAAATACAACCGGAATCATCACATTCGAATGAGCAGGCAGACTTTGTGGCAATGTCAGTGTCGTTGAAAAAGCAGCATCGCTAAAGTCCAGTGCAATAATGGAAGCATTGGCAGTACCACTATTCTCCACTTTAGCAAACAACGTTTTTAATTCTCCTACCCGTTGCCAGTTAAAATCTATAGAGTCCTGAGCATCATAAACCGCTGATCCGGTAATGTTAATGTTTACAGGTATCTCCTCCTGACCACTTACAGTGTTGCCTTTCACCCTAATGTGATTGATAAGCGTTTTCTCGCCCGCTATGGCAATAGAAGGATCAATTGTTACTGGAATTGACACCGATCCATTGATTGAAAGTGCTCCCTTCACATTGTTTTCGGTATAGGAAATATTCACATCCCCCTGAGGCTCAAAACGAATGACCAATCCATCACTTATCAGATTAGTTTCGTCGTCAAAATCTTTGTATTTATAGTAGTCTTCCCAGAGTATGCCCTGGATACCAATAGCATACTTAATTTCAGGTCGCTCACTTAATACTGAAACATCCTTATAACGGTACTCTATGCTTCCATCTCTGAACAGTACAACCTGGTATTCCAATCGACCAGGCTTGTCATTGTACCATCTTGATATCACCAGATCCTCTTCTACACTCAGTACAATTCGGTCTCCATAGCTATGGAAGTAGACTTTATCTACCTTTGAAAATTGAATATCCATCCACAGTGGAGCAAACACCCCACTACCATCATAACTACGTGCCCTCATTTCTTCGCTAAAGAAGCCAGGAACGCCATAATTATAGAAATAGAATACCGATTTTGAATTACCATAAGGGGCCCATATTTCGCTTAGTACGTTATTTTCAAACGGGAACTTCATACCCAGATTAATCGCTTCGGTATGCCATCTTAAAGAGTCGCCATCAATTTCTTCTGCGAACGACTTGATTTCATCCCACCGACCTGCTTGTGGTCCGCCAACATCGTTAGATGTAACTATTTGATAACCCAGCTTATTGGGCTGATTGCCTCCTTTAACCCTCAACTGTCCATATTCTTCCAGTGAATATTCCAATATGGCATTGGAAGAAGCGTTAGTGATGGTTAATTGTACTTCTTGAGTTTCATTAGCCGCTAAAGTCACCTCACTCATATCCAGTGAAAGGCTGATTTCGGCAGGAGCCTTTGCATCCATTACCAGCTGAGCTGTCTGTGTGCCTATATTGGTCTCAACAGAAACTGTTTCAAATTGCCTTCCTGTATTTAAGGCTGTGTAAGAAAATGGCACATGGCCTTCTTCCCCTGGCAGAATAATTATGGTATCATTGGTAAAATTCTCCAGGATGGTTTCTGACACATTCTTTATACTGCTGATTTTAAGCGTATCCAGCCCTATATTTTTAATACTTAACTCCAATTGAGCCGGCTTATTTTGCAATACTTCAAACTCATTCACAGACATTATCTCAGCCTCTGCCTTTTGACCTGTTACATCCACTAATACATCGATGGCAATTCCAGGTTTGGCAGCATCGTTGGTATAGACGCCAATGGCGGCCGAATGTTTACCATTAGACAGGTTACCGGCTTCAATGTTTAACTGGACTTCCTGTGTTTCGCCACCTTGTATTTCACCTTCATAAGGGGCTAAATAGGTAAAAGAGCCGTCACGTCCCGAGCTACACACTTCTAACATTGGCGCAACTCTTGCAGACATAAGCTCAAATGCATTCATGTACGAAACACCATTATTACGTGAAACGAGAAAATAGTCAGTGTAATCACCGGAGTATGAACTTCGTTCCATCATCATCGGGTAGTCTTCTTCAGGAGAGAAGTACAATACCACCCAAAAATATTCCAAATTCTCAAAGCGCTGGGGTGTCAACAGAGGAATACGGGCCACCTGTGGTTTATTAACCTCCTTTGGTACATACTCCTGGTGGTATACCACTTCAGAGTTTTGCAGGATTCCTTCTTTACTTTTTCTGATTTCAATATGTACCGGTGCATTCTCCACATTGGGATACATGATGAATTGCAGATGCGTCATATTAAAATGGGCGTCTGCCGGCATACGGAAACGCGTTGCCAGTATTAACCCGGCATTGGCATTTCCTGTTCCCATATAAAACCGGGGTCCTCCTGTGATGTATGAGTAGGTTTCTTTAAAAGCTGTATTGTCATTTTCGAGTAACAAATCAGAATAAGGTACACTTCCCTTTAGCTGTGATTCTGTATAATCTTGTGTTAAGGGCCTTGTCTCTTCAAATTGCTCAGGGTTGAGTGACGCTTGCGCTAAAGCACTCTCTTTGGCTGCTTCCCAGTCCCTGTAATTGGTCCAGAATGCGTTTTCATTAATGGTGAAACTCCTCCAATAGACAATCCCTTCTCCTGTATTAGAAAATGTGACAGGTATAGAATGAGCATGTTGATTATTTACATCTACCTCTACATACACTTCACGTGTTGATTCTGTGAACTGAGGTTCATCTGTAGTAATAACCTGAATAACATTAGATATTTCTGACACATTCTCGAAGCGATCGCTGGACTTGAGTGCAGCATAATAGGAGGTTTGTTTCCTTAAGCCATGAATGGTGATAGCCACTGTATCGCCAGCTTCAAAAGCGTTTTCAAATACAATGAGAGCCTGTTGGTCAAAATTGCTTTTGGTAATCTGTTCAAGGTCAATGGCTAAATGGAAATATTTTGGCTGGAAATTATCACTATCCCTTGGCACAGTCCACTCCAGTCTCATCTCGTTATGAAATACTTCTTTAGCCCTTAAGTCTTCAATTTTATCGGGCGCTACATTACTCTCATCCATCAGGGCATTTAAAGCATTCAGCTTTCCTACTCCATATTCTCCATTATCTTCAAAATCAAAGGCATTTGCCGAGTTTAAGAGTAATTTACGCAACTCGTTTGGTCGGAATGATGGCCCACCATATTTAGCTACCACCAAGGCGGCCACCCCTGATACATGGGGACAAGCCATTGAAGTACCCTGGTAAAAACCATAGGTATTGCCTGGTAAGGTACTTAACACACCCCCTTCTTCTTCGAAATAGGCCTGATCACCACCCGGAGCGGTAATATCCACCCATTCTCCATAGTTAGAGTAAGGTGCCGGCATTCCGGTCGGACCAGTTGACGCCACCGATAAAGCCTCTTCAAAAGAAGCCGGATAATGAGCATGTTCACGGCCGGCATTACCTGCCGCAGCAATAAAGATACCGCCATTCATTGGGCTTCCTTCATACTGACCTGCCTCGGCTATAAAATACTTCACTGCATCATACACTTCCGGTTCAAAATATCCCGGCTGGGTGTAACCCCATGAGTTTTGAGAGATTACGGCTCCATGATCGGCACCATAAACTATGGCAGCTGCCTGGTTACCATTACCTCCTGGTCGCTCATCGTAAATCTGGCAAGACATCAGGCGAACACCATTGCCACTTCCGTCACCACCGGCAACACCGGCAACACCAATACCATTATTGGAAACTGCACCCACTGTACCGGCTACGTGTGTACCATGTTTATGGGCGGTAACAGGACCACCGTAGACAAAGTTATAGCCATAAATATCATCGACATAGCCATTCTGATCATCATCAACGCCTTCTTCCCCGTTCAACTCTGCTTCGTTGACCCATAAATTGTCTTTCAGGTCTTCATGCTCCGTATCAATACCACCATCTACAATGGCAACAATGACATCTTTGCTACCCACTGATTTTGACCAGGCTTTCAATAAGTCAATGTCCTCGCCTGCACTTCCTACTGCACCATCATTATAGTAATGCCATTGCTCAGGTAAACGTGGATCATTGAATTCAACACCGGAAAAAGATGACTTTAAAGAGCCATTAATTATCTTTTCTTTGGCTTTACCAACCAATTGCAGAGAATCAACATTAAAATAGACCGGCTTCTTGTCATCGCCAATCAATATCTTTTTATACACCGGCTTGGCAATGGCGACATCCTCCAACAGGCGATATTCGTCAGACAGTGCCTGAGGGTCCATTGCAGGATCAAAATCCAGCTCAAACCACAAGTGTAAACCATATTCCCTGTGTTTTGCCTCATGCTTGATTGAGAAGGGGAATACACGTTGTATGCGTTTGATGCCAAATCCATCGTTTAATGCATCAATAGACTCTATGCCTAATGCAGTTGTATTGGATTGTGCATGTGCCGCTTTTAATTGCTTTACTTCCTGAAGATTTTCCTTCTTCAGCTTAATACGTATTTTACCTTTGACAAAATCGTTACTGAGCTCGTTAGAAACCTGTGCACTAACGAATGATGACAATACCAGTAAAAACGCTATAATTATATGTGATAATGAATGCTTCATTTGCTTAATTCTCCGTTTTAATATCGCGCACGTAGCGTACTGAAAATACTGAATACAAGGCTGATGCTTCTTTAACTACCGAGTTGTAGTTATCAAAGAACATAAACATGCATCCCCAGGTATCAGGGTTAAAATCATTGGTCCATAAATAACCCAGTTGTTCCTGGTCAAAGAAATAGTCTTTATTATCGACGACGTTACCACTATAAAACATAGCTCCGCCAAGTACAAGGTCTAATCCTTTTTCACCCCCATGCACCAATTTGGGTAAAGCGGTGTTTCCGCCACCCATCGCTTCGATTAGTTCGCGGTACTCTTTAAGGCTTGGAATGCGCCATCCTTCAGGTGCCCATTGGTAGGCTGCCACGTAATTATATAAACGGCCGTAGTATTTTTTCTCTTCTTCTGTTTCTACAGGGTGACCTTCGCGCATATAGGTCTGCGCAGCCTGCCCGTAGTAAAAAGACCATGCAATGTCAGTTGGTGCGCTGTAAAAGTTGAAATTATCTGCGAACCATTCTTTTCCATTAAGTTCTACTGTTCGGTAGTGTTGCCCGTCGCGCTCATCAACAAACAATCCCCATTTATCACGAAAATGAATGTTAACGGTATCAATGGATATACGTCCGTCCAGCTCCACTGTCCAGGTAAGGAAATAGTCTTCCATGGCCTTACCTTCAAACAAAGACCTGGCATGATCACTTACATATACTTTACCATCCTGACCGTCTACCAGGTTCCACTGCCCTGTGGCACCAGCCGGTAAAAAGGCCTCCAGGGCTGTATATTTTATCTCATCCTCCACTTTATTGCGGATATAGCGTCGGTCTTCTCCCGCATCTGCCCTCAGGCTATCAGTTGTAAAGCTTATTTCCCTGTAACTGTGTTTGCTGCCATATTCCAGGTTCCAACGTAGTGTATAGCTTGTGTTTTCAACACCTATAAATGCAGCTTCATGGTCTGTAGTGTCAATAAAGTAGCCGTTCGCTCCTTCAATGATTTGCCAATAACCTTCTGCTCCGAACTTTGCCTGTTCTGCATTAATAAAAGTTGAAATATTATTCGTTAATGTATCGTTTAGATTGGATACAATTTGTGGGTTTAAGGGTTTGAAAGAAACAGTGATGACATCACTTTCATAGTGTTTACCCTGACTTACTTCCCAGCCTATGCGATAAATTTCTCCGGGTTCACCATGAAAGGTTGTTTCCGGATCATTCACATCATCAAAAACACCATTCTCACCACTATAGATGCGCCAGGTACCTATCTGACCTTCATCAGGAAATGCTGCATTCATTTCAACCTGGTAGCCATCGTTTTCAATATTCAGAAGACTTTGACCTGCTTCAGGATTAATTGTCACTTCATCCTGTTCTTCTGAGCAACTGAGAAAAGTTGCCAGCATTAAACAAAGTGCATAAATATAATGTGTAGTTTTTTTATTCATGTGATTGTTGATTGGACCAGTTCTAACTGACAATAAAAAACAGGCCTCTCCATTCCGTTGAAAAGAGAGGCCTGCAAGCCTACTTAACTATAATTTTAACTGTATTTTTCACTTCGTTGTTAACCACAAAGCGACACAGATACAATCCAGGTGTTAATGTTGAAAAGTCAATCTGCTCCTGATTCAGGCCTTCGGCATGTTGTGTATTCAGGTAAGCATCTATATATTGCCCTTTCATATTATATAATTCTACTCGTACATCAGCATCTTCATCCAGTCTGAACAACACATTGGATACCTCGCCATGTATTAAATTAGGCGATATAACCATGCCGTTTTCCAACTGTTCCATCAACTGCTCATTACCTTCGAATCCAGACAGGTCGTTAGGCACTGCTTCCGGCTCATTATTGACAATAACATTGCTGTAGTCAAACTTGTAACCGTTTTCTTTACCATCGTCAGCAGCAAAAACAAGGAAACCCAGCCCTTCTGCCTTAGGATGTAAGGTTATATAATCGTACCCCAATGCCATATCCAGCACTTGCTGATTAATATTACCGGCCTGTAAATACAGGTCATCACCATCCGGATCAATGAACAGGTCATTGATATCAATCACCATTGGTTCCGGATCTGCCAGGTTCAGTTTAATATTCTTGTAAACAGGATTGAAATAAGGTGTACGGTTCAGATCCTTCACTTCAAAACGGATGGTATCGCCCAACACATTACCGGCTGCATCGCTAAGGCTTACCGGTATCTCATAAAATCCATCACTCTTATAATTAGTAACTACTTTAACTTTGGCACTATTGCCCGTTACAGCTTCTGTTACCAGCTTAATAGAGTCATTATCAATGTCATTCATTTTAAAGGTAATGGCATCACCTTCAGGATCTTCAAAGATATAATTCAGAATATGAGTCTCCGTTTCAACCATAAGCAAAGTATCCTGATAAGAATTAGGTTTGAACACCAACTCCGGATAACCATTCACATTAATATCGTACCTGATACTACTGGTTTTATTGTCCACATCATTGGTCACCACGATCAATTGTCCTTCGTGCTGTCCTTTATTGGCTAGATCACCAATAACTTTAGTAGATATTTCCACTGATTCTCCACCTTCAACTGTACCATTCAATGGTTCGGCAGTAAGCCAGTTCCCATCATTTCCCGCAGCAGTGATTGGTCTGATCTTCCATACTTTACCCATGTCGGTTGGAGTCCACGAAACGCCATAATCAAACCAGGAGCGTTCAAGACCATTCATTGTTGAGTCCAATGTGCTTTCATGAATTGCAACATCATATCCTACAGAATGACCAGAGCGAGCCAGATCAGTTCCCGGGTAATCAATGGTCACCCAAAAATGTTCTCCTTCCTGAATTTGCAAAGGTTGTGTCAATGGCATGTATATCCATTCATTATCAATCGCTTCCGGAGCTTTATAACGTTGCTCATAAGCCAATTCTCCTGGCGTCAAACCAAAGACTTCGCCGCCATCCTTCACAGAACTCCAGCGTCCTTCTTTCGGCAGTTCACCGCCAACAGCGATATGCAAGCCCAATAACTTATCCGGATTTTTAAGGTTCAGATTAACTTTTACATGCGTAATTAACAACCCTCCTTCTTTTGCACTGAACAGGTTACTGTATAACATTTCAGTACCTGGTGTATGATAGGCATCCGGTATCTCTTTACGATCAAGTGCCAAAGAGTCAATGGTATATACCTGATTTTCTGTGAGCTGCGCTATTTCCTCAATTTCACCTGGATATTCACCTTCAGGCAGATTCGACTTTACAGCAGGTATCATTTTATACGTTAAAGCTGTTGTTCCACTATTACTGATAGAGAACCCATACTCATGCTCCTCACCATTAAGCATACTAATGTTTTGATCAACAGCCGTCCATGAGAATTCAGGAGAAGACACCACATCAGCTTTGAAAATAGTAGAAGCAGTAGCAAAATCACCTTCAAAGCTTAATTCTCCATTTATATCCTGCTCAGTGGTAACTGGGCAGTGTACTATCAATGTATTCTTTGCCCATGCTGCTATTGTGATAGGAATTGCCAGGTCTCCTGAACTACTTTTCACAATTTCATTTCCATCATTATCATATAATCTAAGATCTTGCAGACCTATTGACCCAATTTTAGAAATTGTTGCTGTTGATCGCCCTTTGTTGGTTAATACAAGCGAATATTCTGCCTTTGCATTATTGCTCACGCCAGCTTTAAAGATAACCTGACCGGCATCTTCCTGCGCAGGCGCTACAATATTACCAACACCATTTACCACAGTCATTTGCACTGGTACTTTTAACAAAGCGTCCTGTGTACTTCCGGTGTAAAGCAGCAGTGTATCCGTATAAACGCCATTGTCATACAGATCTGCAGCTCTTAATTGCAAATTGAAATTAACTGTTTCACCTACTTTTACCACACCATTTGACGGAGGCGTTAAGGCCAGTGTCATATGATCATGTATGGTCTTATTATTTTTGGTAAGGGCAATTGAGCGCTCTGGCTCTATGTACTCCGATTCATCAGGGCTTTCAATCCCGTAATTCAATGGTGCATCCCAGCGATCAACATCCTTGTAATGGAAAAAGATGGATCCATCCTTCACCAGTTCCAGCTGGAAAGTAACGGGTGCTGAGGTATAATAGCCTTCGCTGATAAAATTATCCCACTGCAGGATTACACGATCTTCCAACAAGCGCGACATAACGCCACCACCCTCTTTGTCTGAGATCATTCCTGAAATATGAGGTCCTATCATGCCCTGGATACCATCGTTCTTACTAAAATTAAGACCTACTATATCACTCTGTGGCAATACAGTAGCCACGTAGCCATTCTTAGATACATAAATTGTATCAACCAACTCGCCGTAAAACGGGAATTCAAATCCTAAGCTAAGAGCAAACTGTCCGCCCTGAGAAACATACAAAGTATCGGTATCTGTATAATCATTTAAGTCATCCCATTTATGGGTCGGACCATAAATGTCACCTTCCTGCCAGTTGTATCCATATGAACCTGTCAGGTCTTCCTCTATGGTTCCTTCACCCATCTTTTGATCCACTCTGATCGCCTGTGCAAATACCGAATTCTTAAAGCTGTATGCCAAATCAGCAGCACCGGCTTCAATACTGAACGGAATGGATAGCACATCTCCGGCATTCACTTCTGCTGTAACAGATAAAGGCAAAGTATTTGTCATTACAGGATTAGTTTTACCTGTAGCGGTAACAACGCATGAAGCTGTTTGCCCGTTAGAGAAATTAATAATGGCAGTGGTCGTAAGACTGCCTTCAGTTGTTGGTGCAAAAGCTACTTTAATTAATCGTGACGAGAACGCCGGTAGCTCAATCGGTAAAGC
The DNA here is from genome assembly GCF_050589845.1 of Carboxylicivirga agarovorans. Classification (NCBI taxonomy): domain Bacteria; kingdom Pseudomonadati; phylum Bacteroidota; class Bacteroidia; order Marinilabiliales; family Marinilabiliaceae; genus Carboxylicivirga; species Carboxylicivirga agarovorans. Next base: position 32,637 of record NZ_JBNGPA010000032.1, on the reverse strand, counting down.
ACTAACTACAGAAAGCTGTGGATCACCAAATATTATATCGCCATTATCTATTATGGCTATATCACTTCCTGTATTCTTTACCTCCAGGTAAGCGATTTCTGATTGTCCCGTTTTAACCGTTGGAAAACTTAGTGTATCAGCTGCAGCTAACTCTGGCATACCGGTGACGGTAATAGTTACCGGCACGTCCTGATACTCGTCAGGAGAATTGCCTTTAATGCGGATAGTATTCGCATATGTACCTGCAGGCAACCCTGCTTTTGACGGCTCCACCTTAAAAGCGATCTGACGCGTCTGATCTTTTGCTACAGCACCATTGGTTTCATAAGTTGAGACAACATTAAGATCCGTTGTTGGCTCAAATCGCACAACGAGTCCGTTTTTAAGAACTTGCTGTCCATCATCATATCGGGCATACACAAGGGTATCGGCAGTATTAAACCCATTTAGCTGAATATTACAATTATTCAGGTTATTAGTAACAATGGCGTCAACATCTTTGTAGCGATACTCTATGGCTCCGTTTGAGAAGAAAACAACCTGAGTATAAATGTCTTTTTCTCCTTCATATTGTTTATCAGCCAGGTAAGTCACCAATGTAAAGACACGGCGATCACCGAAATCATGATAATAAACGTCCCTGAAGAAAACATTGGCATCCTTGCAATCAATGGTTGTAAAGTTACTCAATACTCTCACAGCACTTTCATCGCGACCATCACTAAATAGTGTTCCATCACGATCGATTCTCATTTTATTAAGCTGTCCGTTAAAGAATGGGAATGCCTTTTCGAAGGAAAACTCTCTTATAAAGAAATACTTTTGTGGATAAGTAACAGCGAAAGGTTCTATATCTTCCCAAAGGTTCTCCGAAGGACCATCCACATCATGAGAACTTTTGATTTCATAGTTCAGACCATTGGCCTGATAACCACCATATACTCTTGACGCGTTATATTCACTGATGTCATAATTCAGCACCGAACCAGTACCTGTATTACTCACATTTACTAAAATATCTGATGAACCGTTGTATGGGACTTCAATATTGACAGGAGAAGAAGATGCAGCTACCACCATCGTTGGAGCCTCTATGCTTCTCATTTGTGCTGTCATCCGCTGATCACCAATATTGGTCATCACTGTTATATCTTCATTGTAAATACCCGTCTGAGTTGACAGATAGTTAAGCGGTATGCTTACTTTTTCCTTTGGTAATATCAGCAGGGAATCAGAAAAGGCTTTTGTGTAGAAGCCATTGATATCACTTACATCACGTATTACCAAGGTATCATAACCACCGTTAACAACATCAAAATGCAATAGTTCCTCAACATTTGCGTGTATATCAAAGCTATAAATATCCTCTGCCTCAAATTTTGGCTGCTGACCACTTACCTGCACCTTTACATCAATGGCCACACCAGGCTTATAGATGTCTGTTGTATACAATGAAAGGGTTGCCATGTGCTTGCCATTGCTAAGGTACTCAGCATCCACTGTTACCTGTACATCCTGCGATTCACCTCCTTGTATTGACCCTGAAGTTGGATCAATAAATGCAAAAGCACCATCCTTACCAGATGTTAAAGCACGTACCAGTGGTACTTTATTGCGTCCGACTGTATGATAGGCCTCATTATATGAATAACCATTATTGGTCGATACCATAAAGGCTCCTTCATAGTATGGTGCAAGGCTTTCCACCACTAAAGGATACGGCTCTTCTTTTGGAAAGTGAAGCACCACCCAGAAATACTCATCTTCATACATATTCTGTGGCTCATACAAAGGCACTTTGAAGAAACTCATGACATTTGTTGTATCCACATAGTATTCCTGCACTATAACGGTTCTGGCGTTTTCGATCTGATCTGATCCTCTTTTTACCTCCACTCTTATCGGCCATTCCTTTTGTGTCGGATACAAGGCCATCTCCACATGTGTGAGATTGATCGGCCCTTTGAAACGTGTTCCGTAAATAAGACCGGCATTGGGTGTTCCAGAGCCAATCAAATCATAATAGCCGTTTCCAGCTTCATATGACTGTCCGTCAAATGCAATGGTATTATCGTTGATAAAATGATCTTTGGTACCACTCTTTAAGCTCGTTGTTTCACTTTCCAGATAAGGTTGAGTGGCTTGATACAGTTGCGGATTAGCGGCCGCTTCTTCTGCCAGTGCCTGTGTTTCCTGCTCCCAGTCGGCCATATCAATCCACAAGTCACTATTATTCATTGTTTCGCTTCCCCAGTATACCAATCCTTCTCCAATATTAGAGAACTGAATGGTCTGTGACTGAAGAGCAGACTGTGTGACATCAACATTGAAGAACACTTCACGCGTTGATTCCTTGAAATAAGGCGCATCGGTTGTTGTTACTTCAAGCACATTCGAAATTGCAGAAACATTGTCATAACGATCTGATGATTTTACAGCAAAGTAATATTTAGTCTGCTTTTGTAAGCCAGGTATACGCACCTGTACAGATTCTCCTGCTTCAAAAGGATTATCCAATGTGAATACCGAAGCCTGGTCAAAGTTTTTAGCAGTCAGCAAATCTCCACTAACCGCCAGGTGAAACTTGATAGGACGAAAATCATCTGAGTCAACAGGCACAGTCCATTCCAATGACAATTCATTATGGGAAATATTAAAAGCCCTTATGTCATTAATCGGATCAGGAGCAATCCGTAAATCTTCTGCCAATGCGTTGAGTGCATTCAGGTTACCAATACCATAGTTATCGCTGTGATCAAATGTTAAACCTGTAGTTGAACCCAATATGATTCCTTTCAGATCGTCAGCTGTAAAGGCAGGTCCGCCAAACTTTGAGACCACCAAAGCAGCCACACCAGAAGCATGTGGACAAGCCATGGATGTTCCCTGTTGAAAACCGTATTTATTATTAGGCAGGGTACTTAATACACCACCTTCCGGTCCGAATGCTCCACTCTGATCACCTCCCGGAGCACACAAATCCACCCACGGACCATGCGTACTATATGGCGCATTATCACCTGCAGGACCGGTTGAACCAACAGCGATTACTTCCTCATGGGCTCCCGGGTAATGCTCCTCCATTTTACCAGAGTTACCTGCTGCAAAGAAAACAATTCCACCCTGCATAGGACTACCTTCATAGTACCCCGCTTCGGCAATAAAATATTTAATGGCATCAAGTACTTCTGGTTCCCAATATCCCGGTGTTGAGTAACCCCATGAGTTCTGCGAGATAACAGCACCGTTATCGGCACCATATACAATAGCTGCGGCAAAACCTTTACCGTCACCACCTCGTGTATCATAGGCCTGACAAGACATCAGGCGGACACCATTACCTTTACCATCTTTAAAATCACCACCGGCGACACCGGCAACACCAATACCATTATTGGACACTGCACCAACAGTACCGGCTACGTGCGTTCCATGAAAATGAGCTGTTACAGCACCACCGTAAACAAAGTTAAATCCATGAATATCATCTACGTATCCATTCTGGTCGTCATCAACACCCGGTTCACCATCCATTTCGGCCTGGTTCACCCAGAGGTTTTCGATTAAGTCTTCGTGCTTTGTATCAATCCCACCATCTACAATAGAAACAATGACATCGGCACTTCCCGACTCTTTAGCCCATGCTTTAAACAGGTCTATGTCGACATTGGCTGTACCAATAGTACCATCGTTTTCATAATGCCACTGCTGATTTAACTGTGGATCGTTAAACTTAACTTCTCCACTATTACCAGCCGTAGAACTTTTAAGCGTAGCACTGGCTTCACTACCCTCAGTAGCTGTTAAATTCAGGGAGTCAATATTAACCGGAACTGGTGTTCCCTCTCCCTCTATAAATATTTTCCTATACACCGGTTTGGCAATGGCCACATCTTCTAACTGTGCATACATAGTAGCCACTCCATTAGGATTTTCTGTCTCATCAAAATCCAACTCGTACCATAAATGCAAATCGTGCTTACGGTGACGCTCTTCATGTAATGGAGAGAAAGGAAAGACACGATTGATGCGTGTGATACCTATTTCATCACTTAACTGATCAATACGATCAATACCAATAACATTAGAGCTGGTATTGGTCGTTGCTCCTTTAAGTTGTGACAGCTCTTGCAGGTATTCCTTCTTGAGCTTTATCCTGATTTTTCCCTTTACCAGATCTTCCACCGGCACCTGAGCCTGCACGGCCAGCACCTGTAAAAAGAACATGACTAAGAGAAAACTATATTTTAACCTTTTCATATGATTACAATTAATCCTGATGGTGAATAAAATTCACCATTAAGCCTTGTTTTAAAATCAATTATTCGTCACCTCTCTTACATATCGAACTGAAGTACCTGTAAAAAACGCGGACATAGGCACCTGTGCCGGTCCTCCGTAATTTGAATTGAATGCGATTCCTATCACTTCAAATTTTTCAGGGGTGTATTCGCTTGTCATGTAATAACAGGCAATTCCTTGCTCTGAGAAATAATCTTTTTGCTCTGGTCGGTTATTGCTATAGGCCATGCTTCCTCCGTATACCAGTTCAAGACCTGTTTTACCGCCAACCATCAGTTCATCAGCTGTATATCCATGAGATGAAAGGTAGCCACCCAAAGCCAGAAATTCTTCCTTGGTTGGCAATCTCCAGCCTTCTGGTGCATCAAACAATGCTGCATAAAAGTTATACAGGCGACCATATAACTTTCTGGCCTCTTCTCCTTCCACCGGAACACCATCTTTAATATGTGCACGCGGTGTTTGACCATAGTACCACGATCGGATATATTCAGTATACGGATGTACACCTCCCGAATAAGGGTAGCTGTTGTAATTATAATTATCAGCCATCCATTCCAGACCATTGATCTCTACAAAACGGTAGCTTTGATCATCTCTATCATCGGTCCACATGCCCCACTGACCGCGGAAACGTATCTCAAGTGTATCAGCAGCCTGATAGTCATCTACCTGCACTGTCCACATTAGCTGATAGGTTTGATCAGCTGTTCCTTTGAAAACCGAACTGGCATCATTGTTTGCCAGGACCTCTCCATCGGTCGAACCTAATAATGTCCAGTTTCCGGTACCTCCTGCTGGTAAAAACGCATTAAGGTTGGTATACTTAACGCTGGCTTCTTTGGCTGTTATTATATCCAGGTTGTTAATTCCTGCATCTGCGCGCAAGGTATCGGTATGAAAAGAAACGGACTTAATATCTTTTTTAGAACCAAATGAAAGTGTCCAGTTTAATTTGTAATCATGTCCTTCTCTTCCAATAAACTGCGCTATATGATTATCTGCATTCTCAATTCGGCCACCTTCTCCGGATACAATTGTCCAGTGTCCGTTGGCGCCAAATCTTGCAGCTTCTGCTTCCAGTTCAACGGATACATTATTAATTAATGTATCTGCCACTTCCGTGGCTATATTCGCCTTTAATGGCTTAAATGAAACTGTTATGGTTTCAGCTTTATATTCTTTTCCATGGCTTACCTCCCATCCAAGCTGATAAATTTCTCCTGGTTCACCATGAAATACTGTCTTTGGGTCATTCACATCATCAAATGTCCCGTTTGCTCCACTATAGATGCGCCAGATTCCTTCCTGGTCATCTGCAGGTTCCTCTGCGTTTAAGGTTACTACATAACCCTCACTCTCCACATTAAGGAAGCTTTGACCCGCGTTGGGGTTTAAGCTCACCATGCTCTCTTCTTTGGAGCAACTACTAAGTATCACAAGGATACTTAGTAATTGACCAATTGTTAACCACTTATTTATATTTACCATCATAGACAATGTTTTTCCCGTTTTAATCAATCTCTTTCATCGATTAATAACCTGGGTTTTGGTCTGCTTCCGATAAAGCACTATTGTTATCAATCTCACTTTGCGGTATCGGGAAAGTCAGGCGGTAGTAATCTTCATCGCCAAACTGGAAATCCCATTTCGACCAGTGGTGACCATTACGCTTAAATGGCAGGCTGCGACGCTTGATATCGTTCCAGCGGAAACCTTCTCCCACTAATTCTTTTCTTCGTTCCAATAAAATTTCATCAATCAAAGCCTGACCGGTATTACCAGACTTCACAGCACCAGGATAGGCTCTTCTCTGGATGGAATATAAAAGCTCTTGTGCTTTTGTATCATTACCCAATTCAGCTTCACATTCAGCCTCAATCAGGTACATCTCAGAAGCACGTATGCTGATGCGTTGTGCGTAACCCGTTTGTCCATTAATACTTTGAAATTTCAACACCACATAATTATCAGCATCTAAAGGAACATCCTCTTCACTTCCTGACCAACGTACCATCAGGTCACGTCCGTGCGGGAACCATTTCTTGCGTACATCAAAATCATTGTAGGTATCAACAAAGCTGGTGTCTGCACGCATAGAGCTATACCCTCCCAATGGAAAATAGAATGATGGAATTGACAAGTAGATATTGTTATCCTCCGCTGTGTATTTTATGGAATACAATGTTTCGCTATTCGGAAAGTTAAAACCACTCAATAATTCATCAATCTGCATCAGAGTGATATCTTCCTTTGCAATGGCTGCGTGCTCACGGGCTTTTTCCCAGTTTTGCATATCCAGGTAAGCACGGGCTAATACAGCATTGGCCGAACGTACATTAAAGAAAGCAGTTGCATCTCTGAACATTTGTGGCTGTTCACTTACCGGCAATTCAGATACTTCAGCTGCATAAGCTTCCAACATTGGAATCGCGTCTTCCAGATCCTGAAGAATCTGTCCATAGCAATCTCCAACAGTTGAGCGGGCAATGTCTTCTTCATCCCATTCTTTTGTAGTATTGGCATTTAAAATACCTGGTGCACCTGGATTCACCGTATAGGCTTCACCAAACATTTGTACCAGTTTTAACATGGTAGCCGCACGCATAACCATAGCCTGACCTTTCAAATTTCCTTTTTGAGCATCTGTCGCGTCAGGTACGCGATCAGCATTTTCAATTATCTGGTTAGCCTGGTAAATTAAAAAGTAACCACTTGACCATGGTTCAGCTGCCCATGTGTAGTTTGGCAAAGTCTCTAACTGATATACTGATAAAAACCAGCCCCAGTTCTGTTTTGAGTCCAGTAACAGATCTTCACCTACCAAATCACCCATAATAGGAGCATATAAACCATCAAAATTATATGCACTTAAGTTGTTGTACATACCCACCAAAGCGGATTCAGCATTGGTGATCGACTCAAATGCCTCTTCGTACGACACTGCTGTTTCTGGTTTGGTATCCAGAAACTCATCACTACAAGAAAGTGTTGAGCCTATGATAGTGGCAGCAACTACTAACTTTATATATTTATTTAAAAACTTCATGTGTCTAAAATTTATTATTCAATGATTACAACTTGTCCCTGTAAATCGGGATGAAACTCTCATTGTTATTTAATATCCCTGTTTGCTCTACAAATCCATTTTAATACCAACGGTGTAAGTTTTTACACCTGGTATATTATTATTAGTCGTACCACTTAGGGCACCCTCCGGATCAAAACCTTTGAAGTTAGTGAAGGTCAATAGGTTTTCTGCTGAAACAAATACCTTTAAGCCTTGCATCTTCATCTTCGAACAAATAGATTGGGGTAAATTATAGGTCAATGAAATATTCTTCAGTCTTAGGTATGAAGCATCTTCCAGGAAGCGGGTTGAAATCTGATTACTCCCGCTGGCATTATTCTGTACATACTTAGGAACATTTGTATATCGATTATTAGGTGTCCAGGCTGCTAATGCATCCGTTGACAGGTTATCGCCTGTGCGCGATCCATCGTGCATATTACCCGCATAATCATAGTTATAAATCTGACCTCCTACACTGAAGTACCAGTTAAAGGCAAAATCAAAACTTTTGTACGTCAACATGTTTGACAGACCACCATAGAAATCAGGCATCGCTGATCCCTGGCGGGTACGTTCCGCGTCCTGGTAATCACTTGTTACCATTCGTCCTGAACCATCAGGATGTGCAAATGCTGACCCTGGCTCTACATTGTTTTCCTCATCATCAGAAGCTACATTGGTATACCACATTGGATCACCGTTGTTTGGGTTTACTCCTGCCCACTCTTTCATGAAGAATTGGTGAATATCACCACCTGGCTCACGCATCTGTGTAGCACCTGTAATACGGTCCTGCTCCAGGTTTAGAATTTCATTGCGGTTAGCCGTTACATTGAAACCTGTTTCATTATAAAACTGACCAAACTTCTTTCTGTATGTCACCATGGCCTCAATACCATAGTTTTTCATTGCTCCAAGGTTGGTCGTAATGCTGGTGAAACCTTTTGATGAAGACAATGGTCGGGCATATAGCAGTCCCTCTGATTTCTTTTCGTACAATTCCACTGTCATCGACAGGTTCTTAAACACCGTAGCTTCCACACCTAAGTTACTGGCTGTCATTGATTCCCAGTGAATATTTGGATTTGGTGGTTGTGAAGCACCTAAACCAGGGTAACCACCATAATTAGCACCTCCTCCATATAAACCTAATGAAGCATAGTTACCAATGTTGTTATTACCTGAAGTACCATAACTACCTCTGAATTTCAGGTCGTTTAACCAAAGGATATTCTGCATAAATCCTTCCTGCTTTATACGCCAGCTACCACCTACAGAGTAGAACAAACCATATTTGTGTTCTTCTCCAAAACGGGAACTACCATCAGCACGAACACTTGCACTCACATAGTACTTGCTGGCAAAATTGTATTTAGCCTGTCCCAAGTAGGATATCAGGTTTGATTCTGAACTACCACTTCCTGCCGTTGACGGCTGACTACCCCAAACCAGGTCGTACTTACCGGGAATGGCGAAGTCAGTTACACCTGCACTCATACTTTCACTGTAAGTACCTGAGGCTTCCTGACCCGCAATAACTTCCAGGCTTGAACGATCGGTATACTTATTCCATGAGAAAATATTAGAAATACTCCACACATATCCTTCTCCCGATGACATAGAACTACGGCCGTTTACAGCAGCACCATTACCGTGCTCCGGATTGTAGTATGTTAATCCTTTTGAGTGACTGTAATCAACCGATCCTGTTGTTTTAAACGATAATGACGGTAATAATTGAACATTGATGTAAGAGCTTAACATGCTACGCATGCCTTTTGAACGATAAATATCCATCTCGGCCAAAGCAACAGGGTTAAAGTCAAAAGCAGCCTTGTTACCCCATGCCCAAGAACCGTCAGGCATCTTAACAGGAGAAGCGGCATTGATAATATCAGCCGAACGTGTTGGGTTGGCACCACCTGATCCTGAAGGAGGTCCGTTGGTAATGCTGTATGACATTAAACTGTTTACACCTGCTGTAATGAAATCATTAACTTTATGCGAAACGTTAATTTTACTGCTGTATCGCTTATAATTAGAGCTTAATACTGTACCATTATCATCATAATAACCCAATGAGAAATATACTTTGGTATCTTCTGTACCTCCTGATATATTTAAGTTGTAGTTCTGTATGATACCTTGCTTATACACTTCATCACGCCAGTTGGTATTGGTACGTACTTCTGTACCTGGAATTAACTTTCCATTGTCATCCAGTGGATTAGCAATGCCAAATGGATTGTATCCAACTATATCTTCAACATCACGGTGGGCAATACGTACACCATATTTGTGTGGGTCACCCCCATCAATATTCTGGAAATCTTCCCATCCGGTATCACCTTCCTCAGGTGTATTTGCAATTCCAAAATTGTATATACCCTGCCACGAGTGTTCGTAAAACTGGGTAGAATTCATTAATGGGTAACCATCTGAAATACGATTGGCGATACCCGTTTGTGCACTAAAAGAAATGCGTGTCTTACCTGCTTTACCTTGTTTGGTTGTAATGATAATAACACCGTTAGCTGCACGTGAACCGTACAATGACGCTGACACAGCATCCTTTAGTACAGTTGTACTTTCAATATCATTTGGGTTAATGCTGCTTAATCCTCCTTCAATAGGTACTCCATCAACAATGTATAAAGGTGAGCTACCGGCTGATAATGAGCCAATACCACGGATGCGGACCTGAGCGGTTGCTCCCGGCTGACCTGAAGTACTGGTCACCTGAAGGCCTGCTGTTGTACCCTGAAGGGCTTTTTCAAAAGATGTTACGGGGCGGTTTTCAATAACTTCGGCTTCCACCACCTGTGCGGCACCGGTATAGGCCTCTTTGGTCGTTGAACCATAAGCTACCACCATAACCTCGTCCACAATTTCACTGTCTGGCGCCATCAACACATCAATGGTTGTACGCCCGTTCACTACCTCTTTAATGGTTTTCATCCCGATAAATGAATACACTATGGTAGCATCAGAAGGAACTTCAAGTATGTACTGTCCATCAATATTAGTGATGGTACCCGTTGTTGTCCCTTCAATATAAACACTTACCCCAGGCAATGTTAACCCGGTGGCTTCTTCAGTCACTGTTCCTTGAACCTGAATTGTTTGCGCCAATGATGACACTGTAAATACCAGGCTTAAAAGAAATCCCCACAGAAAACTTTTCATTAGTTCGTTTTTTAATTTTGACACAGCACACCTTATTACTCATCACCACAAGTAGTGCTGTGAATAAGAACTGTTATTAATTAGACTTGTTAATTTTAAGATTGATTCTAATAAAAACATCAGCTTAGCTGACGACTAAGTAGAAAAGCATCTCCGGTACTATTTTATGTTTCCGGCATATTATTATAAGTACCGGAGAGTCTTCTTCCTTTGTTTTAGAATATAGTATTACAATTTAAACTCTACTAACAACCACTTGTTGCGCTTGTAATAAATGCTGTTACATCCGTTACCTCTGCATCATCAACAAAAAATACCGGGTTGCCTACAAATGAACCATCGGCAACACTTTGTAAGAAAGTATTCATAGAACATTTATCCTGTGTTGAATTTAAATGTATTTCAATAGCTGAACTTGAAAAACGACAAGTAGTGAAAACATTAAGGGCATCTACAGTCTGAGAACCGGAGAAATCAAATTTAGAAGGTCCTCCAGAAACATGGCAACCTGTCAGGCTTTTAAATGCAAATACCGATTGAGCATCATTCGAATTAAAGTCAATATGACCTATTTTAGTAGCAGAATTAAAGGCCTCTAATGAAGCTAAGCCAGTAGGTACAATTACTTTTACCTGAGGGGTGCCATAAGGTGTATAGCTTAAGAATCGGTCATCTTCCAGATTATTGAATAATTTTAAGGTTGCATATCCTCCACTAAACTCATAGATATCAATCAGTAGCCCTTTCCAGCTTATTAAGTTCTTAAACCAGTTAACCTCAATGTTGCTGCCAGGTAAATAATGATTGCCCCACAACTTAATATCTCCACCAATTGTTGTTACACTAGACAATAGCTCACCTGCCATGCCCTTAACATCACCTACTTGTGGCTTGTGACCATTAGATTCAATAGCGACATTACCGCCAATAGAAGAACAAGAACCTGTTAACAAGGTAGTCAGCTTATTATTGTAAAAGGTGAAATCGCCGCCGATGTTACCATTTATCTCAACAATTGTAGAGTTACATTTGCTAATATTCAAGTTTCCTGCTACGGCACCAATATTTATTGTTGTTGCCTTATTAAGATATCCGAACCAGGCATCACCAGATACGCTGGCCCCTCCCAGATTTAATGTGGTTATTAAACCGTCATTGTCTTCAGCTCCACTTCCGGTACCTCCGGCAGAAAAGAAGTTATTTATACGTACTGATCCGATAAATTTTAATTCAGGCATTGCAACCGCAACCAAACCTGTATTCGCAGAAGTACTAGGTTGACTATATTTATTTGTTTTATCCCAATCCAAACCAACTAACAGATCTCCTGCAATAGTTTTTAAACTTGGTAATAAAACAATACTGTTGGCTGCTTCAATATTAATAATTTCAACACTACCACCAACATAAGTCACATTAGCTAATAATTCTGCCTGAGCTTGTGATTCAATCTTCACTTTACCCACAATAACTGTTGCTCCTTCCTGAGCCGCAAAAGATGCATAGGCTGATTCGTTATTCACATCTCCAAAATAAATCATGTTTTTATTGCCCTCAACACCATCAGCATTTTGTGCAATTAAATCTTCCAAAAGAGCAATCTGTTCCAATAAGTCGGTATAGTCAGCTTCTAACTGATCAATATTATTAGCTTGTTCCTCGCTATTGGCAATACGTTCGGCATTTTCTGCTTTCAAATCTTCGATCTCTGCCATCAATAGTTGTAATTGAGCACTAAGTGCAGCTTTCTGGGCCTCTTCCAACTGTTGAACCTGCTCATTTAAATCATCGATCTGCCCTTGCAAATCATCTATGTCGTCTCCAACACAGCTTCCTAACAGGACCACGAAGGCCACTAACATCATTGATAAAATTTTTCTTTTCATACATTAAATTTTAAAGTTTGTATTCGTTACAGACACCTTCTCGAAATCTGATTAAGGTGTGCAATTTTATATATTCAGGTATTGTCAGTCGAACCAATTACTTTGACATTGTTCCAACTCTCAAATTGACACTTGAAACACTTGACACAGGAGATGCCTATAACCCTTATATTCATTTCCTTAAACACCATTGATAATTGAATCACTTTACAAAATATTTTCTGTTAACACCTGTCTTTTTACTTTTTGGAAAAAGTGATTTGATCTTACTTTCTACCTTATTGAACATCTAAAACCATCAATCCAAATACGACATAATTTCTTTAGAATTTCTTTCGATACGGATGCGGAATATTTCACAATACAAACATACATATCAGACTACCTGACACTTACAGCATATACCACATTAAAAATTGTGGTTTCCAACGAAAATTTAATGTGGTAATCCACAGTCTAATAGTTACAACAGCTTTAATTCCTTCCTCTTGAATTGCTAAACAGACACAATAGTATATTGTATCTATACGCTTATTGCTCTTTTCAATAATGGACCTACATTGTGATCCCACCATAAACACACCTGAGTATAAGCAGGAGTATGGAATTGGATAAATTGCATACCCATAACGCGTCTATGCTAATACGTAAAGTTAGAATGACACACTTAATAATTAACCAGATTTTAAAATGTAAAAGCAGAAAGGTTAGAGGAGTAACTTTACTATGCTATTGATCCAACAATAAGTTATCCTGTATATCATGCTGACTTTATAGTCATCCCTAAATAATATTACCGGCAAAAAAAATGAAAAAAGGGTAATTATACCCTAACCAGGATATCACCAATAACAACTCCTGCCATTTGGATCCGCAAAATTGGAATTGCGCGGGGAACAATATTACCTTTATCAATACACCATCCATATAACACTAATATTCTGAATGTTAAGATGCACCAAATCTAAAATCCAATCAACTGTACCATTTACAGCTATATCAATATTGAACCATTGGTACACACTTATTCAAGTTGGTACATCCGCCTATTCAATACCTTCTATGTTTGTTGCGATGTTAAATTTAAAATTGAATTACATGAAAAAAAATGTACACAAAATGAAAAATTGGCTGATAACATTATTGGCGGTGTTTGCTTTATTTGGAATGAATGATAAAGTCAATGCACAAGATTATACTGGTACATCTGTTACTATTGCCAATGCTTCACAAACTTTCCTTAATGGTACATATGAGTATGTAGAAACGGATAGCAATAACAAGCCGGTATATCAACATCCTACTGAAGGAGTGAAGATTTCATATACTGATGAAATGTGGAATGGTGAATTTAAGTGGAGAATCTGGAATGAGGGTATGATTACTTCTTATTTCATGTATAACGACAATAACACTGACCTGGTTCCGCAAGAAGGATGGATGACTAATTCGGGCGCAGAAACAGCTACTTTCTCTGGCACTGGTACCCAAAGTATTTTCGAAGGTACATCTGTTACTATTGCCAATGCTTCACAAACTTTCCTTAATGGTACATATGAGTATGTAGAAACGGATAGCAATAACAAGCCGGTATATCAACATCCTACTGAAGGAGTGAAGATTTCATATACTGATGAAATGTGGAATGGTGAATTTAAGTGGAGAATCTGGAATGAGGGTATGATTACTTCTTATTTCATGTATAACGACAATAACACTGACCTGGTTCCGCAAAACGGATGGATGACTAATTCGGGCGCAGAGACGGCTACTTTCTCAGGTACAGGTACTGTAGATAATGTACCTACCGCTATTGAAGATGTTGTGCCAGACTTTGAATTAAAAGCATATCCTAACCCTGCTACTGATTTTGTAAATATTGAGTTAACTAATTCAGCAAATTTAACTATTTATAACGCAGCAGGTTCAGTTGTTCGATCAACGGTTCTTTATGCAGGTTTAAATCAAGTGACTATTTCAAACCTTTCAAATGGCGTTTATTTATTTTCTATCGAAATCGAAGGTGAAACAGAAATTATTCGCATTGTTAAAAACTAACCATTAAGTGAACTTAGTACAAATAGCCTTTGTAGAATAGTTCATAATATCTTATGTCCCCGGAGCTCATAACTCCGGGGATTTTTTTAAAAATTCACTTACCTCCTGTATAGAATTTGGTAAACAATTGCACATTCGGTTACTTGTCAATTACTGCAGGGTCTTTTTTGCTTTTGCGAAGGAGATAGGTATTATTTAATCCTGGAGACACTCTTAAAAAGTCGGGCTTAAACCCTGCCCTTGCTGAAATAATTAAGAATACTAGATTCTTTTTCATTCCTGCCCTTTAAATTGCAGGCTAAGGCCTCTATCTAAAGATCGATAACATGAAGTATATTTAGTTTCAACTCTAGTAGAATTATATCTTGAATACACAGATTAGTTCAACTCCTGTATCTAACCTAACTATTCTACCCCATTATCGTTTAGTTTTAATATAAGGTGTAAGTCACATTAGGAGCCTTTGTATGGAGAAATAACATATCATAGGATCATGTTATTCTCTGTATGAAATTAATAATTGTAGATAGTAAGCAGTTAAACCTTGTATTTGTATTCAAGATCTTTAAGACACAATTCAAAATTACAAATAACAGCGAATACCCTAATATTCGACAGCAAACTTACTTTCCTTTAATAATTGTTTCTCTGAATGTATTCGCTGGGCGTGTGTCCGGTATACTTCTTAAAAATCCGGTTAAAAGTTGTCTTTGAATTAAACCCGGCTTCTTCAGCTAAATGGGGCAAGGTATGTTTCTGATGAAATCCTTCCTGTATTAAACGAATGGCTTCTTTGGTCCTGTATTCATTTACCAGGTCAAAGAATGATTTATCAAACTTTAAATTTAAAATATCAGTTATCCGTTTATTGGATAAGCCCGTTCCATTGACAAGGTCTTTCATTTTAAGATCATTCTTCAGAAATGGTTTTTCTCTGCTGAAGTACTCCAGTAAAAAGTCATAATCGCGCTGATCCTTTTCTTCATCGCTTATGGTATCTTCCTCCGCCTTTGGTTCATCCAGAAGACTTGTCACATCTTCCTCTATGGCGAAAAGTTGAGGGCGTATTATTGTAAAAACACTAATAACAATAGTTAATAATGTCAAACCAAGGTAAAAGATATTGAATGGATTGATGGGATAGGAAATATCGACAATCTCAGTTAAGGCTCCTGATGCTCCAATGATCCATAACAAAACGTTGGCAATGACAAAAAAACGTAACCACTTAACTGATTGAACCTGGTTCTTTGATAGCTTCCGTTTTCTAAAATATTGAAAATGATGAAGTGAGCGTAATGATAATATGGAATAGAAAATCCCCTGAAGTATAATGACAATATTTAAAACTCCCTGAAGTGTTATTATCCATGGAGAAAACCCATGCTTTAACATCTCTATTTTTTCTGCACCACTTTTTAAAAAGAAGGGCATAAAAATGATTACATAAGCTATGGAAGGTACATAATGAATTATTCCCTTTCTGAAACGCCGGGCATCCTTATAAAGGTAACTCTTTATGTACATGAACATTAAAGGAAAAAATAATAGGGAAAATGAGGTGGAAACACCATAGAAATGCGGATATTTTATGAAAAACGATCGGGGAGTGCCAAAAGAACCCAATACATAGCCAACAACCGTAAACGCCCATGTAAATACCAATACACCTAAAATTCTATTGGCAAATAAGTTGTGGGGATAAAATACAAGATACATTGACATCAGGAATGCAAATGCGGCACCAAATAAAAGAAAAAGATCAAAGTAACTTTCAATTTCCATATACGTCTTACCTCTTGGTTTACTACAAAACTAGATAAATTAATAAGTAATGAAAAAAAATAAATGCTGACTTCTGCCAGTAAATTCATTTTCTAATCGCTGATATATCACTACCGTTAGCAATTTTCATTCATCTTTTTTTGAAGCCCTGAAATAGAAAAAGAGCAGGATAATCCTGCTCTTTTCTTGATCTTGTCTTATTGTTTACCCTATTCAGGTGGATTATACCAAATAGGAGAAGTATAGGCACGCTCCTGACCTATCAATTCGACTCCATCAGGAATATGAGCACCCAGTCTTACTTTGTCATATACCAACCAGCGAGGTGTTGGTATTTCAATTACCCTTGCATAATAAAATGCCTTCTCCTTAGGATCAAAATCAGGGTCTCTCCAAACTGCCATTAGTTCAGAGGCTCCAATCGTATTGGTCCAGCTGGCTGATTCTAAGTCCACTGTATTACCAACAGGCTTTTTGCACCTTCCATCCTTATCAATTTTCCGATCACCTGATACAGCTACATCATATACGCGTTCGTGTAATTTGCCATTGGCATCTTCCCAACCTTTTATAATTTGAATCCTGTCAAGATTAGCTCCAATGGGGTCGCGAAGGGCATATACCATAAAATTAGGAGCCTCAGCACCCGTACTTTTTCTTAGATCTCCTCCCATGGGCACTCCTTTTTCATAACCGACAAATGCCGGTGCTCTGCTTCTCAAATCATCATCAGTAAACTCCCAACCTCCAAAGAAACGAACCGGAATACGGGGACCTGTAGTCGCATAGGTTTCTTTTCGCTCCATGGCATCGAATATCGCCTCTCTCGTATTTTCGGTTGCCCATACACCCTGGTAACCAGAGGCCACGATCATATCACCACTGATTTCACCAAGATCCGATTTAATAAAAGGATGCTCTACGCGTGTTTTTGACGGCTCTACACTTACTGATTTACCAAAGAAATTATCCTCTTCAGCGGTTGACAGTGAAGTATGGCTATCTGTTGCACCGACCATTCCAAATTTGTATGGGTTGGTTCCAAATTTAGTTTCAAGCATCAGACCATTCTTCAAGGCTTCTCTTGCATATTCACCAGCCAGCATCTCAGGCTTCTTAAGCTCTGAAAGGTCCAGGTTACCAACAGCCCAGGTTTCATAGTCTGCAAATTCATCGTCGGGCGATAGGTATGGGTGGGTTTCACCATCACCTTTGATCTGTGTCACTTCGTATAAAGGTTCCCATTTGGCACGTTGCTCAACGTAATTGGCATCAACTACGCCACCCGAATAAGTCTTATCCACAGGGAAGATCCAACCATTTGACAGGTTACCGTTATGCGCGAGTGCAAGGGCCTGCCCTCCTGTTTTCTCCTCATACATTTCCAACCATTTGTATAAGTCAAGTGGATCAGTAGAACCAAGTGGTGGCATTGTAACCATAGGAACTACTTGTCCAGCTCTTGTTTTATCATCCCTGAGGATCACATTACGGTGTAAGTTAAAGCCTTTAGGAACTGACGTCCATTCATATCCAATCAATGCCGTGAATTTTCCCGGCTCATTGTATTTATCAGCAGTATTGATAATATCTTCCCAAATGTTATTGTATACTGCAGAACCCGGACTGTAATCGTTCAACATGCTCTCAGGAAGCGTTCCCTGTGAAAAGTTTTGAATAAGTTCAAAGGCTGCCTTTCCGGCATATTCACCACCTTTCTCAAAAGCTTCATGCCACCTTTTCCCTAAAGGTTCGGCAAGAATATTCGGAGAACCTTCCTGGATACCTACAGCTAATCCCATCAAATCAGAATGATCTGTTATTACCACCCAGTCAAGTGGACGGCCGAGCTTAACAGGTAAACCTGTTGATGATGTTATTTCTTCACCTCGTAATAACCTGTATGCATCTTCATGCCCTAAAATATTACCAAATAGACCTGCATCAAGTGAAACTCCTGTATGCAAATGTGTATCTCCCCAATAAACATTATTCGGAAACTTCCTTTTTGCATAGGGGGAATAAGTTTCTCCTGGATATAATCCCTTTATATTTTTCATATCCGGAGTACCAATATCCTGAGCACTTAATAATCCTGTAATTATCAATGCTGCACAAATGAGTAATACTAGTTTTTTCATAGTCATTATTTATTGTTATGATTATTCTGCACTATGTTCTTGTATTCTCAAAAAAATACGACTATTAAAAATAGTAGTCAATATCTTCGTAAACATTTAACATTCAGTACAATTAATTAAATAACAATTTGAGGGTTGAAAACGTACGATTCTTAATAGCAGTAGATCAACACCCTAATACAATTGGGAGGACAACTCCTTTACATTGCTTTGCATAACACTTAAAAAATTTCCCTCCACAGGTTTATTCCCAACCGGACTATAAACAATGACTGCAACTTTTCTTTTCTCCAACTCCTCTTTTATTTGAGGCAATGGCTCTGCTTCCCAAATCATCATTGCTGCCGGGTAATGGTCCAATAAATGATCCAATTCATGCCACTGCTTGTTAGAAGGCAGTTCATTGGGCTCAAAATGAACATTATATATCTCTAAGTGATAGGCGGAAGCCAGGTATTGATATACAGGGTGTGAGCCTATTAAAACGGCATCTGATTGTATGTTTTTCAACTGTCCGTCGAGACTTTTTAAATCGGTCTTTAGTCCTGCAAAATTGGCCTCAATCTCACTCTTTTTGTCAGGACACAACTCAACCAGCTTATCTTTAATTGCTTCTGCCTGCCGCATGGCAATCGACAGATCCAACCATGTTGTAAAAGCCAGGCCGGTATGAACATGTTCCTCCCCATCTCCATGACTGTGTGCCTGTCCTATTTTAATTTCAATGTATTCATCTTTAAGGCCAGCCGTGGTATTGACTTTGATACGTTCGGGTATACTTACATTATTCAACCATTTGGCATAATCTGCACCATTAGTGAACAGGACGTCACATTCCTGAATGAGCGTAAGACTTTCTGAATCAGGGATCCAATAGGCAGGATCAACATCGGAAGGGATGGTGTATTTCAAATCAACATAATCACCACCTATACGTTCTGTAAAGTAATACAAAGGGTAATTCACTGCTGTGATCACTGGTTTTGAAGGTGCTTGTGCCTGTTCATTCCCTTTTTTCGAAAAGCATGCTGACAGGCTAAGGGTCAGTAATAAATAAACTATGTGTTTCATGTGTCAGATATTTGGTTTGTTAATTTGATCTCTTTTATTTAGTGCCATTGCAAATGCAAGCGGTGATATATTTAAATAATAAACTGACGAATAAAATCATCAACAAAGTAACCAGTAAAGCCATATAGGATAGTAGCAAGCAAAAAACTACCGCAAATGACAAAAAGAAGTTCGCCGCTGATAATTTCCATTGTCTTTGTTTTGCTTGAACCAATGGTAAACATGGTATATAATTCTTTTCTTCGCAGACGCAGTGTAAGAATAATTATTAAACCCAGGATTAATAAGGTAGCTGCACCAACGAGAATAAAAACAGTATTAAAAATGTGTTTTATCCTGAATATATTCTCAAGAAGGTTGCTAATCACTTCAGAAGGAATAAGAACCTGTTCCTGATAATCTGCTGTCTTGTAGCGTCCTCTTAAAAGCGTGGTTGATTTATGATCATTGGTGACAAAAAGTATGGCACTGATTGGAAATGACATAATATCACCATGAAAGTGAAAACTTTGCAGCTTTTTACCATCAATTTGATTGTGAATAAACAGCTTGGAACTCGCAGTAATATTGGAACTATCCTTTTTTAATATCAACGTCGGATCATTCACCATTGACATATCTTCATGACCATGACCAAAGCCCATAATCACCCAGTTGGTTTTTAAGTCTGTGAATACTGCTTTGTCATCCGGGGTATTTGACGCTTTTAAAATACCGACAACGGTCATTTGAAGGGGGTACGAACCAGCCAGGTCAAGAAAATTATCAGGAGAGGAAACCAGGCTGTCGCCAACACTAAGATTTAAGGTTTCTGAGACCTCACTGCCAATCACACATTCTCCAATAAATTGTAGATTACGTCCTTCATCAACACTTAGTTTTCTGAACTTAAAATAATCAAGCGTGGTACCTACAATGGGGTAATCCCTGGCTTTATAAACAGAAATCAATGGAATGGAGTAACCAAACCCAAGCTGATCTAATTCCCGGGCTTTGAGGTAGCTTATCTGTTCTATTTCATTCTGCTCAAAATAAATCCCGTTAATAACTAAATCGGTTGAGTTACCCTTCGGTCCTATGATCAGGGGTGTGGTTTCTGCCCTTGACATCATTTGCTGTTCGCTTTCACTGATCAGTTTTTGAAGCCCGGCAGGGAGATAGAGCATCAGTCCGATGGAACCCACAAGAGTCAGCGTTTGATAGCTATTGTATTGCAAATATTTTAAAGCAAGATATAAACTCTGAATCATGACTTTCTGGTTCTTAAATCATTAAAATCAATGACAGTATCAAAACCCTTGAGTATTTCATGGTCATGTGTAACTGTCACCAGGGTTGAATTATTCTTAGTAACATAGGAGAATAGTAACTGCATAATTTTAGCCTTATTATCCGGATCCAGATTACCGGTGGGCTCATCAGCAAGAATAACTGAAGGACGGGCAACCAGGGCTCTGCAAATGGCTAGTCGCTGTTTCTCACCATGTGACAAATGCCCCGGATACTTGTGTAATTTGTTTTCAATACCCATTTCTTTCGTCATGTGTGCAATCCATTCATTTGTATCAC
Source organism: Carboxylicivirga agarovorans (assembly GCF_050589845.1). Lineage (NCBI taxonomy): Bacteria > Pseudomonadati > Bacteroidota > Bacteroidia > Marinilabiliales > Marinilabiliaceae > Carboxylicivirga > Carboxylicivirga agarovorans. The sequence continues at coordinate 11,566 of NZ_JBNGPA010000032.1, read as the reverse complement.
TATTGGCTTTTATCCCATTATTGATTTTGAAAGGCAAATAGATATTATCCCTGGCATTCAGATAAGAGATCAGCCGAAAGTCCTGAAAAACAAAGCCAATTTCCTGAATCCTGTAGTTGCGCCTCGCCTTATCTGAAAGCATCTCCACTTTTGTATTACCAACCTTTACCTGCCCTTCAATGGGATCAATAATGCCTGCAATAAGATTAAGTAAGGTTGTTTTACCCGAACCGCTTGGCCCAATAACCGCCACCTTACTACCTTTAGCTATGTTTAGTTGTTCGATAGAAAGCCTAAAATCAGATTTAGGATATCGAAATTCCAATTGGGTCAGTTCTATCATAATCTATTGCTTTTCAAATACTATAATGCTTTATCTGCCATGTTAAACTAATACTGAATCACTTTATTCAATTAATAGATGCGCCTGGCATCCAAAATTTCCACATTGCCGATCTTCCAGATATCCTTCTCTATTATAAGCGTTACCAAAGCGCGGTATCTGTTCTGTCGATAATGAGTATGACCAAAATGATTGACAGAACCACGAACCGTCCATTCAGTATCGGCCTGGTATGTTCCGGCCTTTAATTGGCTGATTGCATAAACCTCACTTATTGTTACTTCATCCACTGTAGCTCTTGCCCCTCCCCTGTTTTCAAGGGCCATTGATTCACGGTTCTGCAAATAGATCTCTGCCAATTGCTCATCTGTTACGCTCAATGCCAAGCGATCGTAAACAGCATCCTCCAGCTTTTGGTCAAATGCACGGTATACATTGGTCAACAGATCATCCAATAATAACTTCCCCTTTTCCATTGATGGTTTTCCATGGGAGATAAAGGAAATGCCCAGTGCTGGACGAGCAAAAGGAAATAACAGGAAGCCAAGTAATAAGGTAAAAGTCAGGTAAAACCGTGCCATCCTGTTATTGTACAAAACCCTTTTATAAAACCAGGTCACCAGCACTGCCAGTATCAAACAAAACCAGATAGCATAGGAAATAATGGCAATGGGCTCTTTCTTTACTTCAATGGGTTCAATGGCGGGAACCTTATATCCTTTAATACGACTGGCCCATCTTACCTCATTTTTAAGAGGTGTTACCTCACCTGAATAGGTAGCATGCGGATCAACCATAGATAAATCAATGCTTTCACTCCCAGAAAACAAGTGCCAGTTAAATCGGATCGAATCAGGATAATCACCAGTTAAATAATTCAAAGTAATGCCTACTATGGCTTCATCCACATCCTCATCAACTGCAGTTTCCTTAACCGTGACACCACCTTTTCCCAATATTACAAAATTTGCTACTACTATTTCTGCATTGCTTAAGTCCTTATTAATAAACGTGGAATCCCTTTGACCTATCAACTGCTCCAAACGACGCTTTATTGACGGTTGCTGATGAGATGGAATGGTATTCTCCTCTGTCAATTTCAGATCCAGTATATTGACAACTTCACGACCCGTTATCAGTATTTCTTTACGTGTTTCATATGGTTCAACCGAGAGAAACAACATGATCGGGGATGTCATGAATCCCTTGCTTTTTGATACACCTCCCGTCCCTTCGATAGGGTTATTGACAGTTGTCTGCACCATTGCTTCATTTCTGCTTGTTTGGAAGTCAAGCACCTGATCGTTACCCGCCAGTACATTGTCATTAAAGATGTAAAGCATGCAAAATACAGCCAGACTACCTGATACTACCGGCAGGTATATTGAATTAAGTTTTTCATTACCAATGACGCTCATAATCCCTAGCAAAATACTGCCCAGCAAATAGTTTCCCATATCCATCGCCATATTGAATGCAAATACGGCCTGTACTTTTTGCGTTGATAGCAAACTTTCAGAACGAAGCTCATTGCCCAAAGACATACTATGGCATATAGCAGTAGCAAAAACCATTAGTAAGAGGTATTGAATTTTCTTTTTACGATAGTGATAAAAGGCGATATAAATTACCAATAGCAATAGCATTAAATCGCCAAAAAGAAGCTCTGATCCTGTAATTTGAAAGTCAATCAGAACCATAGCTGTCATTTGTCCCAGGGTAAAAGCCAGTAAAACCTTAAATAGCTTACGATTGGGCAGCACTATAACCAATGTAAATACGAGTAATATGTGAACCAGCTTAAACTGCCAATGTCTGAGTCCGCTTATAAAGTATGTTGTCAGCACCTCTTTTGTGCTTAGTTCATGTGACATAATCTGATTCAAGGGAACATGAATGCCATTAAGAGACCTTGTGAAAAAGCCCTTATAAGAAGTCCCGTCCAACCATTGCGCCGTTACATCAACTGCATTCCTGGCCCATGGCAATACAATAATATCTTCATGGCTGAACCCTCTTTTTGTTGCTATGATATCAGCTTTTAATGTAACCCAGCCGGATTGAAACTCTCTTTCTGGTTTAGTAATCGTAAATCCCGGAGGAAGTATAGGTTTTTGAAAAGAGCCAAGAAAGTTCTGAGGGATATCAACCTCAAAAACATAACTACTGTCACTCTGCTGAATCAATCGTACTTTGGCAATACCCGGATCGTCGGCATACAGGTCGCCTGGCTGAAAACAACAAAACATCAGCAACAGCAGCATTGCTTTAAATGCGGCCGGCAATGATCGTAGTTCCTGGTATTTATTAAGAGGGTAACTCATTGAAAAACTTATTTACAACGACTAATTACTAGCTTTTATCACTTGTGTATTTGTCCGTATCTTCAAAAACGATTTCATACTGTTGACGCATTAAAGAATACTGCTCTTTCTTCCTGATCTTTTTTTGTTCGGCTGCCCACTCCCTTTCTACAATATCCCATACACTGTTCAGGTCAGGTACTTTACCCGGCTCAATGTTCTCAACCCATACCAGGTGCCATCCGTAAACAGAAGCTATCGGACCTTGCCATTCATTGGTTTTTAACTGAAATACCTGGTTTGCAAACTCTTTACCCGTAGTTCTGGCAACGTTACTCATTGTCTCTGAGTAAAAATCAACAGGCACCATCATTAAACTATAGCCCTCATACCTGCTTATATCTGAAGCATCCTTAAGGTTTTTAAGAACTTTATAAGCCGTTTCCTTATCATTCACATCAAAGTAAAGGTGGGAAAAAGAGATGGTTGATTCCTCCCTGAATTTATCAGGATTCGATTGCAGATATTCCCTTAACTGCTGTTCAGTGGCATAAACCGTAGAATAGTCATCCAGCATCATTTCCATTAACTGACGCAACCTTTTCTTCACCGCGATATCAGATTTATCCAATCCCATGTTAACCGCTTCCTTATAAAATATTTCATCCATCACATGACCATAGATCTGGCTCTGCATTTCTTCTTCGGTAGGATAACGACTCCAGGTACGGAAATAATCTTCACGCAAAAGTTCTATTTGCGCGTTACTGACAACAATTTTCCTGCTATTATTTTCTACATACCGCCCAAGCAAAACATATAATACATACATACCTGTTCCAAGAAGGAAGAATATAAATAGAGGGTGTTTAAGCAAGTGGACTATTTTATTCATAGAGTTTTAATGTTTCAATTATGATCTATTCCGAAGCTGTAAGAGCCGGATAAATAAAATGCAACACGCCGTTCTGCGCTTCTGTATCTTTAAATAAGACACGTGATGTATTAACGGTATTCTTTGCGTGTTTAAAATCAATCTTCAATTCCATGCCACTTAACGACTCAATTTGGTCATATTGCATAAGATCCCTGCTCAGCAATTTGCCTTTCACCATATGGGTCTTCAGAAATTTCTTCAATTCCCTTTTTGACATCTTCTCAAACGGCACATCCAGATCCTCAAGAGCCTTATCGACAGGAATAAAAATGGTGAATGGTTCATCTGAAGCCAGTTTGTCCAATAAACTGGCTCGTTCCAGTGCCGCTCTGAATCGTTCAATTCGTTCTCCCTCTGTGATTAATTCAGAAAGCAATGGCAATTGATCCAGCCGGTTATAGGTCATTATATGTTCTGCTTTCAGGTAGTAATCTTTATTGGTTGACGAAATCAATGCCCTGCCAAACCTGAAATTAGGCAGGTCAACCGGCAATTGTTCTTTTTCGAGCTTACCGCTGATCATTACCATTTGCCCATCTTCCAGTTTATCAAAATTGTCTGCCGGAACACGGAACCCGGTCCCAAACATATCAGCCACACAGCAGTACATAAAGGTTGACATCAATGCAAAACTCTGTTGTTCATCCAATTCGTCAAGGCGCTTAACTACCCCTACTGTTGTAAAGGATGAGCCGCTGGTATATACCATATCTGCCCCAAGTGTCGAAAGATTGCTCAATTCTTCTTTGGGAAAACGTGTCTGATCAATCTGATCCCACAGTCCGGCTTGCATAAAACTCGCGGAAGGATCAGGCATATCTGAATTGGGTAAAAATGGCTTACCAATAACAACAAGCAGAAACAAAAGACCAAAAAACACCAGGTTACTTCCTTTTTTTTCAGGCGGCTTTACAAGCAATACAAGCCCTGCTATTATGAGTAACAAAGCACCTGCAAAGGTTAGCCACCTGAAGTTTTCATTCATTAATAAACCATAGTTATCTGATAAGGACAGACCCAAGGCGAACAGCCCTGTGATTAATAGCATAAGGGCCTCTGTTATTCCATATATTTTTGCTAAAGTCGCCTTCATACATTAACTAATTATGATTCCTGCTTTACCTGCAATCATTGCAATCAGGTATACCAGCACAAATGGTACAAGTATCAAAACCATCACCATTCTTCGCTGAAAGGTGATGCCATACATGCCTATTAGTTTTAGATCAACCATTGGACCTATTCCTATAAATGCCAATTGAGATGCCAGCGGGAAACCAACAAATGAGGCGGCCACAAAGGCATCTGCCTCCGAACAAACAGACAGGAGAATGGCAAGAACCATCATTCCGCCAATGGATAAAGCCAGGTTATCACCAAAGCTATCCATGACACTTACGGGCAGAAACGTTTTAAAAGCTGCCGCAATTAACGCTCCTATGATAAGATACTTACCCATATCCATAAATTCCATTGCAGCATGCCTGAGTACAGTGACTATTTTCGGCTTATGGGATGTATGGGAATGATCATGATGATTGTGATCATGATGCTCGTGATCACATTTGTGCTCATCTGCCAATTGGTATGAATGACGTATAACATTGACCAGTGACTTAGCTATCAATGCCACAGTTGCTGCAACTATAACAGCCAGCAATATCCTGGCAAAAACCATGGTAAAACTTCCACGAAACGCAATGTAGGTAGACGCCAAAACTACCGGATTTACGATGGGGGCCGCCAACATGTAGGCGATGGCAATATAAGGAGGTACTCCCTTGTTCATCAGGCGACGAACGATCGGTACCACTCCACATTCACAGGTTGGAAGCACAAAACCAGCACTAATACCCAATGCCAGACCTCCTGCAATATTCCTTGGTACCATGCGCAGGAGTCGCTGAGTGGAGACATATACTTCGATAAATGCAGAGAAGAGTGCGCCAATCACTAAAAAAGGCATTGCCTCAATAAAGATAGCAAGTGCAATAGCTGCAAACAGGTTAAAAGTTTCGTACATATTCGTGTTAGGTCTTTGCTCTTTCTGTTACAATTTTCTATTTACTGCCCACCAATTGTAACAGACTGGTCCTTAATGCTTATATTCAAATCTAAATGATTTAAGCATTAAAATCCATTATTTGATCAAAAATGTTGAAAGTTGAAAAGAGCAGAACTGATTCCGACAGCTACCAGGGACAGCTTGTTTATTACTATATATGCGAATACTGACATCTTTTCCATCAATGTTTTTTTTGTGATACATGAATTAAACCGTACTGAAAGTACAGTTTAACCAGGCCCCGGTTAACTACCCGGTGCCCGGTTATCTTGCGTTTTAACTGCGATAATCCAGAATGCAGCTCTTAATATTCTCAGCTGATAAGCTATTTCTTCGGAGAGTACCAGATCGGGCTGGTATAAGCTCTTTCCTGAGTACTTACAGGAGCTCCTTCAGGTATTTCAATACCAAAACGGAAAGCATCAATGGTGGTCCAGCGAGGTGTTGGTATTTCAATAACCCTGGCATAATAAAAGGCCTTTTGCTTCGGATCAAATTCAGGATCAGTCCAAACCACACTAAGTTCTGAAGCCCCGATGGAATTTTTAAAACTTGCAGTAGCCGCATCAACCGTATTGCCCACATCTTTTTTGCATCTGCCGTCCTTATCGATCACCCTGCCGTCTGAAACAGCCACGTCATATACACGTTCATGGGTTGCACCGTCCTTATCCAACCAGCCTTTAATAATTTGAATCCTATCAAGGTTTCCTCCTATCGGATCACGCAAAGCATACACCATAAATGTGGGCGCTTTACCCGTTGGCGCATCGAATAAGTCGCCTCCCATAGGTACACCTTTCTGGTAACCGGCAAATGCTGGTTCCCTGCTCATTAAATCCTCATCCGTATATTCCCAGCCTCCAAAAAAGCGAACGGCCATTCGACTGCCTGTGGTCGCATATACCTCCTTGCGCTGCATCGCATCAAAGATCTCTTTGCGTGTATTGTCTTTGGCCCACACGGCACCAAGACCGGCAGCTACCTGTCCCCAACTCATCATTTTACCAACGGTGCTTTGCATGAACAAATGATCCATCCGGTTAGGATCCGGCTCATAACCAGAATGCTTACCAAAGAAATTATCTTCCTGGGCTGTAGCCAGTCCCGTATGACTATCGGTGGCACCTACAAAACCCATTTTATAGGGGTTGGTACCAAATTTACTTTCCAGTACCATACCATTTTTCAATGCCTCACGAGCATATTCTTTCGGCAACATTTCCGTTTCTTTGGCAATGACCATATTACCGGGTACAATGTTACCAAAATCCCAGGTTTCATAATCTGCAAATTCATCCTTGGGCGACAACAACGGATGCGCCTCGCCATCTCCCTTTATTTGGGTTATTTCATAAATGGGCTCCCATTTAGCGCGCTCTTTCATGTAAAAATCATCCAGTTCTCGACCTGTATATTGTGCAACAAGCGGAAACATCAAACCATTTGACAAATTACCATTATGGGCTATCGCCAATACCTGTCCTCCTGTTTCCTTTTCATAATTGGTCATCCATTTCCACAGTTCCATCGGATCAGAACTGCCCAATGGTGGTGTTGTTGTATAGGGAACCAGCCTTAATGCCTCTACCGCACCATCTCTGTATAGGACATTCCTATGCAGGTTATTTCCATTCAATGTGGAGGTCCACTCATAACCTATCATAGCTGTAAATTGCCCGGGATCATTATGTTTTTCTGCAGCACCAACAATATTTTCCCATGTCGATTTATAGCCTGCTGATTCAGGTCCATAGTATATTTCCTGTGGAAAGGTTTTAGTAACCATCAAAGCTTTAATGATCTCATAGGCTATTTCAGGTTTTTCTTCTTTATTGGCAACCGTCAGTCTGTCATGCCAGTCTTTTCCCATGGGGTTAGCCATTATTTCAGGCTTACCGGCAATCATATCAATAACAAATCCCATATTGTCGCTATGGTCAGTAACTGCCAGCCAATCGAGCGGACGCGATAGTTTAACCGGAATACCAAATGAAGAAATGACTTCCTCTCCTTTTGCAAAACGATAAGCATCTTCCGGAAGTAATATACATCCTGCTGTACCAGCATCGAAAGACATTCCCGTATGAAGATGCGAATCACCCCAAAGCACTTTACTTGGAAAATCGCGTTTGGCATGCGGAGAATAGGATTTTCCTTTGTATTTCTCCGATAACATTTTCTTTTGATCGCTTTCTTTAACCGGAATATCCTGGGCAAAAGCACTTGTAAAGAAAGATACTGTAACTAAAACTAAAATTAACCTGATTGACATTTTCATATTATAGCGCTTTATATACATGAATACTATTGAAGTAGAAAAAGTTAATTATTTACTCACTTAAAATCAACATTATCAGGTCATTCATTCAATTTTACATGAATATGACAACATGCTTCGGTAATAACATGTCATTTACCACGGCGTGGTATACAGGCTTACCAAGACGTGCTATGCAGGCTTACCAAGACATGGTATGCAGGCATACCAAGACGTGGTAATTCGTTTTCAGGGCAGCCTGTGCTTATGAGCTAAGTGTAATTTCTTTTGAATATTTCAATATTAATCAAATACATAAATGTATCTTCATCACAGTATTTTGTTTGCTACACCAAGTTGGATGCAGTAAAATGAATACTTGGCACATCGCGATTTAGGTAAAAAACAGTGATAAGCACCATGTTGCAATTTAAAATCACCAAAACAGAAACCCAACTGCATGAATTGGCTACCCAACTGGGCGGCACAATAGAAAATAACATCATGTCTATTCCTGAACACCTGGGGAAAGGTCAGATCTCAAGAAATCAGCTGGTCAAAGGCATCATTCTGCAGGATGGTGAGTTTAACCTGTTTCAGGATTTTATCATCAATCGTAAAGTTGATGAAGATGAAAGCATACACCATTTCTCATTAATATATGTCTTCAATCAGCCCAATTACATATTTACCAACGATGAAAACAATGAATCGGGCATTCATAATTACCTTTTATTCTTTAATAAGTATTATTCCTACAATAACATTGTTCCTGCCTATACCAGGTTTAAGCAAATACAATTGTTTGTAAGCGTCGATAAACTCATGTCACTATGCAGCTATTACAAGTTGCCTGCTGAAGTCACCCGCCAACTAATGAAAGATGAGCAATGGTGCTATAAGTTTCCGTTTACACCTGAGGTGCAAAAAGTGTTGCATCAGTTATCCAGCTATAAAATTGAAGATGATTTTGCTAAAGGTTATATGATCAATAAATCGGAAGAATTAATCATGCTGGCACTTGAGCAGATATTCAAAGAACAAAGTCAAAGATCGGATAAAAACAGTTTTATGCATCAGGATGATCTCAGTACCTTATATGAGGCAGAGAAGATGCTGCTTGAATCCAATGACGAGATCGTTAAAATATCAGAGCTATCAGACAAACTGTCGGTAGGCATACGAAAACTGCAACGCTTATTCAAGGCCTATCATGGTCTTGACATGACCAGCTATCGAAAACAAGTGCGACTTGAGCAGGCCAGGCACATGATACTGGAACAACGTCTTTCTATTACTGATGTCAGCTATAAAATGGGCTATACATCAACAAGTCATTTTTCTAAAATATTTAAAGATCAGTTTGGTTACTCCCCCTCAAGCTTATTAAATAAGTAATCCCTTCATATCACTTGACGCATTCGCGATACTCTTAGTCACTTTCGTTACACAACTGAAGTAGTGACTCACCATATCTTTGTCATGTAATTATAAGTTGAATACTGAATATTAACTATAACAAACAAAAAAGGTATGAGAAAAACGGTATTATTCTATTTAATGATCTCCCTTAGTTCCCTTGTCGCATTTGCACAAAAAAGCGAAAGACCAAACATTTTAGTTATTATGGCCGATGATATCGGGATATCTAATCTAAGTTACAACAATAAAGGTATGATGGGATATACAACTCCCAACATCGATCGTATTGCCAACGAGGGTGTGCAATTTACCGACTATTACGCTGAGCAGTCATGTACTGCGGGGCGCTCGGCTTTTATTACGGGACAAATGCCTGTGAGAACAGGCTTAACGAAAGTAGGCCTGCCAGGAGCTGACCTTGGAATTCGAAAAGAAGATCCTACCCTGGCCACACTATTAAAGCCTTATGGGTATGCAACCGCACAATTTGGTAAGAATCATTTAGGTGATAAAGATGAATTTCTGCCCACCGAGCATGGCTTTGATGAGTTCTTTGGTAACCTCTACCACCTGAATGCCGAGGAAGCACCTGAACATTCGAACTATCCGCAGAATCCGGAATTCAGAGAGCGTTTTGGTCCACGCGGTGTTATTAGATCAACGGCAGATGGTAAAGTGGAAGACACGGGCCCGCTGACCAAAAAACGCATGGAAACCATTGACCAGGAATTTTTGGATGTCACAATGGAATTTATAGAACGAAAAGAAGATGAGGAAACACCATGGTTTGTATGGTTTAATCCTTCACGCATGCATTACCACACCCATGTGCCGGATGAATACAAAGGCAAATCGGGCTTAAATGTGTATGCCGATGGAATGATCCAACACGATGATCAGATAGGCATACTACTTAATAAGTTGGATGAGTTAGGCATTGCTGATAATACCATTGTTATTTATACAACAGATAACGGTGTGCATTTCAATATGTGGCCCGATGGTGGCGTAACACCTTTCCGCGGCGAAAAAAACACCAACTGGGAAGGGGCCTATCGTGTTCCGTTTGCCATGCGCTGGCCCGAAAAGATCAAAGCCGGACAAATTGAAAACGGTATAACTTCTCACACAGACTGGTTGCCGACCTTGATGGCGGTTGTTGGTGAGCATGACATTAAAGATAAACTCAAAAGAGGACACACGGTTGGCGATATGACGTATAAGGTTCACATCGATGGTTATAACCTTTTGCCGAACCTGATAGATGAAAAACCACAGTCTGAGTGGCCGAGGCAGGAGTTTTTTTACTGGAGTGATGATGGTGATCTGGTTGCTTACCGTTATGACCGTTGGAAGTTGGTCTTTATGGAACAAAAAGCTAAGCAGTTCAGAGTTTGGATGGAACCTTTCACGGCCTTACGTGTTCCTTTGATCTTTGATCTGAGAATGGATCCATACGAGAGGGCTTCAACCGACGCCAATGGTTATTATGAATGGATGGAGCGCGTTGCGCAGTTTTTAGCTGTTCCGGCCCAGGTTAAAGTAGGTGAAATGATAGAAACATTCAAAGAGTTTCCACCACGCCAGAAGCCTGCTAAGTTTAACCTGGAGGAGGTGATGATGAACATGATGAATACACCGTCTAATAATTTGTGACAAAGTATGATATAAGGGCTCTGACTGGAAATAGTCAGGGCTTTTTTTGTTTAAAAGTTGATGAATGGAAGTGTAGGTTTGTAGGTTTGTAGGATTGTAGGATTGTCGAATTGCTTAATTGATGAACTGCCAAACAGTAAATAGAGAACTGAATTACTGATACTTAAAGCAAGCACGCCGATAACTATTGGGGCGTGGTCAAAAGAAAAAGAAAACCGTGGTTTTACTGAGAGGCAAAAAATAACACAAACCAATGATTTAAATAAATAAAAAAAATGAACCACGAATTACACGAATTACACGAATTGTGCAATCGCTACGCGATTGCTATGGCGATGCCATAAACCGTATAATCCGCTAACCCCAATGGCTATCGGGGTACACGTATTATTGACTGGGCCATTTGATTATGGTTACCACTAATCGCTACGCGATTAGATAATCCGTGTAATTCGTGTAATCGTTAGTTTGTACTTGAAAAAGAGAAGAAGATAAAAAAGAATATTTTCTTTGGATAAAAGCTCCATCTGCTGCGTTAACTTTACCGTGTAATTAGGAAGAATCTATCACAGATATTAAG